>RDYJ01000217.1 GCA_004293145.1 Nostocales cyanobacterium | reverse complement strand
TCATCCCTCATCCCTAGTCCCCAGTACCCAATCCCCAGTCCATGAGAAAACGTTGCAAAGCTTAAAGAAAATAATAATGTGAATTTAACATCATCAGCCCACAGAAGGACTACAATCAAAGCGGACAGAGTAGCCATGTAACAAAGGAGGCTTACAAAAGTATGTCCGACTTAAATCGCGGAATTATGAAATTTGAAGGTGCAGATTCACCAAAAGTAGTCACAATCTCCACTGTGTTAGTTTTGGGGTCAATAGCAGCACTCATCCTATGGGCGTTGCAATCTGCCTATGCTCTAGGCTAGAATCATTGAAAATCTCAAAGGACACTGGCAACAAGGATTTCCGTAGCTGTCCAGTGTCCATTAAGCCACCAATCAAGCCATCGAAAAAAAATAATTAGAAATAATTACAAATTAGATTTGCGATTTGCAATTTTAGATGGAAGATAAATCTAAAATTCACAATAAACAATAAATGTTTCAGCTTTGGGGTTTATTAGTTATTTTAATTACCTGTCCACTCTTAGGGGCAATGCCTCTAATTGCTTGGATCACCTACGCTCTTAAGCGTCAGCGGCTCGGACAAATCGGTACAGGAAATATTAGCGTTTCCGCCGCTTTCTATCACGGTGGTAAACTGGTGGGTATTCTGGCAGTGCTGTCAGAAGCATTGAAAGGAATTGCAGCAGTATCCATCGCCCGGATTTTTTTTCCTGAAGGCTCATTTTGGGAATTAATTGCGTTGATTGCCCTGGTTACAGGTAGGTATACTTTAGGTAGAGGCGCAGGAACAACAAACGTAGTTTGGGGATTTTTGATGCACGATCCCCTCATCGCAACATTTGTCAGTTTAGTAGCAGCTATTGGTTTTATCGTTCTGCGTTCCAAACAGACAATTAAATTCGGGGTTTTGATATTATTTCCCGTCTTGGTGGCAATCCTGCATTCTAATGATTTTCCCAGAATTGTTGCCGCTTTCGGATTAGCTGGATTACTGGGATGGATTTATACCCAAATCCCCGATGACCTGAACCTGCCAGCAGAAAACGCAGAAATGCGAACGCAACCGATAATGGAATATTTGAGCGGGAGCGAGCAAACGATTATTACTTTAGATGATGAATTAGAACCAGAGGTATTTGGAGCTAAAGCCGCCACATTATCACAAGTTAAACGCTGGGGTTATCCAGTGCCGAAAGGATGGGTTCTAGCGCCTTATGATGACCCTGCCCTATTAATTGATTTTCTCCAACCATCATCACTTTCACCCTTGGTAGTGCGTTCTTCAGCGATTGGGGAAGACTCAGAACAAGCCTCAGCGGCTGGACAATATGAAACAATTTTAAATGTCACCAGTAAACAAGAATTAGAAACAGCGATCGCTCAAGTCCAAGCCTCCTATAATTGTCCTGGTGCTGTCCAGTATCGACAGGATCTTGGGGCTAAGGATGCAGCGATGTCCGTATTAATTCAAGCCCAGGTGCAAAGTGTATTTTCTGGTGTTGCCTTTAGCCGTGATCCTATTTCCCAACAAGGTGATGCGGTAATTATTGAAGCTGTATCTGGAAGTCCATCACAGGTAGTTTCGGGAAAAGTTACACCAGAACAATATCGGGTATTTGTGGTTGGTGAAGAAAAGTTATCTACCATTCAATTTGAGGGAGAAGGGAAAATTCCCCAACCATTAATTAAACAAGTAGCATACCTAGCCCGCCGACTAGAATACCGTTATCATGGCGTTCCCCAAGACGTAGAGTGGAGTTATGATGGACAAACTCTCTGGGTATTGCAAACACGACCAATTACTACTTTATTACCCATCTGGACCAGGAAAATCGCCGCTGAAGTCATTCCCGGTGTGATTCATCCCTTAACTTGGTCGATTAATTTACCCTTAACCTGTGGGATGTGGGGAGAACTGTTTACGATAGTTTTAGGCGAGCGCTCTCGTGATTTAGATTTTACCAAAATGGCGACGCTGCATTACTCTAGAGCCTATTTTAATGCTTCTTTTTTAGGGGAAGTTTTTCTAGAAATGGGTTTACCGCCAGAAAGTTTGGATTTTTTAACTAGAGGCGCAAAAATGAGTAAACCCCCTCTAGCTTCTACTTGGGAGAATTTACCAGGACTGACAAAGTTGCTACAGCGGGAAATTAGTTTAGAACAGGAATTTAAGCGGGATTATCGGATTAGGTTTATTCCTGGTTTAACAAAGTTAGCAAATGAACTCGTTGAGGAATTATCAGCACTTGAGTTGTTAACCAGAGTTGATTTAATTCTTGATTTGCTCAACCAAGGTACTTACTACAGCATTTTATCTCCATTGAGTGCTGCTATCCGTCAGGCGGTTTCTGGGGTGAAAGAGGAGCAGATTGATTATAGTATTACTCCAGAAGTTTCATCCTTGCGATCGCTCCAACTTTTAGCCACAGATGCCAAAGAAATCTTACCAGAACCTGATCCAGAGAGAATTTTTGCACAATTGGCAGAAACTCCAGAGGGTGAAAGAATTTTGGATGATTTTGCCGAACTAATGGAAGATTACGGATATTTAAGTGAGGTGGGAACTGATATTTCCGTACCCAGATGGAAAGAACAACCTCACCTCGTTCAACAATTGTTTATACAGTTGATCCAAGGAAATGAACCGAAAAATACGGATGAGTCTAAAAAGCGTCAGCAAGGTTTTGTCCAAAGTCGCGTGGATCTCAAAGGACGAGTAACAGAGGTTTATTCCCGCTTATTAGCCGAATTACGCTGGACTTTTTTGGCTTTAGAAAAGATTTGGCTAAAAACAGGTTTATTACAGCAAACTGGGGATATCTTCTTTTTAAGATTGGGTGAAGTGCGTCGTTTAGCCGCAGATGCTGATCCAGAATTGAGGAATAAAGTTTCTGAGTTGTTGAAAAATAGGCGATCGCAATTTCTCGAAGATGGCCAAATTACTCAAATCCCTCCTCTAGTTTATGGCAATAATCCCCCCCATCCCATCACCGCACCCATTGATACCTCTGACCATATCCTACTAGGCATTCCCGCCAGTCAAGGACAAGTCTCAGGACAAGTTAAGGTGGTGCGAAATTTACAGGAAGCCGGTGAGATTAATAAGCAGACAATTCTAGTTGTACCTTATACCGATTCCGGTTGGGCTACTATCTTAGTCAGAGCCGGAGGAGTCATAGCCGAAGCAGGTGGTAAACTTTCTCATGGGGCTATTGTCGCTCGTGAGTATGGCATCCCCGCAGTTATGGATGTACGTGGTGCAACCTATCTACTCCAAGATGGTCAGCAAGTACGCATTGATGGTTCTAAGGGCATTGTGGAAATGGAGGAATTTGTCGCTTAATCAGCTTTTGTCTCGTTCCCATGCTCTGCATGGGAATGAATTCTTCAAGGCTCTGCCTTGTTTTGTATTTGAGACAGAGCCTCAAGAATAGCATTCCCAGCCAGAGGCTAGGAACGAGATAATGAATTATTTAAGGCTCTGCCTTATTTTATTATTTTATTTGAGGCAGACCCTCAAGTACAGCATTCCTAGCCAGAGACTAGGAACGAGATAAATTACAAATTATGAATTATAAATTATGAACAAGTGGTTATCAATAATTGGCATCGGTGAAGATGGAATTGAAGGATTAAGCAAAATAGCTGTTTCTGTTCTGAACCAAGCTAAAATCATTATTGGTGGGGAACGTCATTTAGCAATGTTACCACCAGAAGATAGAAGGGAAAAAATCACTTGGAAATCTCCTTTTCATAATTCTATTCAAGAAATTATTAACCGTCGTGGTGAGTCAATTTGTATTTTAGCTAGTGGCGACCCTTTATGTTATGGTGTCGGTGCAACTATTATTAAACATATTCCTATTGATGAGATAACAATTATTCCTGCACCTTCAGCTTTTAGTTTAGCTTGTTCTCGGTTAGGTTGGAATTTTACAGAAATTGAAACTTTGAGTTTATGTGGTCGTCCGGTTTCCTTACTGCAATCTTATATTTATCCCGGTGCGAAATTATTAGTTTTAAGTGAGGGAAAAAATACACCAAAAATTGTTGCCGAAATCTTGATAAAACATGGTTATGGTGATAGTAAAATAACCGTTTTAGAAAGAATGGGCGGTATTCATGAACGGATTTTAACAGGTGTTGCAGATAGTTGGAATGAAACAGAAATTGCAGCTTTAAATACTATTGCAGTGGAATGTATTGCAGATGTGGGAATAGTTAGTTTATCAAGATTTCCCGGTTTACCTGACAACGCTTTTCACCATGATGGACAATTAACAAAACGGGAAGTTAGAGCAGTGACATTATCAACCTTAGCACCTTTACCGGGAGAATTACTTTGGGATATTGGCGCTGGTTGTGGTTCTATTTCTATAGAATGGATGCGAAGTAATATTAGATGTCGGGCGATCGCTATTGAACAAAACAATAATAGACTAAATTATATAGCTGATAATGCTGCTGCTTTAGGTACACCAAATTTACAAATTATCGCTGGAAAATCACCAGAAGTTATTAAACATTTACCAACACCTGACGCTATATTTATCGGTGGTGGTGTCACTGCACCAGGATTATTTGAAATATGTTGGAATGCGTTATGTCCTGGGGGGAGAATAGTTGCTAATGTGGTGACGTTGGCAGGTGAAAAAACCTTATTTGAATGGTATGAAAAAGCGGGGGGAAATTTTACCAGGATTTCTATTCAACGTGCAGAACCAATTGGTAAATTTTTAGGTTGGAAGGGAATGTCTCAGGTTACGCAGTGGGTAGGATATAAATAACATGATATAATTTATATGATATTTAAATCGAAAATTTACATAGCTGCTTTAAAAACTTCCCATGAGTCAAACCGCTATCAATCTCATTGCTATCTCTGTCTTCCTGATGACGCTTTCTAGTTTATTGGGTCCATTAATCAACCTTTCCCCCACTATCCCAGCTTTAACTATAATTGGATTTTTAGGAATTGCTACTTTAGATAATTTCAGTTTTCAAGGAAAGGGAGGAACGATAGTATTAGACTGGTTAGCGCGATTTTCTCCCACTTATAAAGAACGAATTATACATCATGAAGCAGGTCATTTTTTAGTTGCTCACCTATTAGGAATTACGGTGACTGGTTATACTCTCAGCGCGTGGGAAGCTTGGAAAATCGGACAACCGGGACAAGGTGGGGTAATTTTGGAAGATGGCGAAATTGCCAAACAGTTGGAAAAGGGAAAGATTGGCGTTTCAATGGTAGAACGCTATTGTAATATTTGGATGGCGGGAATAGCCGCAGAAATGTTAGTATTTAATTCTGCTGAAGGTGGTGGAGATGATAAAGCTAAGTTAAATCAATTTTTCACAGCTTTGGGTTTTGAAGAGAGAATTTTTGAACAAAAACAAAGATTTCATTTACTGCAAGCTAAAAATTTAATCCAGGAAAATTGGGAGAGTTATCAAAGTTTAGTAGATGCAATGAGAAAAGGGGTGAATGTGGAAGAATGTAAAAAAATGATTGCATAATAGAGTGAGAAGATCCCCGACTTCTTTTAATATCATGTTAATAACTTATAAATTTATGATAGAAGTCGGGGATCTGGGGAGTATAAATAAATTATATATTCAGGATGACTAAAAATGTATCAAACAGATCCGCCACTTTCCCCCAAAGAAACATTACCCACAATGTATGATCTACCAAGTGAAGATCCAGAGGAGAAAGGTTTGCCAGATCAATTTCATTTATTACAACCACAATTGTTATCAGAAACATTTGCTCCTGCTAATTATAAAATTGAGGAAATATTTACCGCAAGTGACATGAATTTGTATTATGATTCTCGTCATTCATTGTGGTATAAACGTCCTGATTGGTTTGCGGTTTTGGGTGTACCCTATTTATATGGTAATCAACAAGATTTAAGATTAAGTTATGTAGTGTGGCAAGAAGGGGTTAATCCTTATATTGTGGTAGAATTACTATCACCAGGAACAGAAAAAGAAGACTTAGGTCAAACATTGCCAGATGTGGAAAAACCGCCTGGTAAATGGGAAATTTATGAGCAGATTTTAAGAGTACCTTATTACGCAATTTTTGATCGTTATCAATCTAATTTTCGGATGTTTAAATTAAATGGCGTTCACGAAGTGTCTCTGAAAGAGAATCGCTATACCGAAATCACTTTAACAGATAATCGGTTTTGGATACCCAGCATAGAATTAGGTTTAGGAGTTTGGGAAGGGAGTTATAAAAATGTGAATA
>RDYJ01000216.1 GCA_004293145.1 Nostocales cyanobacterium | reverse complement strand
TACTTTAGTTGTACGTGAGCATATTTTTGCTAATCTTAATAGCGATTCCATGATCTACAGTGCATAGATAATATTTTTTGTCAATGCGTAAGTCCTATAGTTGTACATTTTGATGTAGGGAATGCTAGAATCTAACAAATACACCCAAAAATCCAAAATAGCACTCCGATAAAAATCGGGGCGCTGGTCGAATTTATGGATTGTGTATTGACAACCTAGTGAGGAAAACTCAGTGCTAAAACACTACGCTTTCGTCTTAGTTGCTTTGGCTTTAGTTAGCTATATTACTTTTAACCTAGCTAATACCGCCAAATATACAGATTCTACCTTTCAAAGAGTCGAATCCGTTGTTAGTATCATCAAACAGAAGTAGCAAAAAGTAGTTTCATGCACTTGCAACAAGCATTGTAAGACTTTGCTTGAAACCTTAAATATACAGATAACTGGGTAGTGTTGGTAGCACTGCCCTTTTTTTGTCTTGTCTCCCTATTATAATAGCAGACTTGTTACATAAGTGTGATATCTTTTCTCTATAATAGCAGACTTATTATATAAGTGAGATATTTTTTCTCGTTTTTCTCGTTCCTAGTCTCTGACTAGGAATGCAGTTGATGAGGCTCTGCCTCAAGTACCAGCACAAAATCGGGTAAAGTGGCTTGTATTCTGGGATTGGAGGCAGAGCCTCCTGGTAGGCATTCCCAGCCGGAGTCTGGGAACGAGCAGTATGTCTGTTTTAATTCCATTCTAAAACAAGTAAAATAACTAAAATAAAACATGGTTAAATTTGTAAAATGGATGCTCTTAGTCAAATTTTAGTTGTTGTGCATATATAACGCAATGATGAGATGAAACTTATTTTTACTCGCTTATAAATGTTTCCCCTCTAGGAGTCGCTGCAATTTGAATAATTTTGAATTTACAAAGGTAGGTAAATTATGCTTCAAGCCTTACCAAAAATAGTAACTTTTGCAGAATTTATAGAATGGCTACCTGATAAGGGACGCTATGAATTACATGATGGAGTAATTGTTGAAATGAATCCACCAGTAGGTTTTCATGAAGATATTATTTGCTTTTTAGCTGAGAGAATCACGGCTGAATATTTACGCTTGAATTTACCCTATGGAATACCAAGGACAACTTTTGTTAAACCACCAGGAAGCGAATCCAGCTATTTACCCGATGTCTTAGTAATCAATAGAAACATTCTAGCAACTGACCCGAACTGGAGAAAATCAGCAGTAATTTCTGAACCTGATTCTATTCCTTTAGTTATTGAAGTTGTAAGTACAAATTGGCAAGATGATTATTATAAAAAGCTGGGAGATTATGAAAAATTAGGTATTCCTGAATATTGGATTGTGGATTATTTAGCACTGGGAAGTAAAAGGTTTATTGGTAGTCCTAAACAACCAACTATTTCTATTCATCAAATGATAGATGGAGAATACCAAGTTAGTCAATTTACAGGTAGTGAATTGATAGTATCATCTACTTTCCCAGAATTAAAGTTGACTGCGGAACAAATTTTTAAAGCTGGTAATATTTGATTAAGCCTTCCTCCTTGAGGTTTTCCAATTTCTGCAAAACACTGTTTACTTTTTTAGTAAAAATATTCATCTGGAATTTGCTGTACATTTAGGTGGGCATTGCCCACCCTACTGTTTAATAATAACTCGCTGACTTGCGATGATGCACAGCAGTTACACTATCTTGATTTAACACCTTACCATCATTAACAGTCGCATAAACTAACCAATGATCACCGGCTTCCATGCGGCTTTGGACAGAACACTCCAGGTAAGCTAAAGCACCATTGAGAATCACACCACCATTACTAGCTTCTGTGGTTTCCAAACCTGCAAATCTATCTTGTCCGGGGGCGTAAACCTTCATAAATTGCTTGCGTATTTCCCGACCTTCTGCCAAGATGTTGACCACAAATTGATTACCAGTATAAGTCATACTTTCCATCGCCCTGTCCTTAGCTACCGCAATGGTTAATCCAGGAGGGTTAAAGCTGGCTTGTGTCACCCAAGATGCTAACATTCCTGTTTTCACTTCTCCTTGAGTTGCTGTGACAACACACAGAGAACCAACAATGCGACCAACGGCTTGTTCTACATTAGTTGCAGGTTGTCTAGCTACAACTGATTTTTTCGCTGCTTTTTTCAATGCTTGAGCGAAATCTGTTCCTGCTTCTTCACAGGTTTGTAAGGTGACTTCATTGGGTTTGAACTTGACGCGAATGGTGTCAAAACCAAATCTGTAACCTGCATCTTTGAGTTTACTTTCTATTAAATCAACTGCTTCCCCACTCCAACCAAAAGAACCGAACACCCCAGCTAATTTATTGTTGGTTGCTGTTGATAAAACGATTCCTAAAGCTGTTTGTACTGGTGTGGGTGCGTGTCCTCCTAAAGTAGGAGAACCAATCACAAAACCTGCGGATTTTTCAATTGCGGTTTTGATTTCTTCCGGGTCTGCAAATTCGCAGTTAATTGATTCAACACTCACACCTGCTTTCGTTATACCACGAGCGATCGCACCAGCTAAAGTTGCAGTATTCCCATAAGCAGAAGCATAAATCAAAGTTACGGTCATGTCAGCATTGGTTTGTTGCTGAATCCATTCCCGATAAGATTGAGTAAGTTCAATTAAAGCATAACGAACTAATGGACCGTGACCAGTGGCGTATAATCTTACTGGTAAACCAGACAATTTATCTAACGCTGTTTCTACTTGTTTGGCGTGGGGAGCCATGAGACAATCGAAATAATAACGCCTATCTTCGTTAAAGACTTCCCAACCTTCATCAAATACTTGATCACCACAAATATGCGCTCCAAATAACTTATCAGAAAATAAAATTTCCGTTTGGGGATCGTAGGTGCAAAGTTCGTCAGCATAGCGGGGATTAGGTGTAGGAATAAATTGCAGATGATGTCCTTTACCTAAATCTAAAGTTTCTTCACCCCGCATTACCAAAACAGGATTTTGATTTTCTATGGCTTGATTTTCTAATGCTGCTTTTAAATTTATCGCTCCTGGATTTGAACAAACAAATGTGATTTGTGGGGCAATTTCTAGTAAAGCTTTTAATGTTGCAGCCCGGTTAGGATTAACATGACCAAGAATTACATAGTCAACAGTTTTGACATCAATTCTTTGTTGTAAAGCAGCTAAATAAATTTCGGTAAAAGTTTCTCCTGGTGGATCAATTATGGCGATTTTATCGCCTTGAATTAAAAAAGAATTTGCTGTTGTTCCTTTAGCCAGAGCATATTCTATTTCAAATCTTAACCTTGTCCAACTGCGCGATCGTAATATTGTTGTATCTGTTCCAACTGGGAGGATTTGAATATCACGAGGTTTAGTATTTTCTGGCATGATTTTATTTCCTTGTTTTTAATAATTATGATCTCCCTCCTTGCAAGCGAGGAGGGGGACTGGATTTTTATTTAATAGTGGTTTCCGACTTTGCGGTGGTGAACTGCTGTCAGTGCTTCGGGTTTTGATACTCTTCCGGCGTAAACTGTGCTGTATACTGCCCAATGGTCGCCACAGTCCATCCGGCTAATAACTTCGCATTCCATGTATGCTAAAGCATCACCTAAAATAGGCGCACCATTTTCCGCTGATTGAGTTTTTACTCCTTCAAAACGATCTGCACCGGGAGCGAACCGTTTTAAGAAGTGTTTCATTAATGGTTGATAATTGCCTTCTTCTAATACATTGAGAACAAAGCGATCGCCCACTTGCATGAGTGATTCAATCGCCCGGTCTTTAGCTACGGCAATGGAAAATCCCAAGGGTTTGAAACTGGCTTGACTGACCCAAGAAGCCAACATGGCGCTGGATACGTCGCCTTTTTTAGCAGTGATGATATATAAACCGCCACTAATTCTTCCTAGTGCTTTGTCTAAATCAGCACCGAGAGATTTCATGGCTTTGATACTTTTGTCGCGTGTCACCCATTGCCCTAAGTCAGTTCCAGCTTCTTCACATTTTTTGTAGGTGTTTTCTGTGGGTGTTTCCCGAATTTCAATCACGGGAAAAGCTACATTCAAACCCGCAGCCCGGAATTGATTGAGTAGTGGGTAGGTAGGTTCATCGTTGCCACCACCGGTTTCAAAAATACCAATTGCCTGCTTTTCTTTGGCTGAACCTAAAACCGTACTCAGGGCGGCTTGAATAGTGGCACTACCAGAAGCAGGTGGCATTCCCACAACTATACCTGTACAGCGTCCTACAAGCTCCCGTAGCTCTTGTAAATCAACTGCTCCACCCAAATCGACCAATTCCACTGCTACACCGGTTTTAGTGATACCGTTAGCAATTGATTGCGCCAAGCGATCGCTAAACCCATACTCAGAAACGTAAAATATCCCGACTGGGGTTTCTGCCTTGGTTTGGCTTTGACTCCAATTCCGGTAACGTCCAGTTAATTCCTCAACGTTGTGGTAGAGTAAGGGTCCGTGACCAGTAGCGATCATTTTGATGGTTTTTAATTCTGCCATCCGCTTCATAGCAGAAAGCACCGAGCGAGAATTGGGGCCCATTAAGCAGTCGTAGTAATATTTAAAGTCTTCTTCAATGGCAGACAAGTTATCATCAAACGTGCTTTCTGTGCAGTAGTGCAGCCCAAAGGCATCACAGGTAAACAGAGTTTGGGTTTTGTGGTCAAAGCTGAAAATAGTATCAGGCCAGTGTAAATTAGGCGCAATCACGAATTCAAACTCGTGACCATTTCCCAAGTCGAGGCGATCGCCATTTTTGACAATTCTCCGTTTAAATGGCCGATGTACCAAGTCTTCCAGAAATTGAATTGCCACCTTAGAACCGACTACAGTAATATTAGGAGCCATAGATAGCAAATCTTTCACCAAACCGCTGTGATCTGGCTCAGTGTGGCTAATAATTAAATAATTTATCTCTTCAGGATTGATTAAACCCGTGAGTGTATCAAAATATAGCTGACGAAACTTTTCATGAGACGTATCAACTAGGGCTGTTTGGTCACCACGGATGAGAAACGAGTTGTAAGTCGTGCCATTTTGCAGACCGAACTCAATATCAAAGCGATCTCGATCCCAATCAAGAGAACGAATCGCTGTCGTATTTTCGCTAATCTGTACAGTTTGTATGGTGAGCCGTTTTTCAGGGGTTGGGCTTCCCTGTCTATCATGTTGATCGGTAAGCAATACCATAACTCCCCTCCTTGACTTTGATTGAGTATTTATTCCTCTGCCTTTATTGTGACACGGCTTGAATATTAATATTTATTAAAAAACCTATCACTGACTTAAGAAAGTTAAAAGTGTGAAACAGAACATACAACCAAAGTATAAAAATAGCCCTTGGTTAGCCTTAGTAGTTGGTAATTCCCGCTTACATTGGGCTTTATTCACAGGCCAAACTATCAACTCAGCTTGGAATACAGATCATCTATCAGAGTCTGATATCAAACAGTTAGCTGAAACAAATACTATTCCGATTTCAGCCTCTTATTCTCGTCCTATCTTCATCTCTCCTAATCAACCCATAACTCTCGTCTTAGCCTCTGTAGTTCCCAGTCAAACAAAACTTTGGCAAACCTATCCCAATATTCGCTTAATTACCTTAAACCAAATTCCTGTCAAGGGAATGTATTCTACCTTGGGAATTGATCGTGCTTTGGCTTTGTACGGAGCAGGAAAAACTTATGGATTTCCGATCTTAGTCATTGATGCTGGTACAGCATTGACTTTTACAGGTGCTGATGCCAATCAGCAGTTAGTTGGTGGTGCAATTTTACCCGGTTTAGGTTTACAACTGACCAGCTTAGGACAACAAACCGGACAATTGCCATTATTAAAAACTGATGAAATTAGACAACTACCACCACGTTTTGCAATGAATACACCCCAAGCAATTGAAAGTGGAATAATTTACACTTTATTAGCTGGAATAAAAGATTTTCTTGATCATTGGTTATCCTTATTTCCTGAAAGTAAGATCGCCATTACCGGAGGTGATAGCAATTTATTGAAAAATTATCTCCAAACTCAATTTCCCGAACTAGGAGAAAAGTTAATCTTAGAACAGAACTTGATTTTGTGGGGAATGAGAGAAATAGTTATGATGAATCAGGAATAAAATATGAATTTTTACTCTGATTTGAGCAAATAGACTAGGGTAGAAATGAAATCTAATAAGTAGGTAGGCGTTAAAATTTATCGTTATGGCAAGGCAGGGGAGCAGGGGGCAGGGAGCAGGGGGAAAGAGGGTTTCAGGCATATTTACTTTTCT
>RDYJ01000071.1 GCA_004293145.1 Nostocales cyanobacterium | reverse complement strand
AATAAGTAAATATTTATTCAGCCAGTGCATAATTGTATTTTATAGTTAAATCTGTTCATTTATCTAACTCAAACAGGCAGGTTTTGATCTATTCTGAAGATGAAGCCATCACAAGCGCGGAGAATCAGAATTGTGAAATTACATAAACCAATCTTGGTGGGAGGACTAGGTTTATCCTTTTCCCTGTGGATGTTAGACAGTTGGCATGATTCAATAGTACAGGTAGGAGAATTTGGCCTATTGAGTGCTTTAGCTGTAGGTGGGGGTTTGTGGTTATTGCAGAAAAATCGCCCCGGTGAACAACTAAATGATAGAGTTGTAGATAGAGCATCTGTAGAAAATGGTATTTCTCAAACCGAAGCTATCATCAACCAACTCGCACAAGAAGCAGTCAACCATCCAGCCTTACCAAGCCTACGTGAACAACTGGCTAAATTACGTTTAGAATTAGATAGAAGAGAAATTCAAGTGGCTGTTACTGGTGGTAAATCTGTAGGTAAAAGTACAGTTATTCAAATTCTCAAGAATGTAGAAACTTTATCTACAACGTCTTTACAATATACAGAAACAGCACCTTTATTTGCAGGACTGGGTGAAAATTCTGATGCAGTCATATTATCAGAACTGCAAAAATCTGATTTTGTCCTGTTCCTAACAAACGGTGATTTAACAGATTCAGAATTTCAAGTTTTGCAACAATTAAAAACAGCAAAACATTCAACCTTGCTGGTTTTCAATAAACAAGATCAGCATCAAGTTGATGAACGTGCTACAGTTTTACAATCTTTAAAACAGCGGATGTCAGGTAATGTAGTTGCAACTGCGACTTCTCCCTTACCTGTGAAAGTGAGAAAAATTCAAGCTGATGGTACTGTTAAAGAATGGATGGAACAACCAGCACCAGACATTCAACAGTTGACACAGCAGTTAGGGGAAGTTTTAGCACAGCAAGGACAGCAGCTAGTTTGTAATACAACAATGCGAAAAGTGCTGTTACTGAAAGCTGAGGCAAAAAATTCCTTAAATAGCATCAGACGCGATCGCTCTACACCCATTATAGAACAAAATCAGTGGATTGCCGCCGCTGCTGCTTTTGCTAACCCAATTCCCGCTTTAGATATATTAGCAACTGCGGCCATTAATGCTCAAATGGTAATGGATTTGGGTAACATTTATCAACAAAAAATTTCCTTAGAACAGGCGCAACAAGTAGCCGGAACTATGGGAAGCTTAATGTTGAAATTAGGTTTAGTAGAATTATCCACTAGAGCAGTTACTGGTATCCTCAAAACTAACGCTATCACCTTTGTGGCTGGGGGAATGGTGGAAGGAGTGAGTGCTGCTTATTTAACTAGAGTTGCTGGTTTAAGCTTAATTGAGTATTTTGAACAGCAAGAAATAGCTCTAGAAACAGGAAATGGTTTGAACCTGGAAAAATTACCTCAAGTTTTGCAAACAGTATTCCAACAAAATCAAAAATTGGTTGTTTTGGAAGCGTTTGTTAAGCAAGGTGTAAAGCGTTTATTACCGGAAGCAAAACCAGTTGAAGTTGTGGGATAATTGCGCGTCAAATCAGGAAAGACAAAACCCGCTTTCAATGGATTTATTCTCAAAAAAAGCGGGTTTTGTATTTTAATTTTCACGCTATTTCAGACAGTTTTGAACAGATTGATTGTGGTGTAGCAGTTATGATCATAACATCTCTGATTTGATCGGATGTTTACACTATTCGCAAACTCATGACACCTCAAGAATTCTTGGAAAATTTGGCTATAGCTGCAACGGATTCGGAAAAACTGCTCGTTTTGGCGCGATACTTAGATACAACTGCCCTAGACCATGCGACAACTCCAAGATGGAGAAGCATTGCTTACGGTACAGAAATTCAATTCGCACTCAATAATCTTGCTTTTCATTTAGAAATACTTGCTGATACCATTTCTGGGTAAAGATGCGCTTTATTTTTCCGGTTAAAAGACGTGGAAGCCGCAACGTCTCTAGCAAATTTATTTGGCGCAACCTCACATAGACAGGACTTACGCAACTGGCTCATTGCGAGGGTGCATCAGACTGCATAAATCTACTAAATAAACAGATTTTTGATATCTGACGTACCCTACACCCTTATTTTTGGTGTGACACTTGCGTAAGTCCTAACTTTGTATAAATTTTTAATTGGTTGAAATTTTTCCATAAATTATGATATGATAAGGGTATTTGAATATTGAAAATATCCTTGCCGTAATAATTCTAGTCTGATTATTATAAATAACAATTAGTAAAAATCACAATAAATATACTGACTCAAAAATGTTGACACCTACAACTGCTCTCAGTCAAGCTGAATTAAAGTCGGCTATTGTTCGTAACCCACTCACTGTGACCCCAGATACAAAGGTTACTGAAGCGATCGCTCAAATGAGTGGTGTAAGAGCAGTGTGTTCAGTTTACCAAACTACTGATAACCAACTAGAACGTCTACTAATAGAGGCGCGTTCCAGTTGTGTCCTAGTTGTAGAAAATAATCAGCCTGTAGGGATTTTCACGGAAAGAGATGTAGTTCGACTCAGCGCCGAAAAACGAAATTTGGAAAATTTAGCCATCGGTGATGTCATGACTCATTCTATCGTCACCTTACACGAGTCTGAATTTACCGACCTTTTTTTTGCCATTAATGTCCTGCAACACCACCGCATTCGCCATTTACCAGTCGTTGATGAACAAAATCAACTAGTGGGACTGCTGACTCACGAAAGTTTACGGCAAAAATCACGACCAGTAGACCTGTTACGGTTGCGGTTGGTAAATGAAGTAATGACGACAAAAGTGATTTTTGCTGTTGCGGATGTTTCCATCTTAGCCATCGCTCGCTTAATGGCAGAAAATCGAGTTAGTTCTGTGATGATAGTGCAAACAGAGGCATCCTTAACTATTCCCATTGGCATTGTGACTGAGCGTGATATTGTCCAGTTTCAAGCCCTTAATCTGAATTTTGAAACCTGTACAGCAGAGGCTGTCATGAGTAAGCCGGTTTTCTGTGTCAATGTTCATGAATCTCTGTGGAATGTACAGCAGATCATGGAACAGAGATTAATACAGCGTTTAGCAGTGATAGGAACACAAGGTGAACTGCTGGGCATCGTTACCCAAAGCAATATTTTAGAAGTTCTTAACCCCTTAGAATTATATAAATTAACGGAAGTATTAGAAGAAAAAGTATTGCGGTTAGAAGACGAAAAAGTAGCATTATTAGAAAATCGCACCGTTGAACTAGAACAACAAGTAGACGCACGGACTATTGCACTCAGGAAAAAAGTAGAACAAGAAAAGTTAATTACTAAAGTTGCTACTCAAATTCGCTCATCTTTAGATTTACAAGCTATTCTCGATACCACAGTTACAGAAATTCGCTTACTGTTGAAATGCGATCGCGTCATCATTTACCAGTTCAGTCCTGACTTTAGTGGTATGGTCATTGCCGAATCTATAGTTGCAGGTGGGCTGTCTGTCCTGCATACCGAGCCTGATGATCCCTGTATTACCCCAGAATGGCTTGAACCTTACAGGCAAGGGCAGATTCGGGTAATTAATGATATCCAATCTGAAGCCATGACTCAGTGCCATCAAGATATGCTAATAGAGTTTGATATTCGTGCCAAACTCATGGCTCCCATCGTCGTCGAAAATATACTTTGGGGGTTGATGTTAGCAAGTTACCGGGAGACTCCCCACAATTGGGAACCTGATGAAATCGAACTGGTGCAACAACTATCAATTCAAGTGGCAATTGCTATTCAACAGGCAAACATTTATCAAAAGGTACAAATTGAACTTCAACAGCGACAACAAGCAGAATTAGAACTCTATCAACTCAACCAAGAGCTAGAAGCCAGGGTACAAAAACGCACAGCAGAACTGGGGAACCTTTCCAACCGATTAGAACTAGCAGTCAAATCAGCCGAAATTGGCATTTGGGACTGGGATATAGTCAATGATCTTTTGATTTGGGATGACCAAATGTATGAACTCTATGGAGTCAAAGCCTCAGAATTTTCAGGTGCGGTGAGAGCATGGGAAGCAGGCTTACATCCCGATGATGCAGCAAATACCCGTGAATGGATATGGCAAGCGATTAGGGGTGAAAGAGAGTTTGATCCTGAATTTAGAATAGTTTTGCCAGATGGTAAAATCCGCATCATCAAGGCTTACTCCATCATTCAGCGTAATTCCCAAGGGGAAGCAGAACGGATGATTGGGGTTAACTTTGATATTACAGAACGCAAACAAGCAGAACAGAAAATTCAGCAACAAGCAGAAAGAGAACATTTACTGCTTGAGACAACCCAACGCATTCGCCAATCCCTGGATTTGGCTACTATATTTAATACTGCTACTCAAGAAATCCGACAATTAATCAATGCAGATCGGGTAGGAATTTTTAAATTTTCTTCTGATAGTAATTTTACTCATGGTGAATTTATCTCGGAATCTGTAGTTGCTGGCTTTACATCTGCCCTCGCATCTCAAATTCATGATCACTGTTTTGGCGAACAATATGCTCCTTACTATCAGCAAGGGAGAATGCAAGTAGTAGATGATATTGACAATGCCCAACTCACAGATTGCCATCATGATATTTTGGCACGATTTCAGATTCGGGCTAATTTGGCTGTGCCATTACTACAGGGAGAAAATTTATGGGGTTTGTTGTGTATTAATCAATGTTCTCAACCCCGTCACTGGCAAGACTTTGAAATTGAACTTGTCCAACAACTAGCTAACCAATTAGCGATCGCCATTCAACAAGCGGATCTATTTGATCAATTACAACGGTCTTTAGTTAAAGAAAAAGAAGTCAGCGAAATGCGATCGCGCTTTATTACTATGGCATCCCATGAGTTCCGCACACCTTTAGCCATCATTTCCTCATCGACAGGCATTTTACAAAAATTTAGTGATCGTCTGAGTAAAGAAAAAAAACATCGACACCTAGAGACTATCCAAAAAACCATCAAGCATATAGTCAAACTTCTGGATGATGTCCTCATGATCAACCGCGCTGAAAGTGAGAAAATGGAATTCAACCCAGAAGCATTAGATATAATTGGTTTTTGTAAACAACTGAAAAAGGAAATAGCAAGTACCAGCAGCCATCATAAAATAAATTTTTATGTAAATGTCAGTGAGCCAATATTAGATAATACATTAGTTGTGCAGTTTGACCCCAAGCTGATCCGTCAAATTCTCACAAATCTCCTCAGCAATGCCCTTAAATATTCTCCTGAAAATAATTCAGTTGATTTTAGTTTGCATATCGAAAGCGAAAAAATAATCTTTCAAATCAAAGATGCTGGTATTGGTATTCCTCAAGAAGATCAAGTCAATTTATTTGCATCTTTTTATCGAGCTTCTAACGTTAGCAATATTTCTGGTACTGGTTTGGGCTTGGCAATAGTCAAAAAATGTGTTGATCTCCACCAAGGAGAAATTATATTAGATAGCCAACTAGGAAAGGGAACAATATTTACACTCACTATTCCCCGTTTGAAGTAAGGCAGTTAACCATAAACTGCGATAAAAAACCTTTTAATTCTTCTATTGGTAACGGGGGACTGTAAAAATATCCTTGTACAATATCACAATTATTTTTCATCAGCCAATCCAACTCATTTTTTGTTTCTACTCCTTCAGCAATAATATTGAGATTGAGATTATCTGCTGTCTGAATAATACTCTTTACAAGGGCTTGTTTAGTTTTAAATTTATCAATATTACTAATAAAATAGCGATCTATTTTCAGATGATGAAAGGGAAATTCTTGGAGATATTTAAATGATGAGTAACCAGTACCAAAATCATCAATTGATATTTTTATCCCCTGAGTGCTTAAAGTATTTAACTTGTGTTTTACAGATTCAATATCATGAATAAATACTGTTTCAGTCAGTTCTAACTCTAATGATTTCGGTTCAATACCTGTTTCAGTAATAATATCCAGAATTTTCTCACTGAAATTTTCGGTTCTCAACTGACAAGCTGATATATTAACAGCGATATTTAAGTCATTTTCTCCTTCAGCTTGTAAGGTTTTAATTTGTCTACAGGCTGTTTTGATGATCCAGTCTCCCAAGCTAATAATAAATCCAGATTCTTCAGCGATGGGAATAAATTCTGCTGGAGAAATCATCCCATGTTCTGGATGCTGCCAACGAATTAATGCTTCTACACAAACTACTTTTCTTGTTTGAGCATTAACTTGAGGTTGATAGTAAATTTGAAATTCATTCCTTTCTAAAGCGTGAAATAAATCAGTTTCTAAAATGACTCTTCTGAAAAAAGTATCTAGTATTTTTTGGCTATAAAAATGATATGGTTTTTTATCTTCTGGTTGATAATTATCTAAAGCAAATTCTGCACAAGTAAGTAATTGGCTAAGTTGTAAACTATCATTAGGATAACAAGCAATGCCCATTTGCGCCTTCAAAAATACTTCTTGATTATTGATAAATAAAGGTTGTGAGATATTATCTAGAATTTTTTCGGCGCTCTGGGCAACATTTTTAATATCTTGACTAGGTTTCAACAAAATAAATACTTGTTCCGTTTTTAAATGCCCAATCAAGTCAATGAAATTATTTTGGGCAGTTAAATTGTTTAATCTTATGGCTAAGGCTTTAATTAATAAATGCTTTAAGCCGGCTTCAAAAAATAATTTATTCCGGTGAAGTATATCTATATCAATCAACAACAAAGGCAGGATTTGATATTTATTATAAACTTGAATGCGGATTTTATTGAAATGTTCTTCTAAAATAATTTTATTAGGTAAACCCGTTAAGCTGTCATGACGAGCTAAATAGATAAATTGAGTTTCCATCTGCTGAATCTGATTTATATATTGTTGAGCAACAGCTTGACGTTTCTTAAATTGTGCCTTAATTGCTTGCAGAAGTTCAAATGCTTCAAAAGGTTTAGTTAGGTAGTCATCAGCACCAAGTTCCATAGCTTGACGCAAATCACATCGCTCAATTTTAGCCGTCAGAAAAATGAAAGGAATTGTCGCAGTGACTGGATCTTGGCGTAATGTTTGAATTAAGCTGTAGCCATCTAAACGAGGCATCATCACATCACAAATAATTAGATCCGGCTGATACTGTTCAACCATCTGTAAGCCCAGCCAACCATTTTCTGCGGTTTTAGTAGAGAATCCCTCAATGTCGAGAATTTGCTGAATTAGCTCTCGCATAATAGCATCATCTTCAATTATCAAAATTTTTTTCATTTGGTAATTAATTAATGTTTGATTAGAGGTCATAGTTGAGATTATTGATTGATTTTAATACTTTATTTATCAATAGAAATCCTCAATAAGTTCTAAAAATCTCAAGACTAACTTTTTTACCCAGAACCCAAAACCTCCTTGATGGTACAAGCCCCCGGATTTATCCGTGGGGTCAATCCAAAATCTCAAATCGGATGACTGATGGCTGACAACTGACTATTGAATGCTTAGGATCAATAAGACGTTAATTGAAAAATACCAAAATTGACATGACATCAACACTACCCCAACCTGAACCCAGTAATTCATCCAACTGGGAAGAAGAACTAGATCAGGCTATTTTTACCTTTGCAGATATTCAAGCAGAACTAAACTATACACAAGCAAAAACAGCACTGAGAAATTTAGTCAACAATCTTGATCTCACCATCCAGGAAAAATCTGGCTTGGAAACAGAAATTTCCGACCTAGAAGCCATGCTAGGGAAATTAGAAAGCATGGTGGTACAAATTGCTGCTTTTGGAATGGTGGGACGTGGTAAGTCTTCCCTACTCAATGCTTTAGTGGGTCAAACAGTGTTTGAAACTGGACCATTACATGGTGTTACCCGTGCAGAACAAAAGGTGAATTGGAGTATTAGTCAAGAAGCTAGAGGGACTTTAAAAGTTACTTTACCTACAACTGGTCAGTCTCAGGTGGAATTAGTTGACACTCCAGGATTAGATGAAGTTGATGGAGAAACCCGCGCCGCGTTAGCCCAAGAGGTAGCAAAACACGCTGATTTAATTCTGTTTGTAATTTCTGGTGATATGACCAAAATTGAACAGGTGGCGCTTTCCCAGTTACGAGAAGTAGGTAAACCGATCATTTTGGTATTTAACAAAGTTGACCAGTATCCTGAAGCTGACCGGATTGCAATTTACGAAAAAATCAGAGACGAGAGGGTACGAGAATTGCTTTCACCTGATGAAATAGTCATGTCTGCTGCTTCACCTTTAGTAAAAACTGCTGTACTCAGTCGTGATGGTAGCAGGAGCATAAAGTTACGTCAAGGTCAAGCCCAAGTTGATGAATTAAAACTAAAAATTTTGGAGATTCTGCAGCGTGAAGGTAAGGCTTTGGTGGCTTTGAACACCATGCTTTATGCTGACACAGTGAATGAGCAAGTTGTCCAGCGAAAACTGATGATTCGGGAACAAAACGCCAATCAGTTAATTTGGAAAGCTGTGATGACTAAAGCTATGGCGATCGCCCTCAATCCCATTACTGTAGTCGATATCCTCAGCAGTATCGTCATTGATATTGCCCTGATTTTAGGTTTATCTCAACTCTACGGCATCCCCATGACAGAAAGCGGTGCGCTACAGGTGCTACAAAAAATCGCCCTGAGTATGGGCGGAATTGGCGCTAGTGAACTACTGGCAAACTTAGGTTTAAGTGGGTTAAAAACTTTACTGGGGATTTCTGCATCAGCTACAGCCGGAGTCGCTTTAGCGCCTTATGTATCAGTAGCTATAACACAAGGAGCAGTAGCTGGTGTATCTTCTTATGGTATCGGACAAGTTACCAAAGCTTATTTAGCTAATGGGGCGACTTGGGGACCTGAAGGACCAAAAGCCGTAGTTAGTCGCATTTTGTCAACCTTGGATGAAACTTCAATTTTGAACCGCATCAAAGATGAGTTGTTGATCAAAGTAAGGAGAAAATAACAGGAGTCAGGAGTCAGGAGTCAGGAGTCAGGAGTCAGGAGTCAGGAGTCAGGAGTCAGGAGTCAGGAGTCAGGATAAATAATATATATTACCAATTACCAATTACCCATTATGAAATTTATTGGCATTGATTTAGGTTGGAAATCACAACCAAGTGGACTATGTTGTTTAGAATTAAAAGATGGAAAACTGCAACTACTGGATTTAGATCGTCAAGATGCGATCGCAGATATCTTTGCTTGGATTGATAAAATTGTACAACCAGAAGCACCAGCCATTATTGCTGTAGATGCACCAACGTTGATCCCCAACTCTACAGGTAGTCGCTTACCTGATAAACTCAGTCATAAATACTTTGGTAAATATCACGCCGGTTGCTATCCAGCTAACCAAAACTTAGCTTTTGCAGAACGCACTATTAATTTTGGTTTAGAATTAGAATCTCGTGGTTTTATTCATGCACCCAGTATTGAACCCCAAAAACTAGGAAGATATCAAATTGAAGTTTTTCCTCATCCAGCCATAGTTAACTTATTTCAATTAGAACGCATCCTCAAATATAAAAAAGGAAAAATCCAAGAACGCCGTTTAGAACTAATCAAACTACAAAATTTTATTGTTGATATTCTCCCTTCAATTTCTCCTCCTCTGCGTTCTCTGCGTCTCTGCGGTTCGTTTCCTTCAGAAATCCCCTACACAGGCGCAGCACTCAAAGAAACAGAAGATAAACTAGATAGTTTAATTTGTGCTTATGTTGGTGCTTATTGGTGGTTTTGGGGAACAGGAAAAAACATAGTTTTAGGAGATGAGAGTACAGGTTATATTGTTGTTCCCCAGAGAATTTGTACCTAACTTTTCCATAGATTTTTGTCCTATTCTGAATGAATCAGGAAAGATCCACAACAGATCATGTTATTTCCGTTTATTAATCCATATTCCCAACATAGCGATAAGAGTACATCCAATGGTAGCAATAAAACTTAAAAATAAAGAAGCAGAAAATGGATTAGGTGGACTATTGGGAGAAATAATTGGTATGGGTTGGTTAATCTTATCAATATGTTGAACTATCACACCAGAAAATATTGCACCACCACCAAAACCGATTCCTAATATTTGAATTGTTCTTTCTAACGATCTATCTCTTTCTGTTTGTTCTGTTTCCACTATACCACGAATTGTATCAACAAATTGCCCAAATAATTCTTGACCTGGTGTGATATAATTAATATCAGTTTGAATTTGTTATTGCCATTTTTGACATTCTTTATCTAGGAAGTCTTGCCAAAATTGGGGACTTGTTTGATTATTAGCTTGATTATTTATGGCTGTAATTTTATTTAAGCAAGTTCGGTAATTTCTAATATTAGTTTGAATTGATGTATGATGAATTTGTAAATCTTGTAAACATCGGGTATAGTCAAAGCTTTTTTTGGGTTTTGGGAATTTCTGATAACAGTTTCTTTAAATCAGATATTTGTGTTTTAGGGTTAGATATCAAAGTTTGAAATTCTTGAATTTTATTCTCTAAATAACTATAAACTGTTCTCGCGTTTTGCTAACTTTGACTTGCTTGGTAATTAATAAATAGGATTTTATGATAACAGCATAATAATTTTAATAACCAATCATAAGCATCTGCAATAACTTGGACAGTGTTAGCTTGTTGATTATTCAAAAGTATCAAAATCTGACATTGTTTAACAGGATTATTCGGTTCATTTGGATCATTTGTTTGATAGATAAATAATGAACTAGCAAATAATTTCAAATACTTGTTACAACAGATAAGAATTTACGTTATCAACAGAATTTGAGCGATCGCCAAATTGCAATTGTAGTTTTACTGTCAACTTCATGGCCAAAAATTAGCATACAAGTTGATAAAATTTGTGCTGTTATCAATACAACTGAAATTGGTGATTATCAAGAAATTTCTATATCTAGCTAAATTAATTTATTGAGCGATAACTTCGCAATCACATCCTGTAAATCCTCAAATCCTGGACATCCTGATTCAGACAATTTTATCCTGTAAATCATCACCAAAGAATCCAGAAATCCAGGGAATAAATTAAGAGTCTAAAAGCGAAAGTTGGTTAAAACCGACTAGAATCTAGTTTAATTTACTGAGGGAATATTTGATAATCACATCCTGTAAATCCTCAAATCCTGAAAATCCTGATTCAGACAAATAAATAAAAAAAGCGTTGCCAAATTCCATCAGCAACGCCTAATATTAAAGATTCAAAAACTATTCAGCCCAAGCAATTAACCTGGGTTCATAAGGATTAGCAAGATATTGGTTTTGTGGTAAAACACGCAAAGATAAACCTTGCAAACCAGAAGTGGTGTAAGTGATATCCGCCGTATAAACACTTAAACCTTGGTTATCTTGTCCTTGATAATCCATTTCCACAGGAACAGCGTTGACAATATCGCCGTTAGCATCAATTGCACCTTGGTATAATTCCACCCGCACATCTTCATTTGTTAAAGTTGCTAAATCAACCTTAGCTTTCACAGCCACAGTTTGATTAACTTCAATTTCTGATGCTGCGGAAACATCAATATCTTTGATTTTGATGTTAAACCATTGTTCACCTAGTTTTGCTTTCCAAGCTGCTAATTCCTTAGCTGGTGCATAGTTATCAACGGTGAGAGTATGATAGCGATCGCTGGCAGGGAAATAAGCTCTCTGTGCATATTCCCGCACCATCCGCGCAGTATTGAAAAACGGACAATTCAAACGAATTGCATCCTTCATTTTCGCTACCCATTGACGAGGTAAACCATCCCCATCACGGTGATCATAGAATAAAGGTACAACTTCCTTTTCTAACAACTCATAGAGAGCATTCGCTTCTATCTCATCCTGATAATTAGGATCTTCGTAATTCTCACCATGTCCAATAGCCCAACCAGTGCGGACATAATCAGCCTCATCCCACCAACCATCGAGTACACTTAAATTAGGTAGTCCGTTCATAGCAGCTTTCATACCGCTAGTACCGGAAGCTTCACGAGGACGACGGGGAGTATTTAACCAGATATCACAACCTGCCACCATCAACCGGGCAATGTGAATATCATAGTTAGGAACAAACACCACCTGTTTTTCTAAATGGTGTTCGCGGATAAAATGATTGATATCACGGATGAGTTCTTTACCGGGAATATCTTTAGGGTGTGCTTTCCCAGCAATTACAAACTGCACTTTGCGGTGTTTGTTACCTAATAAAATCCGTTTAATTCTTTCCAAATCACGCATCCATAAAGTAGCGCGTTTGTAGGTAGCAAAACGACGGGCAAAACCAATAGTTAACACATTGGGATCAAGCACTTCTTGTGCCTGGGCGATTTCTGAAGCAGAAGCACCGCGATCAACTAAATGCTTAACCAAATGTTCCCGCACATACAGAACCATATCTAGACGACAGCGTTCATGATTGCGCCATAATTCTTCATCAGGAATAGAGTCCATCCGTTCCCATAGTGGACTATCTGGTGGTGCTGAAGACCAGTTTGGACCAAGATAGCGATCATATAACTCTTGAGTTGATTTAGATACACAACTGCGAGCATGAACACCATTGGTAATTGCGGCAATAGGCACCTCCTCAACTGGTACTTTCTTCCACAAACCCTGGAACATTTGCCGAGAGACAACACCGTGGAGTTGTGCTACACCATTAGAAAATGTAGCCATTTTCAATGCCAGCACCGCCATACTAAAAGGACCAGATAAATCACCAGTATTTTCTCGTCCCAGTCCTAAAAACTGTTCTTTGGGCAGACCAAAAATATCTGCGTAGTAACCCAGATAATACAAAACTTTATCGGGCGCAAACAAATCAATCCCTGCTGGTACAGGAGTGTGGGTAGTAAATATATTACTAGAAGCCACTACCTGTCTAGCTTGGGCATAACTCAAACCCTCTTCCTGAATCAAAGTCCGAATCCGTTCCAAAGCCGAGAAAGCCGCATGACCTTCATTCATGTGGTAAGCAGTGACTTCATATCCCAACGCTTTCAGCATCTGCACACCACCGATCCCCAGCATAATTTCCTGGTGGATACGCATATCGATATCACCACCATACAACTGATCGGTGATGTCGTGGTCATAAGCCTTGTTGGGTTCAATGTTGGTATCCAGCATATATAGTGGCACTGTTCCCACCTGGACACGCCACACCCTAGCGTATACCTTGCGTCCTGGATAATCTACCGCAATTCGTAGCTCTGAGCCATCGGGATTACGTTCCAAATGCAAAGGCATATTATAAAAATCGTTGATGGGGTAGCGTTCTTGCTGCCAACCATCCGCATTAAGATACTGGGCAAAGTAACCTTGTTGATATAGTAAGCCTACACCAACCAGCGGTAAACCCAAATCACTAGCAGATTTGAGGTGATCCCCCGCCAAAACACCCAAACCACCGGAATAGACAGGGAGACAGTCTACCAATCCAAATTCTGCTGAAAAATAAGCGTAGCATTCCTTTGGATTCTGACCGCGTTGTTTATGATACCAAGTGCGCTCTTGCAAATAATCTTCTAATTGACGCGCAGCACGATCCATTTGTGCTAGGAAGCCTTCATCTTCCACAACTTCCAATAACCGCCCTTGGCTGATAGTACCCAACATCAAAACTGGGTTATGATGGCTAGATTCCCACAAATCTGGGTCTAAACGACGAAATAAGTCTTTGCTCTCAACATTCCAATCAAAGTGTAGGTTGTACGCTAGTTTCCGTAGGGGTTCTAGTCGTTGTGGGATGGAAGGAGAAACGTTAAATGTGCGAATTGGCTGCATGGTGTGGCAAAAGTTATAAATTTGGCTGTGGTTATTGTTTACTGTTTTGGCCTAATCTTGCTAATTCTTTATACTATGTTTGTAAATTTCTGATGACTTTGTTCAGCCTTGAGAATTATTCTCTCTTGGTTTGCTAGACTTTACACCAAAAAACGTCCTTGGTCTATGGGTTTCCATCACTGAATTTCCTAATTTACATCATATTAAATTTGTTAAGTAAGTGGGCGTTAAAAAATATAATATCAACTTAACCCCCCAACCCCCTTCCCTGGTAGGAAAAGGTGAGTCAAAGCCTCTCCCCTGGTAAGGTAGAGGTTGGGAGAGAGGATTTATATTTAATTGTGCCAAGCTACTTATTGTTACCTATGTAACCTAGAAAATTTAAAAAAATTATAGTTACCATTATATTTCTGAGGATTTTAGCCTCCAGATACTAACTACCGCGTTAGTCTACTACAAAATTTTAATTATTTCTTAATATTTTTCGGATTGAAGTAGTAGGCAGGAGCAATTTTAATTATTTAGGGTGTAATTTCTGGTTCATTCCCATATAAATAGCTAAAATTTCTCCAACTTGACAGATAATCACGAAGTTATCATCAACCAATCCTCGCAAAGTCCTCACAACTGTCATTGTACCTAGCTGTGTACAAAATTAATATTTTACTGAGAAAAAAGGTGAATCAGGTAATGATTTATGTACCTACAGAGGGCTGATCATGGGTATGATGTTGCATAGTTAGAGCCATTGCAGCTACACAAGCTATCTCCGCAGCTATTTGATAAGCAAGTTTGATGTTTGAGGAATTATCCTCTTCTTTAAGAGGATGGTAATTTTTATGACGACGTGACTCCTGCTTAACCTCACCCGCCGTCACAGAACGCTGTAAAATAATTAACGCATCTAGGTCTTCTGAGTCATAATTGGTTTGCAAAAGTTGATGGATTTGGTTTTCGGCTTTAGCACTCAAATAGCCAGTGGCTAAAGCTTTCTGCACAATGTCTTTAATTGCAATCATAGTTTAACCGTGGGTGTCACTTAAAAGGCATATTCTACTCTGTAAGTGGCTTTTTGTCCTGTGGAGGTTTTAAAAGCAAGGAAACAATTAGTCTGGGTTTTCTTTTAAATTAGATGATCAATCCCAAGTACACATCACCCCCTCGACTTATCCAATCAGGTAATTTAAAACTTTACAGTTATAGGTAATGAGAAAAGTTTGAGTAGGTAACAGAGTTGTCATTTTCAGAAATCTGGGATGTAGTGGGGTAAATAGATGAAAATTCATGGCCGTATAAAAATATGCGGTATGGCAATTTTTACAGATATAAAACATAGGGAATAAACTGATTTTTTATTTAAAGTTGTCCATTAAAAATAAATTATGTTATTGTGAATATCAATTGTAATTAAAAACCGCTAATGTTATTAAAAGCGTGATTTTGTTAGCCTATAAATCATTTGTGTGCAGCATGATTAGAGCATCATACTCTACAAATTCATTGCCAGACAGCCGTCACAGCAGTCGGGGAAGTGCTTACTTCTTTGCACCGATGGTCAACTTCAACGTCATGGCAGAAGTTGGTGATACTCCACCCTAACTTTTTATAAAAAATACTATTTGACATTCAAGAAAAATTACATCGTCTGTTAAGTAAAAAGGTGTTCCGTTCCAAAAAACCTTGATTAATAGATGGATGTGGTTTTGTTGAAAAATAACCCATAGTTCAGCCGTCAGGGATCAGCTAATCAAGAGGATTTCAGCATAATTGTCGGTAAGTTAGTTTTTTTTGCTCTAACTGTACTGTATTGAGCTATAAACTCTCATAAAAAATAAAATTTACCTGAAAATAAAGCTGAAAATAAAGCCGAGCAACAATTTAATCTCGGACTCGATCTGATAGTTAAAAACTGACGTGCTAAATACTTAGTAATTAATAGACTTTTAGTATTTCTACTAAAAGTCAAAATCTGAGTTTGAAAAAACTTAACTCTTGTCAAATGAAATTTAGTGGAGATATTTACAGTCATGTTTAAACAGCAATATTTTGCCAAATTACAGCGATATCAAGAACTGTTATTAACTACCTTACTAGGTGATATTCCGGCAATTTTCTTCGGTCCCCAATTGAGAAGGTTCATATATCCCCGTTTGTTTGCAGCGATGGGTAACAAAGTTTACATTCAGCATGGTGTAGAGTTTATTGCTACATCTTCAATGGAAATTGGTCAAGGTGTACACATCTTTAAAAATGTCCGTTTAGATGGCAAAGGACACCCAAAAAATAAAATTTATCTCGGAAATGGAGTAGCAATTGAACGCAATGTTGATATAGGCTGTCTGGAAGATACTTTAATCCATATTGATGAAGATACTTTCATTGGCCCTAACGTCTGTATTGCCGGACCTGGAGACATTAGAATTGGGAAAAATTGTATGATAGCTTCCCACGCTGGAATCTATGCCAATAATCATAATTTTACAGATCCGTTATTACCCATAAAACAGCAAGGTGTTACTTGTCAGGGTATCATCATTGAGGATGATTGTTGGTTAGGACATGGAGTAACTGTATTAGATGGTGTGACTATTGGTAAAGGTAGTGTTATTGGTGCAGGGGCAGTAGTCACTAAAGATATTCCTCCCTATTCCGTTGCAGTGGGAATACCTGCAAAAGTGATCAAAAACCGAAATGCCAAGGAATTGCTGCCAGCTTCTCAACCTTAGAGGATTGGAAACTGGGGATTTGGGGATTGGGGACTCTTGACTGGGGAATAGGTAAAGAATTTTCTTCCCATCTTCCCATCTCCCCAGTCTTCTCAGGATGTGCCTCCAAAAAAGAACCAGTTGTGGGTAAGATAGAGATTGCTGAGAACTTTTTTGTCTTACCCCTGGGAGATAATTCTATGGTGACTTTAAAAATCGCTGTTTATATTGTTGTTGCTTTATTCGTGGGAATTTTTGTGTTTGGATTTTTGTCAAATGACCCTGCTCGGAACCCTGGTCGTCGGGATTTAGAATAAGAACACAACACAAATTATCTGCAACTGCTGGAAGGTGAAAGACACTAAATGCCCGCAACCTGGCACTAATAAGGAAAAATGATCCAGTGTCCTCCTCTTAGCTGCTGGCCGCAGGTCAGCAAAAGGCAAAAGTCGGAAGGCTACGGTGTCATTAATCCTTCCGGCTTAATATCTAGCTTTTTATTAGCTTGATTTTCCAACAGATATGCTTCATCCAGTTTTGCCACCTGACTTACCTCCTGTCCAAGAACACATACAACCTGCTCATCCTTTATCTTCTAGCCCCGTTTTAGAAGATAAAATTGGGTTGCAGCAACTGGTCATTCCAGGAAACATCGAGACTGCTAATGCTCTGGTAACTCCCACCAAAGCCAATCAAGATGATTTAGTAGTTGCTAAATCCTTATCTTCATCTCCTGTTCCAGAAACTTTACATCCAGAATTTTCTACCTCTGGCGGGGTTGTGAAAACAAAAAAATTATTGTTGTCTCAGTCAGCAGTTGTGATTGAAACACCAACCCTTGTAAAAAAGCAAAATGCTGTTGATGCTGTTACCTTAGAAACATCAGGGGGTAAGATTAATCTCTCTGCATCTACGGAGACAACAGAAAATATCCCCAGGTCTTTATTAGTACAAAATATTATTGAGTTTAAGCCACGTAATCCTGGTAACGTACCATCAACTTCGACAACTGTAGAATTTCCTCCCACCCCAGAACCTGCTGCATCGTCAGATCAACCTGCTGAGAATACTCCACAAGTTAGACAACGAGTTGTGGAGGTGATCGCTGACCGTCAAGAGTATGATGAGCAAAGGCGAATTGTCACCGCTGAAGGAAATGTGGTGGTGCGGTTTGATGGTGCGGTGGTAGATGCCGATCGCCTACAGGTAAATTTGGATAATTTAATTGCTGTGGGGGAAGGTAATGTTGCTTTAACTAGGGGTGATCAGGTATTGCGGGGAGAACGCTTTACTTATAACTTTATTCAGGATAGGGGAGACTTGGAAAATGGCAGAGGTGAAATTTATATCCCCACAACTCAAACAGATTTTGGGTTCTCACCCTCCCCAACTACAGATATTACAGCAGGTGGTATACCTAGTCGCCCACCAAGCGATCGCATTCGTGCAAATCAGCCAGTTACTGGTGTGAGCAGTCCCGGAGGTATTGATTTTACATTCGGTGGTCAACCGGACGCTAGAAACATTCCCGCACCAAAAACAGGTGGTGTTGTCAAGAGGATGCGATTTGAAGCCCAACGGATTGATTTTTATCCCCGTGGTTGGCAAGCTGAGAATGTGCGAATTACGAATGATCCTTTTTCACCACCAGAATTAGAATTACGAGCATCTAAGGTGACGTTGACTCAAGAAGCACCTTTGGTAGATAGAATTACTACCCAGCGACAACGTTTAGTATTTGACCAAAATCTCAGTATACCTATCCCCATTGATAATCAAAAAATTGACCGTCGGGAAAGGGATGTTAATCCATTTATAGTTTCTCCAGGTTTTGATAATGGTAAACGGGGTGGTTTGTTTGTAGAGCGCAATTTTTCAGCTCTAAATAATGACCAAACCCGCTGGAGTATTACACCTCAGTTTTTTGTCCAGAAAGCTTTTGAAAATAGTGGTAATGTTGCCGATTTGTTTGGTGTCAAGACTAAGCTAAATAGTGTTTTGGGTCCAAAAACTACGGTGGAAGGAAAAGGAGAATTAACAAGTCTTGATGTCAACAAGGTAGAAAATAATCTACGGGGGAGTTTACGCTTACGTCAGGCTTTGGGTGAGGTAAATCCCCATACATTGAATTTAGAATATAGCTATCGCGATCGCCTTTACAATGGTACTCTCGGTTTCCAAACTGTGCAGAGTAGTCTGGGTGGTGTAATTACTTCTCCTGTCATCCCCTTGGGGAAAAGCGGCATTAATCTTAGCTATCAAGGAGGCGCTCAGTATATTAATGCGAATACGGATCGCCAAGACTTATTAGAGCCACAACGCAAAAATGACCGCATTTCTTTAGGTCGGTTACAGGGTAGTATGTCTCTGGGTAAAGGTTTCCTTTTATGGCAGGGAAAACCCCTACCACCAACGCCCACAGAAGGTTTAAAATATACACCTAATCCTGTAGTCCCTTACTTGCAAGCAATTGCAGGTGTGACGGGTACAACCAGTTATTACACCAGTGGCGATAATCAAAGTACCTTAACTGGTACAGTCGGTTTAGTTGGGCAAGTTGGTCATTTTTCTCGCCCATTTTTTGACTACACAGCCTTTAATGTGAGTTATTCCCAAGGCTTCAACAGTGGATTATCGCCTTTCTTGTTTGATCGTTCTGTTGATAATAAGGTATTAAGTGCGGGCATTTCACAGCAAATATATGGACCATTTCGCTTGGGCTTTCAAACGTCAGTGAATCTGGATACAGGTCAAGAAAGTAGCACCGATTATATTATGGAATATAACCGCCGCACCTATGGTATCACCTTGCGTTATAATCCCGTTTTAGAATTAGGTGGTTTTAGTATCCGCATTAGTGACTTTAACTGGACAGGTGGTACTGATCCATTTTCTGATGGGGAAGTTAAACCAGTTGTGAATGGTGTACGTCAGGATAATTAGGGCTTGCTGAATAAATTATCTGTGAGGACAGGTGACAGGTGACAGTAAATATATAAATCAATGGTTTTATGGCTTTTTAGTAGGTAGAAAAAATTGATTTCTAGACATGGTTTGATAAATTACTTCTTCAAAAACTTCTGCCGCATCTTCACCACAAAACTATTCACCTCCGGTATTCTCATCATCCCAGCAATAACCGCAAACACAAAAATTCCTACCAAACCAGAAATGCACAACTCCACCAACAAAATAACTAAACCCTTATTCCCCAAAACCTGCTGACAAGCAACCAAAGTGCCATAACTGGCAACTCCAGCAACCACACTACCCACAGTTAAACCCAGAATTGGTAAACTCCACTCCCGCAAAGGTAAACCGTTCAATTTACGATTTAGCAACCACAACAACATTAAAATTGAACTGCAATTTACACCAACGGTAGCTAATACCAAACCAGGAGCGCCAAAAGGTTTAACTAAAATAAAATCTAACCCAGCATTGAGTAAAATATTAAAAGTGCTAATTTTAAACGGTGTTTGTCCATCACCTAAAGCATAAAATACCCTCACCAAAACATCACGTGCCAAATAGGCAAACATCCCAATTCCATAGGCAACTAATAACGAAGAAACTAACTCGGTAGCCTCTTGTTTAAATGCTCCTCGTTGATAAACTACCTGCACAATTGGCTGAGATAAAGCTATCATTAATGCGCCCAAAGGTAGCATGGTGACAGCAGTTAATAACAGTCCTTGACGAATCCGCAATTTTAAATCTGGCCAATTTTCAGGTTCAGCTAATTTGGCAAATATAGGTAATAAAGGCAGTAAAATAATATTAGAAATAATTCCTAACGGAGTTTGTACCAATAAATTGGCATAGTTAAAACCTGCGGCTGCACCTTGAATTGGACTAGCGAAATATAAATCTGTAGCCACATTAATCGGCATCATTCCCGAAGAAATTGTTGCCGGAGTCATGATTTTAATTACTTCTTGAACAGCAGGAGATTTAAAATCAAATCTTAGTCTTAATGTTCCTAAACCTAAACGTGATTGCACAATTAATTGTACTCCCCATTGCAGAATTGCACCAGCTAAAGTTCCCCAAGCTAAGATCATTCCACCAATAACAGCAAATTCAGGCTTAATGATTTCCTTGCCATATTGCAAAGCAAAAATACCAATACCAATAACAACGGTAATGCTGGATAATAAAGGACTAATTGAAAGTAACCAATATTGATTTGCTGCGTTGAGAGTACCAAAACCAATGCCAATTAAACCGGAAAATAAGGCCATGGGAGCCATTATTTGCAGTTGACGAATGGCAATTTCTCTCGTGGTAGGTTCTAAACCATAACCAACTATATCAATGATTGGTGCTGCCAAAAAAATCTGAGCAACTGTCACCACCAACAGCAACCCACCAACTATGGTTGTCACCGTTTCTACCAAAGGTGCTGCTTCTTCTCGTTTACGCTTGGATAAAACGCTAACAATGGCACTATGTAGCGGTCCATTTACACCACCTAGTAAAATTAACAGAAAACCGGGGATAATGTAGGCGTAACTGTATGCAGTAGCAGCAGCACCAACACCAAAAACAGCAGCGATCACTTGCTGTCTAATTAAACCAAATACTTTACTAATTAACGTCGCTGCGGCAACAATACCAGCTATACCAGCAAAAGAACGAGCAGGTTTTTGATCTTTTTGTTTTTCAGTCACGAATAATACCAGGAAAACCTTAGAGAGTGCATATCTAAGAATATTTAACCGAAAAATTTTAACATCTATCGGGTAATTTCTGAAAAATGGCATCAAAACCTATTGTCAATAAACAGCAATCATCACTCTGAGTAGAAAGAGTCATCTGAGATACACACAAATTAAAATAATTGCTTAATTTATCAATTAGACATCTGGTGACAATTAAATCTGCATTTTCCAGAACCCTTGTATAGACGCTCAATGGAACGTCTCTACAATCTTTTTCCGAGATATCTAATGACATTAATCAAAGGATATATTAAAAACATCCAACATAGGTTAGATGGGTGAATACGGTGATTGTAATAATGATTCACAGCATCAAAGCTCTATTTTTAGGACAACATAGCTTTAAATCAATGGTAGGAAAAGTTATAGATAGTCGCTATTCTATTGTCAAAATTATAGTACAAGGAGGCTTTGGTACTACCTATTTAGCAGAAGATACTAAACGTCCAGGAAATTCTCAGTGTGTTGTCAAACAATTTACACCAGCAAATAAACAACCTCAACTATTAAAAAAAGTGAGTAGGTTAGGTAGAGCGACAGCGAAACCCAACATTAATATTGTCTGAATCACAGGATGTCCAGGATTTGAGGATTTTCAGGATTTTTATTGTTGTAATCTTCTAATTCTATTGAAAGCATCTTGATAATCTTCATCTTTACCGTTATATAAAACCTACTCAAATCTACCTATCTGCCGACAGGCTGACTCTTGAGCGTCGTTTACTTCCTGTTTCATCCTGAAAGTGTCGGCACTACTCAGTCCACAGGCTAACACTGCCTAACTGACAGCTTTTGAAACGCCAGTTGCTCTACTTGGGGAGACCCCAAGACCGCACTGGCTCAGATTCATAGCCGCATTCAAATCCCTGTCACACTCAAATCCACAGCTATCACACTGAAACACTCTTTCACTCAATGAGAGAGTTTCTTTTTTTACACCACAATGAGAGCAGGTTTTAGAACTAGGAAACCATCTATCAACTATCACTAATTTTGAACCGTACAGTTGACATTTATACTCTAATTGTCTCCTCAATTCATAAAAACCCATATCGGAAATTGCCTTTGCTAGTTTATGATTAGCTAACATTCCAGAAACATTCAAATCCTCTATCACTATCACACCGTGGTTTTTGGCTAACAGTGTAGTTAATTTATGTAATGTA
>RDYJ01000215.1 GCA_004293145.1 Nostocales cyanobacterium | reverse complement strand
CATTTCAGGAAAATTCTATAATTCCTTGTCCTGAAAATATTCCTCAAAAATTAACCGTTGAATATTGGTTTAGAAAAAATAATGTTCTTAACCATCCCAATACAAAACATTATTTTCAACCCAGAGCGGGTATCACTAAATTTGCTAGTATTGATGAAGGAGATGATTCCAAAAAGTCATTTAAACGTTTACACAGATGGCGTTATTCTCCCACCGCTTGCTATGGCAATAATGAAGTACATTTACATCCTTACAAAGTACGACGTATTTCTGTAGCTGAAGCTTTAGCAATACAATCTTTACCCGCTAATTTTTCACTTCCAGAACATATCTCACTTACGAATATGTTTAAAACTGTGGGTAATGGTGTACCATATTTAGCAGCTAAAGCATTAGCTCAAACTATTCTTGACTTTTTAAGTTTTAAAAGCGAATATAATTCGCTGCTACACAATCAAAGTCTACCTCCGTGGACTAACAGAAATTAAACCCACGCAGGTGGGTTTTGTCTATGTAGCCGTGACTTCTAGTCGCTTTTATTTGTTCTGATTCCTGACTCCTGAATTCTCCTATATATGCTTTAATAGATAAGAAACGTCTTATTTTTTCATAAAGTTTAATAATCTATTTTTGGTAAAATAAATGATGGTAGCAGACTATCCCAATATTGATATTGCACCATTTATCGATCACTCCCTGCTGTTACCAGTCGCTACCCCAGAGCAGATTGAACAATGGTGTGATGAAGCCTACAGATTTAACTTTGCAACTGTTTGTGTCAATCCCTGCTACGTCAAGCAAGCAGTTGAACTCCTCCACAACAAAAACCCCAAAGTCTGTACAGTTATTGGTTTTCCCACTGGTGGGACAACTTCAACTGTTAAGTTTTACGAAGCTCAAGAAGCATTGGAAAATGGTGCTTCCGAGCTAGATTTAATGATTAATTTGGGCTGGTTAAAAGCTGGAAAAACTGAAGAAGTTCACCGGGAAATTGCTACAATTTGTGAAGTAGCAGGGCAATGTGTCAAGGTAATTTTAGAAACTACCCTACTGACAGACCCAGAGAAAAGAATAGCTGCGGAACTGGCTATGGATGCAGGTGCAGCATTCTTGAAAACCAGTACAGGTTGGAATGGTGGCGCAACTGTGGCAGATGTGAGCTTATTAAAGGAAATAGCACGGGAAAGAGTGGGCATTAAAGCATCAGCAGGGATTCGTACCCACAATGAAGCTTTAGACCTAATCATGGCTGGTGCTACTAGGTTAGGTACATCTCGCGCAGTAGATTTGCTCCGTCAGCGCAATAACCCGGAAAAAGCTGAATAGTCATTTGTCATTTGTCCTGCGTCAGTTGTTTTGTGACTGACCCTTCGGGTGATCCCTCCGGTAGGCGCGAATGTTCAGTCACTCATGGGGGAAACCCCCAAGACCGCGCTGACTAACTACTGACTAATAACTAATGACTAATAACGAATGACTAATGAGTAGAACTTACAAAGCAACTGGCATTAATCTTAAAACCCAACCATTGGGAGAGTCGGATAAGATAGTGACGATTTTAACTCAGGAATTCGGTTTGATTCGGGCGATCGCTCCTGGGGCGCGTAAACATAATTCCAGTTTGGGTGGTAGAAGTGGGATGTTTGTAGTTAATGAATTACTCATTTCCCAAGGCCGATCCTCACAGCCTTCTACACCAACCCTCGATAGAATTACTCAAGCGGAAACTATAAGAACTTACCCAGGTCTAACTAAAGACTTGGGAAAATTAGCTGCTAGTCAATATTTAGCCGAAATAGTTCTATGTCAAGCTTTAAGCGAACAACCGCAACCAGAACTGTATGAATTATTCAATGAATATCTCCTGCTTTTAGAAGCCTTACCCAAGAGTCAAGGATTGGATATTGTCGCACATTTGGCACATGGAATCTTTCACCTCTTAGCTTTAGCAGGACTAATGCCTCAAGTCCAATTTTGTTGCTTAACCCAGCGTCCCCTGACTCCAGACTTGACAAACCCCAACTGGCAAGTAGGATTTAGCGTTCCTGCGGGGGGAATAGTTTGCTTACAAGCATGGGAACAGTTACTTCAAGAGAGAGAAAAACAAAAAAAGGCAGAAAATTCCCCAGTCACCAGTCCCCAATCACCAGTCCCCAATTCCCCTAAACCCAGCTATCAAACGGTTGTCCATCACCAAGACATACCAAAAATTTCTCGTCGTCTGGGAGCAAAAGAATTACTAATGCTCCAACATTTGTCCCAAACAGAGATAATGCAAATAGATGCAGCTTCAGATTATGGCTGGCTATCTGTTGAGCAGATTTTGCGCCAGTACGCTCAGTATCATTTTGCTCGCCCTATTCGCTCTGCTACCTTGATTGATTCTTATTTTGCCGCCAACCATGATGCAATCGTCTGATTTGGATAGAAAAATTCTGCCTTTATCACCTAGCAAGGCTAAAAACAATAACAGGGTATCAGAACCTCAAAAACCTAATCATTTAAGTTCTGTTTCCCAACCCCAACCTGGTCAAATTAACAGTCCAGAAATGTCTTCTCCAGACATTGCTGAAGCTCAAAATGTGACATCGGAAATTCCCGCAACTGATATAAAAGCAAAAATTGCTGAGGAAAATGGCCAAGTTAATTCTACTCAACAGACTTTGCCAGTAGAAACAGAAGCATTCCCATTAAATGGTTCTGGTTCAGGTGGAGAAAATATATCAGATGCTGTAGAAAAACAAGGGTTTTTTCCTGTCTTGAAAAACCCGAATTTCCTATCCCTTTGGGCTGGTCAAGTTTTTTGTCAACTGGCTGATAAAGTCTATCTAGTATTGATGATTGCTTTGATTAACAGCGAGTTTCAACAGAGTGGTCAAAGTATTAGTGGTTGGGTGTCGGCGTTAATGATGATCTTTACCATTCCGGCAGTGCTGTTTGGTTCTGTCGCTGGTGTGTTTGTAGATCGCTGGTCAAAAAAAGTTGTGCTGGTAGCATCGAATCTTTGGCGCGGTATTTTGGTTTTGACTATTCCTTTCTTACTTTGGTTAACCCATGATTGGCAACCGATAGGAATTTTGCCGGTGGGTTTTCTGGTGATTTTAACTGTGACTTTTTTAGTTTCTACATTGACACAGTTTTTTGCCCCAGCAGAACAAGCGGCTATTCCTTTGGTGGTGGCAGAAAAGCATTTACTTTCCGCTAATTCTCTGTACACAACCACAATGATGGCATCCCTAATTGTTGGTTTTGCTGTCGGAGAACCAGTTTTAGTATTAGCAGATGGAATATGGGCAAAATTTGGCGGTAGTGGCGGATTGGGTAAAGAAATTTTGGTTGGTGGTAGTTATGCGATCGCCGGCATTATTTTATTACTACTCAAAACTAACGAAAAACCCCACCCCCCAGAAACAGAATTCCCTCACGTTTTTTCTGATCTGCGCGACGGTTTCCGTTACCTCCAAGAAAATCATCGCGTCCGTAATGCTTTATTACAATTAATTATCTTATTTTCTGTGTTTGCGGCTTTAACTGTTCTCGCTGTTCGCATGGCAGAAATCATCCCCAATTTGAAAGCCTCTCAGTTCGGCTTTTTATTGGCTTCTGGTGGGGTGGGTATCGCCGCTGGGGCAACCATTCTCGGTCAATTTGGTCAACGCTTTTCCTATCGGCAACTGAGTTTTTGGGGCTGTTTAGGCATGGCAGCATCTTTAATTGGTCTTTCCATTTTCACAACCCAGCTATGGCTAGTGCTGCTGTTTTTAACTTTATTAGGTGTATTTGGGGCTTTGGTAGGTATCCCTATGCAAACTGCAATTCAAACCGAAACACCACCAGAAATGCGCGGTAAAGTATTTGGGCTGCAAAATAATGTGATTAATATTGCTCTATCCCTACCTCTGGCATTAGCAGGTGTGGCTGAAACCTTTATTGGCTTACAGTCAGTCTTTTTGGTATTGGCTGTCATGGTCTTCTTGGGAGGTATATTAACCTGGTATAATTCCCGTGGCTAGTTATCAGGTTTGAGATCGTCAATCAGTTAATAAAACAATTGGTTTTCGTGCTAAACTTAAGCCAGCCAAAATTCAGAAAATACTTGCTGGGTATCACCAAACATAATCCTGATTAAGTTGTCATCAATTTGGTTAATTCACAACTGACAACAACTTAACAAACAGCATAAATAAAACCATAACTTTACTTCAGTTAATGGGGTTATAGTTAGGCTTTAGCAATTATAATATTGTGATTATCAATGGTGATCAAAAATCAGCAAGTATAACGGAATCAAAACAGCTAAGTAAGTATAAAAACCAAATAATTTAAACCCGCTTTTCTTCACAGCTAATTAAAGAATGCGTATAGCCTGGATTGGAAAAAAATCGCCTTTTTGCGGTAATGTCACCTACAGTCGAGAAATTACAAACGGATTATTAGACAGGGGACATGATGTAAGTTTCCTCCACTTTGCTCAAGAGGAATCTGAACCAAATAACTGGCCTAATTTTAAAGAAGTTTCCCTACCTTTTATTTATAAGTCCCAAGTTTACACCCTTCCCGCTTTCAATGCCACTAAGGTTTTGAAAGATGCACTGCGGGAAATTAAGCCGGATATAGTTCATGCTTCTTTGACTTTATCAACTCTGGATTTTGTTCTACCAGAAATTTGTCAAGAATTAAATTTGCCACTAATTGCTACTTTCCATACTCCCTTTGCTGGTAAAGGAGCAAAATTAATCTCTGGTACGCAACTTTTGGCTTATCAGTTATACGCACCTTTTTTAGATCACTATGATCGGGTAATTGTCTTTTCCCAAATTCAAAGAGAATTATTAGCGAAAATGGGAGTCAGAGAAGAAAAAATAGCTGTTATTCCTAACGGTGTTGATACTGTTAAATATTCCCCTGGTGTTTCCAACATTAAAAAAGAATTTAATGCAGAACGTTTGTTTGTTTACCAAGGCCGTATTGCTCCCGAAAAAAATGTAGAATCTCTATTACGGGCTTGGAAACAGTCAGAGATGGACGTTAATAGCAAGCTGTTGATAGTTGGTGATGGTCCATTGAGAGCATCTTTAGAACCGTTTTATGGTTCAGAATATGGCATTATCTGGTTAGGTTTTGTAGCCAGTGAAGAACGCCGGATAGAAATTTTACGGGGAGCAGATGTATTTATTTTACCTTCTTTGGTAGAGGGTTTGTCCCTGTCATTATTAGAAGCAATGTCTTGTGGAGTTGCTTGTTTAGCTACTGATGTGGGTGCAGATGGAGAAGTATTGGAAAAAGGTGCTGGTGTAGTTATTAGTACCAGGTCTGTGCGATCGCAACTCAAAACTCTTTTACCTCTGTTCCAAGATCATCCAGAGTTAACCACCCTGTTAGGAGAAAAAGCGAGAAAGCGGGTTTTAGAACGCTATACTATAAATGATAATATTACTCGGTTGGAAGAACTTTATACTAAAGTTGTCGCGCAGCGACCTTTAACATTAAGTTGGGGTGGTTAGTACAGAAAATATAGGTGTAGGTTGGGTTGACACAAGGAAACCCAACATTATTAAACATAATTCTTAAAATTTGTGTTGGGTTGCGCTATCGCTTAACCCAACCTACATTCATAAATTTTAAATGGTCTCTGGATCAATATTTAATTCTCTCAATTTTGCAGCTAAACGCGCTGATTTTCTCGCTTCTGCTTCTGCTTTTTGAGCTTCTTGTTCTGCGCTTTCTTCAGGTGTAGGAACTAAATTTCCTTCTGCTGTAAAATACCGCAATAAACCATCATGAATTCCTAAATATAAACCTAACTGATGACTCCAAAGATGTCCTTTTTCATTTGCTGTTAGAGGTTGATATTCTCCATCTACTAAATGAAAACCTGCAAATTCTAATGTATAAGGATCGAACCAAAAATAATCCGGTGTGCGGAAAGTATTTTGATAAAGTTCTTTTTTAAATTCTCTATCTGTATTTGCTGTAGTTGGTGAGAGAATTTCTAAAATGAAATTAGGATATTTACCATCTTCTTCCCAAACTACCCAACTTTTACGGGTTTTGCGTTCCGTTCCCAACACCACAAAGAAATCTGGACTACGGAAATATTCAGATTTTGTGGGAGGATATTTATAATAAATACTCAGGTTTCCAGTAGCATAAAAATCATTTCTTGTTCTCCATAACCATTGGAGACAACTAATCAGTAAAATTATTTGTCTTAGATGTAATTCTGATTCTAAAGAAGGTTCATCACTATATAAATCACCAGGGGGAAAAATTACATCTTGGGAGATGTTTTCTTGGGTTTCTTTTTCTTGTGCAATGATCATATTTTT
>RDYJ01000070.1 GCA_004293145.1 Nostocales cyanobacterium | reverse complement strand
CAGACACATAAAGACCGATTAACCAGAATTGGTTTTAATTATTTGAAGATTCTGCTTAACAAACAAGGCAAGGATATTGATTGTATTTTATTAATCGAAGGACAAGAAAGTACAAATCTTCTTTTTGAGCTAAGAGGTTGTGTGAAAAGTCTAATTTATTACCTAACTACATTTGTGATTATGGTTTAATTTCTTTATTACACATCAAAACTATGATAAATTCAATGCTTTTTCTTTGTTTGCGCCTTTGCGTGAAATAAAATCTTTCAATCCAAGCAGTGCGATCACCACCTTAAAAGCCCCAAATGTGATATAATCCCCGCAACCAGCCAGGCAAAAAAAAATAGAACTTATAAACTTAGCAACTTTAAGTTAGTATTAATACTCTGAGATTCTGCATCTTACTACTATGCTAAATCCTAACCTGGATCAAATCCAGTTGACAAAAGACGACTATGAACGCTACTCCCGCCACTTAATTTTGCCAGAAGTGGGACTGGAGGGGCAAAAACGCCTCAAAGCTGCCAGTGTATTGTGTATCGGTACAGGTGGACTAGGTTCACCATTGCTGTTATATTTAGCAGCAGCAGGTATTGGCCGCATCGGTATTGTTGATTTTGATGTAGTGGATACTTCCAACCTGCAACGTCAAGTAATTCACGGCACATCCTGGGTAGGTAAACCCAAGATTGAATCAGCAAAAAACCGCATTCACGAAATTAACCCCCATTGTCAGGTTGATTTATACGAAACTCGCATAAGTTCGGAAAACGCCTTAGATATCGTTCGTCCTTACGATATCGTCGTGGATGGAACTGATAACTTCCCCACTCGGTATTTAGTTAATGACGCTTGCGTATTGTTAGACAAACCCAACGTCTACGGTTCTATTTTCCGTTTTGAAGGACAAGCAACCGTATTTAACTACGAAGGTGGTCCTAACTATCGTGATTTGTATCCCGAACCACCACCACCAGGAATGGTTCCCTCTTGTGCCGAAGGTGGTGTACTAGGAATTTTACCGGGAATGATTGGTGTGATCCAAGCTACGGAAACAGTCAAAATTATTCTTGGTAACGGTAACACCCTGAGCGGACGCTTGTTACTATACAACGCTTTGGAAATGAAATTTCGGGAGTTGAAATTACGTCCTAACCCCATCCGTCCAGTCATTGAAAAACTAATTGACTACGAAGAATTCTGTGGTATTCCCCAAGCAAAAGCAGAAGAAGCGAAACAGCAGATGGAAATTCAAGAAATGACCGTTAAGGAATTGAAGGCATTACTAGATAGTGATGCGAAAGATTTTGTCCTGTTGGATGTACGCAACCCCCACGAGTATGAAATTGCGAAAATTCCTGGTTCTGTATTAGTACCTTTACCAGATATTGAAAATGGTGATGGCGTTACTAAGGTGAAGGAATTACTCAACGGACACCGCTTGATTGCTCATTGTAAGATGGGCGGACGTTCTGCCAAAGCTCTTGCTATCCTCAAGGAAGTGGGTATTGTGGGAATCAATGTCAAAGGTGGAATTAATGCTTGGAGTCAGGAAGTAGATTCTTCCGTTCCTCAGTATTAAATCACAGGGAACAGGGAACAGGGAACAGGGAACAGGGAATGAAGAGGCAAAAGTTACAATTTTCATTTCTCCTGCCTCCTGCCTCCTGACTCCTGACTCCTGACTCCTGACTCCTGACTCCTGTCACCTGTCACCTACTCCGAAACTTTTTTTCCCAAAAGTACCAATCGCGCATTTTCCGGTTAGAATAGTATATCTGTTCTAATTAAGCTCCCAACGCAAACTTCCTTAAATCCTATATTTAGAGGCTCTAATGGCAACCAACACAGCAGATACTTCTGGCAAGCAAAAAGCACTGAATATGGTACTCACCCAGATTGAGCGCAGCTTTGGTAAAGGAGCAATCATGCGCTTGGGTGACGCTACCCGGATGCGTGTAGAGACGATTTCCACTGGGGCGCTGACTTTGGATTTAGCCTTGGGTGGTGGTTTACCCAAGGGAAGGGTAATTGAAATTTATGGACCGGAAAGTTCTGGTAAGACCACAGTAGCACTTCATGCGATCGCCGAAGTGCAGAAAGGAGGCGGTATTGCTGCCTTTGTTGATGCTGAACACGCCCTGGATCCCACCTATGCAGGTGCATTAGGTGTAGATATTGAAAATTTACTAGTTTCCCAACCTGATACAGGTGAAGCAGGTTTAGAAATTGTTGATCAACTGGTGCGTTCTGCCGCAGTTGATATTGTTGTGATTGACTCCGTAGCTGCCCTAGTACCCCGCGCCGAAATAGAAGGCGATATGGGTGATATTCACGTTGGTTTACAAGCCCGGTTGATGAGCCAAGCTTTACGTAAAATTACAGGTAATATTGGTAAATCAGGTTGCACAGTAATTTTTATTAACCAATTGCGGCAAAAAATCGGTGTCACCTACGGTAGCCCAGAAACCACAACTGGCGGTAATGCGTTGAAATTTTACGCTTCCGTGCGTTTGGATATTCGTCGAATTCAAACCTTGAAAAAAGGCACAGATGAATTTGGAAATCGCGTTAAGGTAAAGGTAGCTAAAAATAAAGTTGCACCACCTTTTAGAATTGCCGAATTTGACATTATCTTTGGTAAGGGAGTTTCTACCCTGGGTTGTTTAGTTGACTTAGCAGAAGAAACAGGAGTCCTCCTGCGTAAAGGTGCTTGGTACAGCTACAACGGTGATAACATTTCCCAAGGTCGAGACAACGCTATCAAATATTTAGAAGAAAAATCAGAATTTGCTGCCAAAATTGAAGAGCAGGTGCGTGAAAAGCTCGATAAAGGGGCTGTGGTTTCTGCTAACTCTGTTACTAAAGTAAATGGAGAAGAAGAAGAAGAGGATGAAATTGAATTAGAGGACGAATAAAATCCTCTTGAATAAGAATTTAGGAGTCAGAATAAAGGAAGTTTTACAGAATTAATTCTTACTTCTGTAGAGACGTTCCGCCAGAACGTCTCTATGAATCCTTGGTACTAAAATTCTACAGTTTCAAACTCAAAAGTTTCAATTAGACGGTCATCAATATAGACCTCTATTTTATGTTTACCAAGAGGATCACCAGGAGCTATTTTCCAAAAATTTTCAATCACACCATTTATAGATGTTTGCGTGCGTTTTGTAATGGCTGTAGTTCCATCCGCAGATAAGGAGAAATTCTCATCTTTCTCATGAGTAGCCCAAGTTTCCGGTGTCTTTGGTAAACGCAGCACTTCCCGCCATTTGACTTTACCCCGGTAATTTTGCAGGTGAATTCGCCAACCATAAGCATCGCCTTTCTTTAGTGGTACTTTAGTTGTGGGAAAAAAATTAGCTTTACCCTGAGAATTAAATATTTTCACCCCAAACTCAGATTTATTAACAGTAATTTTTTTGCCATTAATTACTTGAGAAAATTCCGGGGGTGCTTCTGCTAAAACCGTACTCGTACTGTGCAAATTCCCAGCTACAAAGCCAACTATCAACCACAGAGAAGTTAGCAATATCCTAACAGCCCAAATTTTCATAAGCATTTTCTGTCAGATATTATATTAGTTATGAATTCCATTATATTTAGTCTTAATCCGGGTGCAATACTTGTCGGTTAAGCTAAAAACATTAAATTAGGTAGGTTGGGGAGCCATCGCCTTGAACGGGTTTTCCCGCTTGTGGTGAATGGCGTTTGACGCTCTTGTTACCCAATATTTACGGACTTTTGTTGGGTTGCGCTGTCTTGAACCCAACCTACAAAAACTCATAACTGAACAGTATTGAGTCCTGGTGAAGATAGGAAAATCATCAACTTAAATTAGTAAATTATCTCTTGCGATGATTGGGCGCTTGGCAATACTTTTCAGTTAAGGGGAAAAGGGGAAAAGAAAAGCAAAATTATTTAGTTTTTCCCCTTGAATTTCTTCCCAAACCAAGGGAAAGGTATTGATTTGTTCCCTACTTTACAGGTTTTTTGTTGAAAATTTTCAAGCTTTCTAGTCTTCGTCAAGTGCAGGGAAAATTTCTTCAAACCGCCACAAAACATCTTTGTTTTCAATAAACCAAACCCGCGATTCAGTGGTTAACTTGCCCCAAATTACTTCAGGGGGAATGTGAGGAGAAGCATACTGATATTCTTGGCCAATTTCTTTGAGATTATCCGCTACATTACGAGGTATACCAAAGTCTTCCCAATCAACTTTGATACTTCTACCAGAAAGTCCCGCACAGGGGTCAAAAACTAATTGTGCAGTTCTGATTAAATCGGCAAAGTGTTGCGGTTTTAGTCCGATAATCTCCTGAATTTGAAGCGATTTGTTAGGCTCTTGAGACATTGCACTGGAGTTATTTATGTAGTTAGTGGATTGAACTTACTGCCAGAGATGATCCCAATAAATCCCAATAAACTCATTTTAGCGCAGAAAGTTAGAGAACACTTAACAGGGAACAGACAATAAAAAATATCCTAATACCATTTCTTTATGAGGCTGCGCCCAATTTGTGAATCTCTCATTTACTTCTTTCTTTGTGTCCTTTGTGTCCTTTGCGGTTAGTTCATTCTTGTATTTGGCGCATCTTTATACAGAATTGGTATAACAATTAATTGTGTCTACTGCTATAACTTACCAGCAATAATCTCAAATCCTGCTCCCAATTTTAACTGCTTAGGAAGATTCACAACTACGCCATCAGGTAAGTAGAAAGTTTCATTCTTACCCAGGGTGGGATCTAAAACAAGTTTATTAATTTCTTTGTTTCTCGGTTATTCAGTTTCAACTAAAACCGTCACCGCTGCAACTGCTATCAACATTTCGTCATTGTTATCGTTGAGGGAAGCGATCGCTAACCCATCAACTACCATTCCCCCAGTTTCTACTATCAGTGTTTTGCGTCCGAAGGGAAGAACGGCTAATACTTCTGCTTCCCGTACTTGTTCGGGGTAAGGTACGGCTACCTTAACTTCTACAATCATGTCATTGGGGTCTTTTAAACCGGCTATTTCCATAATACCGAGTAAGGCATTATGCGCGATTGCATTTCTCACCGCCCTTGCTGCTGCTACCGTCGGTTCTTGTCCGTGTTGGTCTACACCCATGCCCATTTCGATAATAAAGCGTTTTAATGCCATAAATATTTGGATTTAGATGTTTAGTAGATTTAATTACAGCAGATTGAATGTAAATCAAGCACAGATATAGCAATCCTGTTTGAGTTGAGAACTTATCAGTGATAGCGTAGCGTGACGTAAGTCATGGGAAGGGAACAGGGAACTGAAACTGTTTATGAATCATTTAGGATTGCTATCTTAATAATAATTGAGCATATTTGTTGACATTTTTAGCATTTCAACTTTAAACTCCCGAAAATTAAGGGTGGGCATCTTGCCCGCCCTTATGTACCTCACTCAGATGAAATTTGCTGTGATTCAAAATTGAGATTTCAAACTTCATACAGCACATTGCAGCTAAATGAAGTACAGATTAATTTAAGGATTAAGAGAGCAGTTTATCCTTAATACTGGTGACACAAAAATTCAGATGGGAACGGATAGCCTTTTCATACACTCCAGTCTGGGCTGTGCGTACTCCTATATGTTGATAAATCAAGTTAATTTCTGGAAATTCACACCAATACATCAAGAAAACGTCTTTAGATGGAGTGGTAATTTCATAATTATTCTCTTGTCGTTTCTTTTTGAGTTTACAATTATTGAGTTTGAGTTTTTGTCTAAATAATTGTTCAAATTCTGGGATTAAATTTGCAGTAGTTTCCATAGCTTTTACACGTTTAAATGTGTAGTTAGATAAACATCATCTTGTGATATTGCTAAGTATAACACTTTAGCTACCTATCACCAGATAATATATCATCTGTAGGGAATTGAATAATTTGAACTTGTTTTTTTCCTACTCAGATTGCGCCAAGAGAATAAACAACAGGAATACAATGACTCTATAATTTTTGTTAACCCTCAGTTGGAGACTTAATTCTATTTACCATTATTAATGTCACTTTTTGAGGCAATTTCTTAAGAAATATTTAAGATTGACATAATCAGATTTTCCGTAGGCTGGTGTCAATTATAGTTAAAAATTGGTGATCATACTTGTTCAGCATCAATTCCCCATGAGCATCAACCGCCGTCAGTTTTGCACTATTTTAGGACTATCTACCCTAGCCACCAAAATTCCCCCAGTTATTGCCCAAAGTCAACCTTCATTACAAACCACTATCAAACCACCACGACTAAAAGTAGGGGATACTATTGGCTTAATTTCCCCTGCTGGTATGATTGAACCTCAAGATATAGAAGATGCTAAACAAACTTTCATTAAATTAGGATTAAATGTCAAAACAGGCACACATATTTTAGAGCGTGACGGCTATTTAGCGGGTAAAGATATAAACCGCGCTCAAGATATTCATACTATGTTTGGAGATAAATCTGTTAAAGCAATTATCGCTATGCGTGGTGGTTGGGGTTGTAATCGAATTTTACCTTTACTTAATTATCCTCTCATCCGTTCCCATCCTAAAATTATTATAGGATATAGCGATATTACTGCTTTATTATTAGCGATTAATGCCCGTAGTCGTTTAATTACTTTTCATGGTGCAGTTGCTACTTCTACCTGGAATCCATTTACAATTGATTACTTTAAAAGAATTTTATGTGATGGGGAATTAGTAACAATGGAAAATAACCCCACCACAAAAGGAAAAATAGAATTAATTACACCTGGTAAAGCCAGGGGTAAATTAATAGGTGGTAACTTATCTGTTATCGCTTCTATGGTAGGCTCTGCTTATTTGCCTTCATGGTATAACAGTATTTTATTTTTAGAAGATATAGGTGAAGATATCTATCGCATTGATAGAATGCTAACGCAGTTGAAAAATTCTGGTATTCTCAATCAAATTGCAGGTTTTATTTTTGGACAATGCACAAATTGTCCAGTTTCGGATCAACCTTCATTTACATTAATGCAAATATTACAACAACATATTCAGCCTTTAGGTATTCCTGCTTGGTATGGTTCTATGATTGGTCATATTCCCGATAAATTTACAGCCCCTGTAGGTTTAGATGTAGAAATAGATGCTGAAAATGGCACAATCAAAATGTTAGAAGCGGCTGTAATTTAAACATTTAGTTTTGAGGAATGGGGATAATGTTAAAAATTTTTGCAGACAGAGGTGGCACTTTTACAGATATTGTTGCTGTCACCAATAATCAGACAATGATAGACAGACTCTCAAAACATACAGAACGCTTTTTAAGCGTCCCGCTGTCTAACCAGCAATGGGTCATAGTCTATAAATTACTGTCAGAAAATCCCGAACAATATGAAGATGCAGTTATTCAGGGAATTCGGGATATTGTGGGACTTTCTGTTAATGAACCTATTCCCTATCAAACCATAGAAGTAGTGAAAATGGGAACAACAGTAGCCACAAATGCGCTGCTAGAAAGGCACGGAGATAGGGTAGTTTTAATCATTACTAAAGGTTTTAAAGATGCGTTGAGAATTGGCTACCAAAATCGCCCAAATATTTTTGCTCGGCAGATAATTTTACCTACCATGCTTTATGAACAAGTAGTTGAGGTAGATGAACGATATAATGCTCATGGTAATGAAATAATTCCAGTAAATATTGCTCAAGTTAAACAGGATTTAGAAACAGTTTATGACACAGGAATTAGAAGTTGTGCCATTGTATTTATGCACAGCGATCTCTATCCTAAGCATGAACAACAAATAGCTCAAATAGCCGCAGAAATCGGATTTACACAAATCTCTGTATCTCACCAAGTTAGTCCATTAATGAAACTCGTAAGTCGAGGAGATACCACCGTTGTTGATGCCTATTTAACCCCTATACTCCGTCGTTATGTCAACCAAGTAGCTAGTCATTTACCCAACGTCAAATTAATGTTTATGAAATCCGATGGAGGGTTAACCGACGCAGAAAAATTTCAAGGTAAGGATAGTATTTTAAGTGGACCGGCTGGTGGTATTGTCGGTGCAGTACAAACTAGCAAAAGAGCAGGTTTTGATTTAGTTATTACCTTTGATATGGGAGGAACAAGTACAGATGTTGCCCACTTTAAAGGAGAATATGAAAGACAATTAGATTCAGAAATTGCAGGGACGCGGATGCAAGTTCCCGTATTGGCAATTAATACCATCGCTGCGGGGGGTGGTTCAATTTTATATTTTGATGGTTCTAGTTATCGTGTTGGTCCAGAGTCGGCTGGTTCAAATCCTGGACCAGCGTCTTACCGTCGTGGTGGTTCCCTAACGATTACAGATGCTAATGTCATGCTAGGAAAAATTCAGCCTCAATATTTCCCCGCAGTTTTTGGTAGTGAAGGTAAATTACTTCTAGATAAAGAAATTGTTATTCACAAGTTTGTACAATTAGCTGAGGATATTGCATCTGTCACAAAAAACTATCGAACACCGGAACAAGTAGCATCAGGCTTTATAGCCATCGCTGTCGAAAATATGGCAAATGCTATTAAAAAAATCAGCTTACAAAGAGGCTATGATGTTAGTCAATATGTACTTTGTTGTTTTGGTGGTGCAGGTGGACAAGTTGCTTGTTTAATAGCTAATACTTTAGGCATAAAAAAGATATTTATTCACCCTTTTGCAGGTGTTCTTTCTGCTTACGGTATGGGTTTAGCTGATGTCAGAGCTACCAAAATTACAGGAGTAGAACAACCTTTAAATCAAACATTAATTCCTCAGTTACAACAATTAACGGCATCTTTGGAAACCCAAGCACGGAGTGAATTAACCCAGCAAAAAGAAACAACAGAAGAAATAGTTAAAAAACTTAATTTGAAATATGAAGGTACTAATTCGATTTCAACAATTGATTTTACCTCAAATGTGGCATTAATGCAACATAATTTTGAAATAGAACATAAATCTAGATATGGTTTTATCCAAACAGAAAAACCCTTAATTGTTGAATCTATTTCTGTAGAAGTAATTCAAAAAATGGATACTCCTGAAGAACCTGTAATCATTCGTCAACGACCAGGAGAAGAAAAACCCCAACCTGTAGAAATAGTCCAAATGTTTACTGCTGAGAAATGGCATAATACCCCAGTTTATCGTCGAGCAGATTTACAACCAGGAGATTGTATAAATGGTACTGCAATTATTGTGGAGAAAATCAGCACAATTGTAGTTGAACCTAACTGGGAAGCGAAATTAACTGAACGCAATCATTTAATTTTACAACGTCTTGTTTAGTGAAAATTCTAACAACTGTAATTAATGTTAAAATCAAAAAATAACTACTTGGTATCATATCATGATGATTACTCAAGAATTAGTATCTGAAGAAAACTTCTTTCCAGAAGATTTAACTTTTCCTCCCAGTGACTTATATAGTGATGAACCACCAGTGGAAACAGAACTACATCTAGAGCAAATTATGCTCTTAATTAAATGTCTTAAATGGTTATGGAAAGAGAAAACAGATTTCTATGCTGCGGGAAATTTGAGTATTTACTATAGTCCTAACCAGAAAAAAACCGAAAAGTTTCGAGGTCCTGATTTTTTTGTTGTTTTAGGAACGGAAAGAAAAACCCGTAAAAGTTGGGTAGTTTGGGAAGAGAATGGTAAATATCCTCATGTAATTGTGGAAATTCTTTCACCTACTACCGCAAAAACTGATAGAGAAGCTAAAAAAGAACTTTATCAAGAGACCTTCCGCACACCAGAATATTTTTGGTTTGACCCCTATACATTAGAATTTGCAGGTTTTAATTTAAACAATGGCAAATATCAACCAATAGAAGCCAATGAACAAGGACATTTGTGGAGTGAACAATTAGGATTATATTTGGGAATTTATGAGGGTTTATTACGTTATTTCACACCAGAAGAAAATTTAGTCCCCACACCTGAAGAAACCGCAGAATTAGAAGTTAAAAGAGCAGAACGTGAAGCGCAACGAGCAGAACGGTTAGCAGCAAAATTGCGGGAATTAAATATTAACCCAGATACGATTTAAAAAACACCTGTTCAAAAGATACCCGACTTCTGACATTACCTGATAATTTAGTGAAATGCTCAAAAAAGAAGTCGGGGATCTGATACCAAAATACAACATGATGAAAAAAAATGTACACCACATCTCAACCAGATCCAGTCCGTTTAGAAATATTCAAAAATCTCTATCAATTTATCGCCGAACAAATGGGAATAGTTCTGCAAAACACAGCAGCATCAGTAAATATTAAAGAACGGCTAGATTTTTCCTGCGCTATTTTTGATGCTTCTGGTTTATTAGTTGCCAATGCCCCTCATATTCCTGTACACTTAGGCTCAATGAGTGAAAGTGTCCGCAGTTTAATTAATGCTCAAGGTGACAATATTAAACCAGGAAATGTTTATTTATCAAATAACCCTTATAACGGTGGAACTCATTTACCTGATGTCACAGCCATTACCCCTATTTTTGATGTAGAAAACAAACAAATTATTTTCTATGTTGCTTCCCGTGGACATCAAGCCGATATAGGAGGTATTACTCCCGGTTCTATGCCTCCTCACAGTACCACAGTAGCAGAAGAAGGAATTATTTTTGATAATTATCTCTTAGTTGCAGATGGAGAATTTCAAGAAGCAGCAGTGAAAAATTATCTGTTAAATCATCCCTATCCTAGTCGTAACCCTGAGCAAAATATTACTGATTTTAAAGCTCAAATTGCTGCGAATGAAAGAGGTGTTCAAGAACTTGGTAAAATAGTCAATCAATATGGACTGGAAACCGTACAAACTTATATGCAGTTTGTCCAAAATCATGCTGAGGAATCTGTTAGACGGGCAATTGATGTTTTGAAAGATGGGTCATTTATTTATACAATGGATAGCGGTGCAAAAATTACAGTTAAGGTGACAATTGACAGAGACAATCGTAGTGCTAAGATTGATTTCACTGGCACATCTGCACAATTAAATAGTAATTTCAATGCTCCTAAAGCTGTAACTCAAGCCGCAGTTTTATATGTATTTAGAACTTTAGTTGATGATAATATTCCTCTCAATGCTGGTTGTCTCAAACCTTTAGAAATTATTATTCCTGAAGGTTGTATGTTAAACCCAACCTATCCTGCCGCAGTAGTAGCAGGAAATGTAGAAACTTCCCAAACTATTGTTGATGCTTTATATGGTGCTTTGGGTGTGATGGCAGCTTCCCAAGGAACTATGAATAATTTCACTTTTGGTAATCAAAAATATCAATATTATGAAACCATCTGCGGTGGTTCTGGTGCAGGAATTGATTTTGATGGTACTGATGGGGTTCATACCCACATGACTAACTCTCGCTTAACTGATCCTGAAGTTTTAGAAACTCGTTACCCTGTGCAGGTAGAAAGTTTTAGTTTGCGTCCCGATAGTGGAGGAAAAGGAAAATATTCGGGAGGTAATGGGGTGATCCGTCGTATTAAGTTTTTAGAACCGATGACGGCTAATATTCTCTCTGGCCATCGTTTAGTTCCTCCCTTTGGTTTAAATGGTGCAGCAGCAGGACAGGTAGGACGCAATTGGGTACAACGGCAAAATGGCACTGAGGAGATTTTAGGTAGTTCCGCAACTGTAGAGATGCAACCAGGAGATATTTTTGTGATCGAAACTCCTGGTGGTGGGGGTTTTGGCTGATTAGTGCCAAAAAGTAAGGGTAGCTTTTTTCTAGTTGTGCTTTGTAGCGAGGATTACTTGTTACTTAATATCCAGATCATGAAAATAGATATAAGTACAGTGATAGGGAAAAATAAATTCATCATTCAAAAACTCCTAAATTCTAGCTTCTGTCTTCTGTCTCCCACTTTCTGTCTTCCATGTTTTGTTGACAATACTTAGATTTTTTATACTATTTGCCAGAAATGTTTGCTGTTTGTCTTCGTCTTGTTCTTTACAATAACAGTTGCGTCGTTTTTAACTAGTGTCAGTTAATAAAGTGTCACTCTCTACACTAGCTATTTGGTGTTAAAAGAGATATTCTGATCGAATGCAAGGAGTGATACCACTTTACTCATGTTTTCTACAGGTTATCCTAGCAATGCTTGCCCTATAGCAGTGTCAGGAGTTTAAAATCTTGCATAACAAAGTAAAATGGTATAAAGTTATACGGGGGAGCGCCTGAGTAAGCGAAAAGGACTCAGGCGCTTTTTCGTGTATAAAGAAATTATAGTTATTTTTCTGGTTTTAATCTGCTAGTTTTTATTAGCACTGGGCAAGATGGGAAAATACTGGGGAGGAATTTTCCCTCTGAAAATGTGACGGATTGGCTGTTTTTGTGGTTAGATCAAAAGTAGGAATAGCTCGTGGCTAAAGTCGGTGAAATACAGATGGATGCTGAAGATATTAAACGGCACTATGCCGCAGGAGAGAGATATTTTATATCTGCTCAGTTAAGCGGGATAAATTTAATTGGTGCTTATTTACCAGGAATTAATTTGTGGGGAGCAGATTTAAGTGCAGCTAATCTTGCTAAAGCTAAACTTTGGGGTGCTGATTTGAGTAGGGCAAATTTAGCGAAGGCTAATTTGACAAGAGCTAATTTGTGCGGTGTTAATCTCTGTGATGCTAATCTTCGGGGTGCTAGACTTAATTATACCAAGTTGTATGGTGCGACTTTAACAGGCGCTTGTTATGATGAAAGTACGCGCTTTTCCAGAGGTTTTGACCCCGTTAGTCATCACATGAGAAAAATTTAATCTGCTGGCTGGTATCGATAAAAATAAATTAACCAACACCTAGCACCTGCCATAACTTAATTTTGCGCTTCATTTATCTATAATCTACTACACCTAATCTAACTCCCTTCGTCCTTCCAAAGCCCTAGCTAGAGTCACCTCATCAGCATACTCCAAATCACCACCCACAGGTAAACCAAAAGCAATCCGTGTCACTTTAGTAAACGGTTTCAATAACTGACCTATATATAAAGTAGTCGTTTCCCCTTCAACACTGGGACTAATAGCCATAATTACTTCCTTTGGCTGTTGTTGACTGACTCTCCGTACCAAAGCTTGAACCGTCAACTGTTCGGGTCCTATCCCATCCATCGGCGAAATCACCCCACCCAAAACATGATATTTACCTTTATACTCGCGGGTTTTTTCCAATGCAATCACATCACGAGAATCTGCAACCACACAGATAGTTGTATTATCCCGGTTAGGGTTGCGGCAGATTTCACATACAGGTTCAGAGGATAGGTGATAGCAAACCTGACACAAGCCGATCTGTTTTTTAGCATCAATTAAAGCTTGTGCTAGGGCTTCTACTTCTGCTTCTGGGCGTTTTAGAATATGCAACGCTAGACGCTGGGCGGATTTGGGACCAACTCCGGGGAGACGTTGCAGTTGCTCAATTAACCGGGCTAAAGGACGTGCGTAAACCGTAGTTTTATCTCCTGTGTGTTTTTACCTTTCCTATGATGACATTTTTGGGGAGTTTTGGTCTTGGAAAACCCAAAATCCAAAATCTTACACTACGGGCTTTTGGGCTGTAATTCCTACAGTTGCATAGTAAATAGCCCATGTTTTGATATCATCTGCAAATAGACAATAGTTATCAATGTCTGCCTGGGATGCTTCACCAGTAGCAAGATATTTTTCTGCCAGCTGCACAGCAGACATCTTCATCATTTTTGCCAATCCTGAACCACCAGCAGATATAGGAGCATCATTTTCTACAGATAGTTGTTGCAAACCCAGCTTTTGAAATATTGCGGGCAACTTCACACCTAATGCAAAATCTAGACCTCTATGAGCAAACATCTGAAAAATTGCTTGATTCACTCTATTCATAGATTGACAAATTGCCTCTTCTCCAAAGATAGCTCGTGCTGCTGAAAAATCAGGCTCTTCAATTACAATCCATCCACCAGGTTTGAGTAAATCCAGCATTTTTGATAGAGCAACTTGAAAGTCTAGAATATGGATGAGAACGTAACGTGCATGAATAAGGTCAAAAGAGTGATGTTCTAGTGGAATATTTCGGATGTCAGCTTCTAAAACTTCAACATTCAATAATTTGACATTTGATAGAAACCGAGTATCTAAATCAACGGCCACAACTTTACCACTTTCTCCGACAGTTGCCGCCATCCATTGCGTAATTGATCCTGCCCCTGCTCCGACTTCCAGACATCGCCAACCCGTTGTAATTCCTGTGGCTTGAAGCCGTTTGCAGCTTGCTGGATCAAATACTTTTTCAATTGCCTGAAGTCGTTCAAATTCTTGGGCATTATGAACATCAGTAAAGACGTATTGAGACTTTGACATTTATAGCTCCAAGAGAATTACAGATACAAAAGAAGTCGGGGATATTATTATATGGCTATAGCTTGCCTAAACATTCAAAATTTCCGGCTGTTTTTGAGACAAATTACCAAAAAAGTCATAGTGATCTAAAGCTTCCAAAATGCCCCAAGCATAATGACCTTGAGCAAAATAAATCTGTGGATAACCCCGCAGCTTTTCAATTTCTTGGCTGTAATTCCCCACCACAACCCCTAAAGTCTGACCACCAAGCATGGTTTCATCATTACCTGATGCCCCTGCCACTAAGAAACGTTGCACAGGTAAACCCCATTTCAAAGCCACATAACGAATTGCATCACCCTTAGAAGCCCGGATCGGCACTAAATCCAAATACATATTGTGGCTGTAAATCCCTTTCACGGGCAGTTGATGACGACGCAAATGGCGAATAATTTCTCGAAAATTAGGCGCTTTAGCTTCATCAACAAAATAGCTGATTTTAAAATTGCGTTGAGTTTCTGGTGGTTGCAATTCTACACCGGGTATATCTTTCATGGCTTGACGAATTGCTTGGGCTTGCCATTGATAACCGATGTGTTTTTGCCAACTTGTATCTGTGACAATCTGCGGTCCATAGTAGATTTCACTACCTGCTGATGTGATTAATAAATCTGGCATGGGGAAGCGCCATTCTTCCAACATACTCAAGGTGCTTTCTAATGTGCGACCTGTAGCAATTCCCACCCCGGTTGTATGTCCTTCTTGACGAATGCGCTGAATCAATTTTTCTAGGGCTTCTTTGTCACCCAAAAGCGTGTTATCAATTTCGCAAACGAGAAAACGGTCAGCGGTAGGTAATCGGTTGGTATCTGGTACATTCCACTCTGGATGATCAGCAGCTGGAGATGCGGGGAGAGGACTAAGTAAAGATTGAATTCGTCGTTGGGGAAATAGGCGGATTTTTTCTAAATATTTCTCAACGTGACTATTCCAGGAGAAATATTTGCGGACATTCACCAAGCCATTTTTAGCCCAGCGTTGCCATTTTTCCCTATCTTTTAGGGCTGTGCGGAGGGCATTTTGGATATCTTGAATATTCAAGGGGTCAATCAGCAAACCATTTTCGCAAGCTGCTAGAATATCCCTGGGTCCACCATCAGCAGTAGCAATAATCGGTACACCACAAGCACTAGCTTCTATTAAAGTTAATCCAAATGGTTCTGTCAAAGCTGGATTAATAAACACTCCTTTGGTTTTAGCTGTGAGTCGATATAAATCTGGAACATCATCAGCACTATGGTGTTTGGGATAAGCAATGTTACCGTAAAGGTCGTAGCGGTCTATTAATTGCAATATCTCGATAAATACCTGACGCGGACCTGATTCCATCGTCATGATGTCATCTCGTTTCCCCAGTACAATTACTAAGTTTGCCAATTTACGCAATTCAGGATCTTCACCATAGGCTTTAATCAGACTACTGACATTTTTCCGAATTGCAGGGCGAGAAATAGCCGTAATCATCGGCTTTTGGGGTTCTTTGAGAAATCTTTCTAATTCTTTTTGAATGGGTGGGTTATGCCAATTATCTGCGGCTGAGTAAAAGCGATCTAAGTCCACACCAGGAGGAATAACCACCATTCTTTCTGGTTGATAGCGATCATATACACTGTACTGTTGTTCAACTTCTTGATTCGTACTGGCTATAACTAAAGCTGCACCACCCAGTGTAATTTCTTCCGCTTCAATTCTGGTACTGATATGAAAATGTTCTTCAATTGCTTCTTGTTTAGTTCCCTGTTCCAGTAATTTTTGTTGCTTGACTCGTCCCAAGGAATGACCAGTATGCACAAGGGGTGTTCCTAACCACCCAGCCACCCGACTACCAACATATCCCGCGTCGGCGTAATGTGTATGAATTACATTTGGTATTCTTCCCACCTTGCGGATGTGTCGGAGTAATTCATCTGCAAAGGTGTCTAAATGTGGCCAGAGAACTTCTTTGCGGAGGTAGCGACGGGGACCGCAAGCAAGGCGAATAATTTGGGCTTTGTCTGAAAGTATTTCTATTGGTTGGGCATAGTCAGGGCTAACTTTGGGATCATTTACTAACCGGGTGACTAAATCAACTCTTTCTACTTGGGGATTTTTGGCTAATGTGTTGGCAAGTTCGACTACATATTTTGTTTGTCCACCAGTGTCAGCATCTCTTCCTAACTCTAGATTATGACCTCTTATTAAACCGTGAATACTGACGAGTATAATGTACAGTCCTGGGCTGTGTGACATTTGTCTTCCTCCATAATTGACTGTATGGCAAGCTGTATTTAGCTTTTTTATACCAAACTGACTGTGTGGTTACAAGTTAAACACCCATGATACAGGTAAGTGGAACAATTTGACACCGTTCGTGCTAAACTAAACAAATCGACCTCTGGCTTCCAATGACACTTTATAAGGGCAGAAAATGTTGGGTTTCCTAACTGACTCCTGCTATATTAATCAATTTTTTAATAGTAATTTCCTGAAATTATTGGCTGAATCTTTACACAACATTAATTTACAAGTCTGGATGGGAGAGAAGATAAATTCTTGCTGATATAGCTTCATGCCACTGAACTACCCACCACCATGCTACTATACACCCCCAAGCACGACTAGGAAGGTGAGCTTTTGGTGCTGTTAAGTTACAATTAATATCTTTGTAGTTTAACCATTTTCCTGATTGTCTCCATCCTATCTGCTCAGAAAAAGTTGACCAAGTTTTTTGATAATCTTTTTGTGTTTCTACTAAACTTTGATAAATTTGTTTCTGGATAGAAAAGCCAAAGTGACCATTGCTATATTTTACCCACATTTGATCAATTATCAGTAGTTCTTCAATGGGAAAATTTTGAATATCTTCTAATCCTAAAACACCTTCTTTTTCTCTTGCTGCTATTTTCAAGATTATTCTTGCTGTTTCATAGTCTGCTTCTTTCCAGTTACCTGCGGCTAAAAGTTGATCCAGTTTTTGATAGTCAATATCTGCTGCTAAAACTGACTTATTTATATTCATAAGATTGAAAATTTTCGGTGGAAATTTATCCAAATTTAGCTGATGAGGGTGAGCAAGATACCCCCCCCTACCAGCGTTTAATTTTACCCTGCTATCGCCTCTTTAACCCATTGTTGTAATGTGTTTACAACTTCGTCAATGGCAATTTCTTGAGATTCACGGGTTGCCCGTTTGACTACTTCAACTTTACCATTGGTAATGGCTCTACCTGTAACTATTCTCAAGGGAATACCGATTAAATCAGCATCTTTGAATTTTACACCTGCTCTTTCATCGCGGTCGTCTAATAATGTTTCTACACCTGCTTGGTTGAGTTGATTGTAAAGTTTTTCGGCAACTTCAATTTGTTGGCTATCTTTAATGTTAGGAATGGTAACGATAGCGTGATAGGGTGCGATCGCTACTGGCCAAATTATCCCATCTTTATCATAGGATTGCTCTACGGCTGACTGTGCTAATCTTGACACACCGACACCATAACAACCCATCACCAAAGGTTTTTCTTCCCCTTGTTCATTGGTATAAGTTGCACCCATAGCTTGAGAGTATTTTGTACCGAGTTGGAAGATGTGACCGGCTTCGATACCTCTAGCTGTTTGTAAGGTTTGGGTTGAGTCGTGAAGAGAGTGATCGCCTGGTCTTGCTTTCCGAATATCTACTACTAAATCAGGTAACTTAAATTGCTCATTCCAATTTGCCCCAACTACGTGAAAACCGCTTTCATTTGCACCAGTGACAAAGTTCTTTAATTCCACAGCAGTTTGATCAACCAACCGCACAAATTTGGAATGTACCTGTTTACTACCAGCAATATAATCATCAGCAATATCCGGTGCAATATAACCTAAAGGTAAAGATTTTGCAGCCCAGGTGGCAATGATTTCCTGAGTGGGTACACTGAAAGAAAGGATAGTTTTAGCAGCAAATTGGGATGCTAATTTAGTTAATTCGTTTTGTAATTTGACTTCATTAACTTCCTGATCACCACGAATATTTACCAAAACCAAAACAGTTAAACCGTTATCATATACAACTTGATATAAAACGTTTTTAACAATTTGGGTAGGAGAACATTTGAGAAAATCGCCAAGTTTATCTATTGTGTCAGTTCCTGGTGTTTCCCGTTTTTCAAAGTTAGTAAAAGGTGAAGTTTGAGCATCCGCAGGTAGAGAAACCGCTTTTTCTACATTCGCTGCATATTTCCCATCTTCAGTGTAGAGAACTTCATCTTCTCCCGCATCTGCTAACACCATAAATTCTGTAGAACCAGAACCACCGATAGCACCAGAGTCAGCTTCCACCGCGCGAAAAGCTAAACCAGAACGTCGCAACATATTACTGTAAGCGGTGTACATATCCTGGTAGGTTTTCTTCAAACTTTCCTCATCAGCATGAAAAGAATAACCATCTTTCATGATAAATTCTCTACCCCGCATTAAACCAAAACGAGGACGAATTTCATCACGAAATTTAGTTTGAATTTGATATAAATGCAGCGGTAATTGCCGATATGAACGAATCATATCACGAGCAACAGTGGTAATTACTTCCTCGTGAGTTGGCCCAAGTCCTAATTGTTGTTCTCTTCTATCAATTAGGGAAAACATGATCCCCTCAGCTTTAGTGTAAGTATCCCAGCGTCCTGACTCTTTCCATAACTCAGCGGGTTGTAATTGTGGTAACAAACATTCTTCAGCGCCAGTAGCGTTCATTTCTTCCCGCACTATTTGAGAAATTTTTTGCAATACTCGCCACATTAAGGGAAGATAAGCATATACACCACTACCGATGCGACGGATATAACCTGCGCGGAGTAAGAGTTTATGACTGGGAATTTCCGCATCTGCTGGATCATCTCGGAGTGTAACAAATAACTTATGTGATAGTCGCATCGTTTTGTCCTTTACAAATTGCTAATTTGTTTATAAAGTATTTAACGCTAAATCAATAGCAACTCTATAAACATTTATGATTGTCTTACCCTTGTAATTTTGTATTCTTTTTTAGCCCCTCCATATTGGTGAACAGATGTAAGCTAAAAGTAGAAACAAAATATATATTTTATGCCAATATTCCATGCAACAGTCTACTTCTGGCAATAATCGGGATTTTTTCAGGCAGTTAGCTACCTTAGCAGCTATTGTTGGTGCGTTTGTGGTTAACGTATTATCTAACATTTTTCCGCTGAATGGACTAAGTATAGGAGCAATTTCTAACACTTTATTCAAAAATGTCTTGATTATTCCCGCTAATTATGCTTTTGCGATCTGGGGACTAATTTACTTAGGTTTGTTTGCTTTGGCAGTGTACCAATTTTTGCCTAGTCAGAAGGAGGATGAAGATTTACGTAAGACTGGATATCTGTTGGTGGTTGCTGCGGTTGCCCAATGTATTTGGGTGTATTTATTCCTATTTAGACTTTTTGCCTTTTCTATAGTAGCAATGTTAGGAATTTTGCTACCTTTAATTATCATTTACCAACGCTTAGAAATTGGCAAAAAGCGTGTAAGTAAAAATAAAAAGTTTTGTCTTCATGCTCCTATTAGTATATACCTCAGTTGGATTAGTGTGGCGACTATTGTTAATGTGGCCTGCGCGTTGTATTTTGGTGGTTGGAATGGTTGGGGAATTGCTAACGAAGTATGGACTGTAATTATGTTGTTAGCAGCAGCAGTTATTGCTACTGTGATGATAATTAATTATCGAGATATTGCTTATACAGGTGTAACAGTTTGGGCTTTGATAGCGATAGCTTTCCAACACTGGGATATTTTTTTAATTAGGAATGTAGCTTTAGGTTTAATAATTATCCTGATGATGATTGTAGTTATTAAAAGTTGGCGTAGGTAAAAATTTTCAGATATTAAAACAGATGAAAGCAGAAAAAATCCTCCTTGAACCAGGGACATTATGGACAAAAGTAAAAGAGATAACTGCTCAGGCTTTAAAATGTGGGAAGTTAAAATCTATTTCCACAGAATTTGAATTTGTGGAACAGGATGGAGTTAAGTTTTTAGTGAGGATTCTATCAAATATAAACCGTAAAAAGGCAGATCAAAAAAAGCAAGATCAAAAAACTGCTGTGACGGGGAAAGAGTTTAATCCTTTTTTACCTTATGAAGAAGATTTATTTGTTGCGGATATTTCTGATACTCATCTGTGCATTTTAAATAAGTTCAATGTTGTAGATTATCATCTGTTGATTATTACTCGTGCTTTTGTAGAGCAAGAAAGTTTATTGACCTTAGAAGATTTTACAGCAATGTGGGCTTGTTTGGCTGATTTTGATGGTTTAGTCTTCTATAATGGTGGTAAACTTGCTGGTGCGAGTCAGCGACATAAACATTTACAAATAGTTCCTATTTCTGGGCAATATATTCCGATTACAGCATTATTAAAAGACGTAAATTTTACAGATTCAATTACAACTATACCAGGGCTTGATTTTTTACACGCTTTCACAACTTTGCAGCCAGAAGAAAATGCCGAAATAACTTTAAAAAAATATCATAATTTATTAGCAGCAGTGGGAATTACAGCTAGTGATGATAATAAACAATCTGGAGCATATAATTTTTTAGCTACGCGAGAATGGATGTTAATTGTACCCCGTTCTTATGAAGAATTTGAATCAATTTCGGTCAATTCTTTGGGGTTTGCTGGTGCGTTGCTAGTGCGGAATAGTGAACAGATGCAACTGCTAAAAGAGATAGGTCCAATGAATCTTTTAAAGAATATTACTTTCCCGAATAATATCTAGTACCAAAAAATGGTATGAGTATTTACAGAAACTTTAATTTTCGTGGAGTAGTTTTTATCTCTGAATTAGTATATTTTATACTAAATCGTATATTGATAATTACCCACAGGAAAACAGTCATGTTAATGCTACTTTGTTGTGTTGGTAAAGATTTATATGCCATTGGAACTTCTTGTATAGTCGAAGTTATACCTAGAGTGGCATTGAGAAAAGTACATCATGTCCCGGAATACGTAGCGGGTTTATTTAACTACCGTGGCAAAATTGTCCCAGTTATTGACCTGTGTAGTTTAATTCGTGGTACATCTAGCCGTTTTTGCTTAAGTACCCGTATTATTATAATTAGTTACCTTCATCCAGAACACGAGTGTCAATACCTGGGTTTGATAGCAGAACGAATTACAGAAACTTTGAACAGGCCGGAAACAGATTTTGTTGATTCCGGTATTCGCATTAAAGAAGCCCCGTATTTAGGGGGAATGATTATGGATGATAGAGGAATTATTCAGCGTATTAATCTAGAGCAATTATTGACGGATGCGGAAAATAGTTACTTATTAACAGCAGGAGAAAGTTATATCAATGATATGGTCAAAAATTGAGAATCTATTATGTCGAAAAATCGGCTGTGATGCTAATATTATTGGATCTCGGAAAATTGCTAAGGCTGTAGAAACTCGTTGTTTGATATGCGGTGTAACTGTAGATGATTATTTACAGATTTTACACAAATCGAGTCAAGAATTTGATGAATTAGTTGAATTAATTGTTGTCCCGGAAACCTGGTTTTTTCGAGATCATCAAACTTATGAAGCTCTCATTAATTATGTGCGATCACAACTATTAAATAAATCTTCTTTTAGTAAACTTCGCTTGTTAAGTATTCCTTGTTCTACGGGTGAAGAACCTTATTTTATGGCTATGGCATTATTAGATTTGGGTTTATTACCAAATCAGTTTCATATTGATGCGGTTGATATTAGCCAAAAGGCGATCGCTAAAGCCAGAAAAGCTTTTTATAGCCGTAATTCTTTCCGGGGTAATCACTTAGACTTTCAAAATCGCTATTTTAGATTTACCGATAAAGGCTATGAATTGTGTGACAAAGTAAAAAATAGCGTTAATTTTAGTCAAGGTAATTTACTTGATCCTCGGTTGTTATTAGACAAAATGCCTTATGATATTATCTTTTGTCGCAATGTTTTAATCTATTTTGATGATTCTGGACGCAAAAATACATTACAAAATTTACATCGATTGTTAAAAAATCAAGGATTGTTATTTGTGGGTGCATCAGAAACAGGGGAATTAAGTAATTTTGGTTTACAGATAATTAGATTAAATAGTGTATTTGTAGGGCAGAAAAAACCTGAATT
>RDYJ01000214.1 GCA_004293145.1 Nostocales cyanobacterium | reverse complement strand
AGCATTATCAGTAGTCAAAGAACTAAAAAAAGCGCAAAATCAAACCAAATTATCTCGATTTAAAAAAGTACAATTTAGAGCATATTCAGCAGCACAATTATTTTTACCAGAAAATCAAGGATTTGCACCTCAAGGTGATCAGGAAAACAAGAAACGGAGAAGAATAGAAATCAGATTTGCACAGGTTGGAGAATATGTAACACCAGATGAGAATTAAAAATTAAAAATTAAAAATTACAGCGATTTTCATATATTTTTACCATACCTTTTGCGTTCTTCCTTTGCGTCTTAGCGTCTTGGCGTGAGATATTAAAACTGACTACTCACTGGTATGATAATAAATCTGCAAACAATCACCCATTAGATAGAGTATGACTCAAAACTACCGCATTACCCTACTTCCTGGCGATGGCATCGGACCAGAAATAATGGCCGTAGCAGTGGACGTGCTAAAAGTCGTTGGTAAACGCTTTGATATTCAATTTAACTTTGAAACCGCCCTCATCGGTGGTGCAGCTATTGATGAAACAGGAGAACCCCTACCTGCTGCTACTCTAGATACTTGTCGCAACAGTGATGCAGTCTTACTTGCTGCTATTGGTGGTTATAAATGGGACTCATTACCCTCTCACCAACGTCCTGAAGCGGGTTTATTAGGACTACGGGCAGGTTTAGAACTATTTGCTAATTTGCGTCCTGCAAAAATTATCCCCCAGTTAATAGACGCTTCCACCCTAAAACGGGAAGTAGTGGAAGGTGTGGATATTATGGTAGTCCGGGAACTCACAGGGGGGATTTATTTCGGTAAACCAAAAGGTATTTTCGCTACAGAGACAGGTGAAAAACGTGGTGTAAACACGATGGTTTACAGTGAATCTGAAATTGAGAGAATTGGACGAGTTGCCTTTGAAACAGCGCAAAAACGCGGCGGAAAACTTTGTTCTGTAGATAAAGCCAATGTATTAGAAGTATCTCAACTTTGGCGCGAAGGCATGACTAAGCTGGCTTCAGAATATCCAGATATTGAATTATCTCATCTATATGTAGATAATGCAGCCATGCAATTAGTCCGCGCTCCCAAGCAATTCGATACTATTGTCACTGGTAACTTATTTGGTGATATTCTCTCGGATGCGGCAGCGATGCTAACTGGTAGTATTGGGATGTTACCCTCTGCGAGTTTGGGAGCTTCAGGACCTGGTGTATATGAACCTGTTCACGGTTCAGCCCCAGATATTGCAGGACAAGATAAAGCCAACCCATTGGCACAGGTTTTAAGTGCAGCGATGATGTTACGTTATGGCTTAAATCAGCCAGATGCAGCGGACTTGATTGAAAATGCAGTGTTACAAGTTTTACAACAAGGCGATCGCACAGGAGATATTATGTCTGAAGGAATGAATCTTTTAGGTTGTCGGGCTATGGGCGACGCTTTAATCCAAATTCTGGCAGCAAAATAGTTTGAATGTACTGTGATGAAAATTTTAGCGTTTTTTGCTAAAAGTTTCAGATAAACTAGAAGCAAATCTATCAATAACATAAAAACTCATAGTGTACGCTTCACGACAAGGACAGGGAAATTTTACCGCCCCACCAAACCAAACGCCTTTGGTGGATTCCACCGTGATCAAAGCCGCTGGGCAAATTTACTATACCTACTGTGAAGTACATCCTGAGATTGTGGGGCAACCTTCAGGAGTAGCAATTAGTCGCCTAACTTATCGGGGTAAGGTGATTTTTACCCAGCAACCAGTTCTCTTACCACAGGAATGTTTTATACCTTTACAGCAAATAGAATCGTATATGTATTGAAAGGGAACAGGGAACTCTTAACAGGGAATAGGTGACAGGTGACAGTAAATAGGCAGGGGAGCAGGCTTCGGCGTGAGCGTCAGCCGAACGGGAGCTTCCTAGCAGGGGGAGGTTAATAACCCAATGACTAACGACTAACGACTAACGACTAACGACTAATGACAATATGGACATTTTGATCTTCGTCCCTGCTAGTATTATTGTCTTTGCTTTAGGTGCAGCTATTGGTAGCTTTATCAATGTTGTAGTTTATCGCCTACCTGCGGGATTATCCTTACTTTGGCCTCCTTCTCGCTGCCCTAAGTGCTTAAACCAATTAAAATCTTATGATAACGTGCCTGTTTTTGGTTGGTTGTGGTTAAAAGGACGCTGCCGTTATTGTCAAACCAAAATTTCTCTCCGTTATCCCCTGGTAGAAGCGATCACGGGAATTATATTTTTAATCGTATTTTGGGTATTTCAATTTTCAGCATTAACAGTCGGTTATTGGGCTTTTTGCAGTTGGTTATTAGCTCTATCTCTTATAGACTGGGATACAATGATCTTACCTGGTTCACTCACTAAGTCAGGGTTAGTCTTAGGCTTAGTCTTTCAAATGGGTTTAGGTTTTTTAACAGAAAATAGCTGGGTGGGTTTGGTAAAGCATCTCATATTCGGTATCAGTGGTGCAGTCTTGGGTATATGGCTGTTTGATAGCATTTCAATTTTAGGTTCTTTAGCCTATGGTAAAGCTGTTATGGGTGCAGGTGACGCTAAATTAGCAGCCATGATGGGAGCTTGGTTAGGTTGGAAGTATTTACTCATAGCTGCTTTTATGTCCTGCTTTTTCGGAGCATTAGTAGGTGGAATCGCTATTATGCTTTCGCGGCATGAAATGGGACAAAAAATGCCCTTTGGTCCTTTTTTAGCTTTGGGAGCAGTAATTGCTGTGTTTAGCGGTGAAGCTATTTTGTCGTACTACCTGCGGCTAGTGCTACCAGGATCTTGACATAAAGGACACACAATCACATAAAAATTCAAATTCCTACCCTAGTTGAAAATTCCAAATTCCAAATTCAAACACAAATTTTCAATGTTTTCCTCATTTGTTGCCTCTTTACTCATTACCCCATCAACAACAACCTACATTGCCCATGACTGTAACCTCGATTACCCCATTTATTCTTTATATTTTGGTAATATTAGTTTATGACTTGATATTACCCCCAATAAAATATGCAGTTAGCAAGTACAACTAAATCCATAGATACCATCAACTGAATTGCTTAAACCATAGTTTTATGAGTTAGTCAAGCAGAAAGAAATCACCCATCTCAAATCAAAAATTCTCAATCCCCACTAAAGAAGTGGGTGAGGTCAATCTAAAATCTAAAATCTAAAATACTAAATTGATTGACCTGTTGTGAACCTCATACCTAGATAAATAAAATAAAAATGGCAAACAACGAAGAATCACGCGGTTTAAAGTCTCTATTTGATTGGTTTGCAAATCGTCGTAAATCAGGATCTACGAATTTAGAACGCCAAGAACGGGAAATTGCGGACGGATTGTGGCATAAATGCTCCAAGTGTGGCGTGTTAACTTATGCCAAAGACCTGAAAGCCAATCAAATGGTATGTGTTGAATGTGGTCATCATAATCGAGTTGATAGTGATGAACGTATCCGCCAGTTGATAGATGCAAATACCTGGAAACCTTTAGATGAAAATTTGCGCCCTACAGATCCCTTACAATTTCGCGATCGCAAACCATACAGCGATCGCTTGCGGGAAACCCAGGAAAAAATCGGTTTAATAGATGCAGTCAAAACCGGCTTGGGTCAAATTAACGGTTTACCTATAGCTTTAGGAGTCATGGACTTCCGCTTTATGGGTGGTAGCATGGGTTCCGTTGTTGGAGAAAAACTCACCCGCTTAATTGAACAAGCCACACAACGCCGTTATCCTGTAGTCATCGTTTGTACCTCCGGTGGTGCAAGAATGCAAGAAGGTATGCTGTCCTTAATGCAAATGGCGAAAATTTCCGCCGCCTTACAACGCCATCAAGATGCCCGCTTATTATACATTCCCATCTTAGCAAATCCCACCACAGGAGGCGTTACAGCTAGTTTTGCTATGTTGGGTGATATCATCATTGCTGAACCAAAAGCTACCATTGGTTTCGCAGGAAGACGAGTAATTGAACAAACCCTGCGGGAAAAACTACCAGAAGAATTCCAAACCGCTGAAGATTTACTCAAGCATGGCTTTGTCGATGATATTGTTCCCCGAACTCAGTTAAAGAATACATTAGCACAGCTAATTGCTTTACATCAGCCCATGCCAACTACACCCAATATGGTTTTGTGGGAAAGCATGAGTTTGAGTTCCACCGCTGCTGAGTAAAGGACTGGGGAGCAGGGAGCTTTCTAGCAGGGGGAAAATAACACCTGTCACCTGTCACCTCTTCCCTGTTCTTTAACAAAAATTAGGGGGATAAGTGCTGCAAGTCGGCAAATACTCGAAAAGGCAAAAAGACCTAATAAACCGCCAAAGTGGGAAGATTGGGCAATAAAACCGCCAATGGTTGTTCCTAACGCACCAGTTACACCTGCAATAGCAGCAGCGATCGCAAAATAAATAGACTGATTTCTGACTGGAGTAATACCAATTTGCATATTGTTGTTACATAAATCAATGCCTGCCCCAGTACCACCAATAAAAATATGTAATAGTGGTAGCCAAAGCCAGATATCTAAGCTATTGTTACTAATTCCAAACCACAGCAAAGGCGTAACCGCAACAATAATGCCTGCAAATATCAAAATTGGGCGATTTCCTACTTTATCTGCCAACTTACCCCACAGTAAAACCATCAGCAGATTTGCTCCCGCTTGCAGACTGCTGTAAACTGTCACCCAACCCACATCTACATTTAAAGTTTCTAGCAGATAAAGATTAACAAAAGGAGAGCAAAGATTAAAAGCCAGCATCCATAAACTGAAATACAGTATAAATATCCAAAAGTTAGAGTTTTTCCAAATATTCTCATCCCATTGCTGTTGTGGAATTGATACCGGATCATATTTGCTGTTTGGAGAACAATCAACTATATAAGTGTTTTGTAATTGGGGATTGACATCAATTTTAAAATACTGACATCCCAAACTTACTAACCCAAATAAAACCCCTACAAACAAAACTACCCCATAACCTTGAATAGTTCCCCCATACCAATGGGAAACAGCTAAACCAGCTAAAGGTACACACAACAAATTAGTCAAACTGGTAGCACTATTGCGGATGCCAAAATACCGACCGCGCAAACTTCGGGGAATAATTATTGCTAACCAACTCATCCATGATGCACTTCCGAGTCCACCTGAAAGATGACTAAAAAAGACGATTAACAGAGTTAATATCACCAACTGTTGAGAATTTATAACTCCCCAACCAGCACCGATAATACCTATGACTAAAATCAGCCACAACAGCCGAGAAATCCCATAAACAAGCGCGGAATACTGAAAGCGGCTAGTAGTGCGTTCTGAGATATAAGCACCCAACGGCTGAATCAGATTTACCAGCATGGGAATTGAGGAAAGCATCCCAAAAACCACTGGACTAGCATCCAATTCTACTAAAAAGTTACTAAGTAAAATTCCCCCAGTAGTAATAGAAAAAATCGTAGCGAAAATAGCATCTACCGTAGATGCTTGTAAACTGGTACGAATAGCATTTTTAGGAAAACGAAAGCTACATTGAGATTGAGAAGATAAGACTGTTGTTAATGAATCAATCTGAGGAATTTCCAGATTTAAAGATGCAATTTTTTCAACTTGAACAGAGTCCATAAGTTATCGTCTATCAGTGACGAAATTAGCAAAATTTCAGTTAATGATAATTCTTTGTTATTCTATCTACCAATTCTCAACAAAACTTTAAATTTATAAAATCTCAGTCCAGAGTTACAGGATATATAAAGGAGAAAAGCAAGATTTTTATGTGTCTGTGAACAAACGCAAGTGGTTAAAATTTTGGTTATTACTTATAGCTATGGCTATCATTGTTATAAGTTGTCATAGTCTACCAACCAGTACATCATCAGTAAGTATTAAACTCAGCGGTTGGGGAGGTTCACCTGTAGAACAAAAACTTCTCAAACAAGTATTACAAGACTTTGAAATCAAACATCCCAATATTAAAGTTAAGTATGAAGTAATCTCTGACCAATATATGGATGTGATTAAAACTCGTTTAATAGGAGAAGCAGCACCAGATGTATTTTATCTAGATGCGCTAGAAGCTCCTTTTTTCATGAGTCAAAATATTTTAGAACCTTTAGATAGTTACATCACCTCAGAATTTGATTTAGCAGATTTTGAAGAGAATTTACTGAATAGCTTTAAATACCAAAACCACATCTATGGACTGCCTAAAGACTATTCAACCTTGGCATTATTTTATAACAAAAAAGCTTTTAATCAGGCAGGTTTAACCAGTCCCCCAACTACTTGGGATGAATTACGCCGCTATTCTCAAAAATTAACAGGTAAAGTTAATAAATACGGCTTTGG
>RDYJ01000270.1 GCA_004293145.1 Nostocales cyanobacterium | reverse complement strand
AGCTAGTCTTGGTGAAATCTTACCGTGACAGTCTCCGGTTTTATAATCAGCATATTGTGGGTCTGTAAAGTCTACGATTTTAACTCGTAAGTTGGTAAATGTTTCTGTTCCTTTGTAGCAATTACTAACTAATAATGAACCATAACGACAAGCGGTATCCGGTTCTGTAGCAAATAATTGTCTGATTTTCTTACGCAATGTATCATCAGCAAAGTAATAATTATCGCCTGAACTAAAGGCTAATTTGCGGTTGATACCATCTTTAAATGTTCTGGTTTTAAGATGATTTGCGTCTGGATTTTTACTGTCAATTTTTACCAGGAGTAATGATTGTAATTCTTCTGGCTCGAATATTTGTGCTAATAGGGAATTTTTGATGATTTCTGGTTCTGATAGATATCTTCCTTTGCCATTGTTGTACGACCCATCGAAGATGGGTATACTCAGTCCTGAATTTTCTATAACTCTTGTGGTTAAATCCATTGCCAGTAATCTATTAGATAGCGGATCTAGCAAGCTTGAGATTCTGGTTTTTATCTTGGCATGGATTTACACCCAGTAAAATCATCCAAGTGGATATTTTACTCTTGGCGCGGTTACTAAGGGTAAATCTAGCGAAAATGAGTGGAAGAGGTGGAGGATGGGGTAAGCTTTGAGGAGAAGATGGGGGCTTTAACGGCAGATTTGGCGGCTCAGATGAATGAGGGTTTGGCTCTGGATGTTGAGATTAAAATACAGTTAGGTAACATACTCCTACAAACCCAACAAAAGCGTTGGGTTCTGCTGTAGCTACAAAAAATGGACAAGGTATTGTTGATAAAAGCGATTTTAATTTGGTCAAGCGTAGATGAGGTAACAAAAAATGATTGCTGTAAAAGATAAGTTTCCTAAGTTAACACCCGAAGAATATTTTGTCTGGGAAGAAAAACAACTGCTTCGTCATGAGTATATTAATGGTGAAGTTTACGCTATGAGTGGGGGAACTCAAAATCATGGCCGAATTGCTAGTAATATTATTTTCATTGTTAAAGGTCATTTACGGGGTAGTGGTTGTCAGGTTG
>RDYJ01000269.1 GCA_004293145.1 Nostocales cyanobacterium | reverse complement strand
GGAAGATGGTCAGGGATATTGGTATGTAGATAATCGTGGTTCTAATAAATACGTAAATGTAGATGGACTGCTTTGTATTGGTACACCTTACCCAGACTTAGGAGCGATCGCCCAAAAATACTCAATCCTGACTGGAGACTTTGACACCACCAAAGATAACCCCAATTTCCAAAAGTATGTAGACCATCTGGTACAGGCTGAAATTATCCAGGCTGTAGGTAGACCAAGATCCAACAGAAGACCGGAGCAGAAAATCACGGTGTACCTCACTGCTAACACAGATATATCCTACCTCAGTAGCTACTATCCAGGATGCACAATAGAGGTAACAGAAGCTTGTAATCTAACTCTTGAAGCTGGTAGCAAAGTTCAACGATTAAGATATGCAATTGTACAAGCTGCTAAACAAATTTGGGAGGCAGGGGAGAAATTAACCCAAAAGGCGATCGCTTCTTTAGTGGGTGTCACCCAAGGCAGGATATCCCAAGAAGCTGCTGAGATGGGGGGATGGACGGCACTGAAAAAAATATTAATTTTCCTATTAGATAGCTTATATAGCAAAATTAATAATTTTTCTGCACCCCTGACTGAGAACCAACAGTTTTATGTAGAGCAGTTTTTACCGCTTTTGGCAGGGGAGGAAAGGCTAGATCCGGCATACGTGGCTACAACCCTTGATGATATTGGGGATGAGGCTGAGGTTAAGTTAGTTCTGTCGAGAGTGCCTTTTGAAACAAAATTGCTACTGATTATTAAGTTACTTGCTCACGTACCAGATGAGTTTGTGGAAATAATCACTCCACTCATACCCAAAGAGATGATTTTTCAGGACGGGTCTTAAAGAAAAAATCAAAATTTTTACTTTGTGATTGCTGTATTTGGCAATCGCAAAATTCACCCTATCCTCTGAATGCCCTGGGGGAATATTTGGCTAATATTAGGTGTTGTTCATCAACAATTACAATGAGAGTTTATTTGACCGAAAAAGATGTAGATAGTTCTCAATAAAATTAGTAAATAGAAATTTTTAGCAAAGAGTAAAAATATTTTTGGCTGTAATTG
>RDYJ01000069.1 GCA_004293145.1 Nostocales cyanobacterium | reverse complement strand
AATTTTGGTTCCGAATCTCCATCTACCTATTCCCATGAGAATCCTCAAGATCCAGACCTTACGCGGCCCAAACTACTGGAGCATTCGACGCCATAAACTAATCGTCATGCGCCTCGATTTAGAAACCCTGGCGGAAACGCCCTCGAATGAAATCCCTGGTTTTTATGAAGGATTAGTTGAGGCGCTGCCAAGTTTGGAAGGTCATTATTGCTCCCCCGGCTGTCGTGGTGGTTTTTTGATGCGGGTACGAGAAGGCACAATGATGGGTCATATCGTAGAACACGTAGCCTTAGAACTCCAGGAATTAGCTGGAATGCACGTAGGTTTTGGCCGCACCCGTGAGACTGCCACTCCTGGAGTATACCAGGTAGTGATTGAGTACTTGAATGAGGAGGCGGGACGTTATGCCGGACGTGCAGCAGTACGGCTATGTCAAAGTATTGTTGATCGGGGCCGTTATCCCAAGGCAGAACTAGAGCAAGACATCCAAGACTTAAAAGATTTTTGTCGCGATGCTTCCCTTGGACCTTCCACGGAAGCAATTGTCAAAGAAGCAGAAAAAAGAGGCATTCCTTGGATGCCCTTAGCCGCACGTTTTCTGATTCAGTTAGGCTATGGGGTTCACCAACAGCGGATGCAGGCCACAATGACCGATAAAACAGGCATTCTCGGTGTAGAACTAGCTTGTGATAAAGAAGCCACTAAACGCATTCTCGCGGCTAACGGGGTACCAGTACCCAGAGGCACGGTGATTAACTTCTTGGATGATTTGGAAGAAGCCATTGATCATGTTGGTGGTTATCCCATAGTCATTAAGCCCTCAGATGGTAATCATGGGCGCGGTATCACCATTGATATTAGAAGTTGGGATGAAGCTGAAGCAGCATATCAAGCAGCTAGGCAGGTTTCCCGTTCGATCATTGTGGAACGGTATTACGTCGGGCGCGACCATAGAGTATTAGTGGTAGATGGCAAGGTTGTCGCTGTAGCTGAACGTGTTCCAGCCCATGTAGTGGGTAATGGCAGATCCTCTATTGCTGATCTGATTGAAGAAACTAACCAAGATCCCAATCGCGGTGAAGGTCATGACAATGTCCTCACCAAAATTGAGTTAGACCGCACTAGCTACCAGCTATTGGAACGACAAGGCTACACTGTCAATAGTGTGCCGCCCAAGGGAACAATTTGTTATCTGCGGGCAACAGCTAACCTCAGTACAGGTGGAAGTGCTTTAGACCGTACTGACGAAATCCACCCGGAAAATGTTTGGTTAGCCCAACGGGTAGTGAAGATTATCGGTTTGGATATTGCCGGCTTGGATATTGTTACCTCGGATATTAGCCGTCCTCTTAGAGAAGTAGATGCTGTCATTGTGGAAGTTAACGCCGCACCGGGCTTCCGAATGCACGTAGCGCCCAGTCAGGGTATACCCCGCAACGTTGCTGGTGCAGTGATGGATATGCTGTTCCCCAACGAAAAACCCAGCCGGATTCCCATCCTCAGCGTCACAGGTACTAATGGCAAAACTACTACAACTCGTCTGTTAGCACATATTTATAAGCAAACAGGTAGGGTTGTGGGTTATACCACTACAGATGGCACTTATATCGGTGATTATTTGGTAGAAGCTGGAGACAATACCGGTCCGCAAAGCGCCCATGTGATTCTCCAAGACCCTACTGTGGAAGTGGCTGTACTAGAATCGGCTCGTGGTGGTATTCTCCGTTCTGGTTTAGGCTTTGAGTCTGCTAATGTGGGTGTGGTTTTGAATGTAGCCGCAGATCATTTAGGCATTGGTGATATTGACACCATTGATCAATTAGCTAACCTCAAAAGTGTAGTGGCAGAAGCTGTATTCCCAGATGGCTATGCGGTTCTCAACGCGGATGATCAACGTGTCGCCGCCATGTCAGAAAAAACAAAAGCTAATATTGCTTACTTCACCATGAATCCTGACTCAGACCTGGTGCGAAAGCATATCCAGAAGGGAGGAGTAGCAGCAGTATATGAAAATGGCTATCTGTCAATTGTCAAAGGCGATTGGACACACCGGATAGAAAGAGCAGAAAATATACCCTTGACAATGGGCGGAAAAGCGCCATTTATGATTGCCAATGCTTTAGCCGCAAGTTTGGCAGCTTTTGTGCAGAATGTCACTATTGAGCAAATTCGTGCTGGTTTAAGGACTTTCCGCGCTTCAGTTAGTCAAACACCAGGACGCATGAATCTGTTTAATTTGGGCAAATATCACGCTTTGGTAGATTATGCCCACAACCCCGCTAGTTATGAAGCTGTAGGTTCTTTTGTTCGTAATTGGACAACTGGACAGCGCATAGGAGTGGTGGGGGGACCTGGCGATCGCCGTGATGAAGATTTTGTCACTCTGGGTAAATTATCAGCAGATATCTTTGACTACATTGTTGTCAAGGAAGATGATGACACTAGAGGTAGGCCACGGGGTTCGGCTTCAGATTTGATTATTCAAGGCATTACCCAGGTTAAACCTAATTCTCGCTTTGAATCAATTCTGGATGAAACCCAAGCCATTAACAAAGCCTTAGATATGGCTCCTGATGGCAGTCTGGTGGTAATTCTGCCAGAAAGCGTTAACCGGGCTATTAAGTTAATTAAGATCCGGGGTGTACAGGAAGAAATACAGCCACAAAGTCCAACTACTACTATCAGTGATTCTCAAAATGGGGTAGCACCTTCTTCCGTGGTTAATACCCTACTTTAATGTCAGGTAGGGATAATTCATGAATTGTCCCTACTGATGATTTTTCTTTGTGTTGTTGGTTCGTTAGGTCGTCGGATTTTTTGAGTTATCAACAAGTTGTTATAGCAGGAGTTAGGAGTCAGGAGTCAGGAGTCAGGAGTCAGGAGTCAGGATGTCCAGGATTAAAGGATTTACAGGATGAAAAAAGATATAAACTATACTATTGATCGTAGTGTTTGTAGTCAAATCCTGGCTAAACTTGCTCCTGAAATTATTGAAACTGAATTTTTTATTCTGAAAACTACATTAATCAATTAATCTCAGAAATTGGGGATATAAAAGTTTAGTGATTAAGGTTTCCAAGTGTTGAGAGATTGACGAATTAATATTAATTCCTGTAGATATTCCTTCAATTTCTCTCTTTGCAAATTCAAGCTATTAATGATTTTATCTGATTCTGCTTCTTTTGTCTCTCTTTCTTTGAGGAGACTATCAAAATCAGCTTGAAATTTTCTGATGTAATCATTAATTTGTTGTTCTGCTTTTTTGAAATCATCTGCAATCTGTTTTTCAATCACTCGTTGTAATAATTCTCGATTATTTAAAACTTGTTCATCAATTTTTTGGTGAATTAACTGTGTTGTTTGACGTAAATCTACTTCATAGAAATCTTGTCTATCTTGATATTCAACATCTACATAATAGACTTTATCGGAATCACAGCAACGGCTTTCTGTTCTTTCCTCTTTTTTGCTTCTAGTAAATACTTCTTGTTGTTGTTTAATTCTTGCGTCAATACCTGGAAATTCAAATTTAGGAAATTGAATTTTATTAATATTTAATTTGACTTGTAATTCTTTCCCCAAATAATCAGATAGTTCATTTGATATCTCTTGGATATCATTTTCAATTTGTAAAGCCAACTTTTCCCGAATATTAGTACCATCTCTTACTAATGTATCTTGAGTATCTACCCAAAATTTTTGAATTAAAGAAGCACAAGATTCATTGATAGTTTTACTAATCTTCTGAGCTTCACTTTTACTGCGAACTCTAATGATATATGGGTCAGAAATTTTCGGTATTTCAGTTATATAATCATTTGCAGAATTAAAAACTTGAGGTGTTTCTTTAGAAAGAGATTGCAGTAAAGATGTACCTCCTTTTACACCTAGTCTAAATATACTTCCCAACCCTTTACTAAAAAGCTCTAAAATACCACCTCCCACATCAGCGACAATATCACCAACATTACCCCAATCAATACTTTGACTTGTCTTTGTAACTGGTAAACGATGAGCTTTTACTTTTTGGGTAGTAGCTGATTTTGTAGATTGAGATTCAGCAATTTGATCAATTTGATATTGAATTTCCGCTTTAGTTTCCTCTGCAAATATATCAATACCTTGACTAAAACCATTGATGAGTATTTGTTTTTGTCTATCTACGGACTTTTTTACATTCTCTACCTTATTTCTAGCATTATCAGAACGTTTTTTGTATTCTTCAATCTTTTTCTTTAATGATGCAATATCTATTTCCCAACCACTAATTTTTGTGTTGAAAGTATCTTCAATGTCTTTAGCAGCTTTATCAATTGTTGCTAAAACATCACTCAAAAGATTCCAACCTGCATTTTTAGTGATGGTTTCAATAACTGTTTCTTGAATAGTAGGAATACCGCTATCTTTTAATGCTTGTGGTGCTATTTTCCGAGGTGCGGGAATAATTTGATTTCCTTCTTCATCTTCAATTGCATATCTCGCACTGAAGAATTTTTTAAAGTCTTTGAGTTGACTTTCTGTAACTTTTTGTTGTTGAATTAATTTTGCTAATAATCCTTGTCTGGAACTTGCAGGATAAATAATTGGATTAGGAAAACCAAAAGTAGATAATTCCCGTTGTAAATCTTGAATTACATCTTCAATTTCTCTATCTCTTTCAGTTTTCTGATCAACTTTATTAAGGATAAAGTAAATTTTACCTTTTTCCTGTTCTAAAATTTCCTGGCGATTTTCTAAAACCTCTTTAAATAACTCAGAAACAGCACTATCTTTGTAAGATGCGTAATTTAAAACAAATAAAATAGCGTTACAAGTTCTTAAAGCTTCTAATGCTGTTTGTTTTAAGGCGACTGTGTTAAAATTGGCTGATTCCCATTCATTGGGTCCTGGTGTATCTACTAAGGTAAAACCATCAAGGGCAGAAAGTCCACTAATTGCTTCTATATGATGTTCTATTTCAAACCGGATGGTATGATCAGGATTTCCAGTTTCTCTAATTTTACGGGTTCTCAATAAAAATTTGTGTTGAATTTCTCCTTCATCCCCTTCAGCTATCACAATGGGTTTTCTGACTCCTGCTTGATATTCTAACAGTCTGGGAGTTTGATTAGCGGGAATGTGACGGACATCAGTACGACAAATGGTACAAGCTGCGGTTTCACTAGCTAAAATATCTGCACCAATAACAGCGTTAAGAAAGGTACTTTTACCAGCTTTCATAGCTGCAATAACCGCCACTTGATATTTTTGTTCTTTTAGGGCGATTAATGCTTTATTGACGTTATTTTTTACGCTTTCTAAACTTTTGGTATCATCACCTTCTTTCAAACGATTTTGGCGAATTTCATCAATATATTCTACCAGTCTTGTACCGAGTTTGTAAATACTGCTGTGTGCTGATTGGAATTGTTTTGAAGACATAATTAAGATTTTAAATATATGAAGTAGAGACAAGCAAGATTGAAAACACGGATATGAGTAATACCCCTACAATACTAAATATCATAACTATGTTTAAGTGTGATTGTAAATACTTGTTTGGTAAATTTTCGATAACTTTGTTAAAAGAAATACATAAAGATTCAATTCTTTTAATAATCTAGGGAATAAATTAAGAGTCTCAAAACCAAAGTCGGTTTTAACCGACTAGAATTTAATTTACTGAGGCAACATTTGACAATCACATCCTGTAAATCCTTAAATCCTGAAAATCCTCAAATCCTGGAAATCCTGATTCAGACAAAAATCACATCCTGAAAATCCTCAAATCCTGGAAATCCTGATTCAGACAATAATGGTTTTATCATTCATTTTAACCAGTTATATAGGACTCCTATTTGAGTTCTGAAAAAATTAACTATTGTAGGGTGCATACCGCTATATCGCCACGCAGGCTATAAAATCAAATCCGTAACGCAGGATTATCCAGGGTCTGGTGCGTTACGCCGTCGCTAACGCACCCTACGTATCTTTTCAAGAATCAAATATTAATCCTCTATCCATCCGATTTAATTTGTGAACAAATAGTACAAGTGATTTGGTAAGGTTAGGATACTCAAAACCTTAATCTAGCTCGACTTACATTAATAGTACCTATGATCTAATCGTTCTATAATCATTTAGGATTGCTATAGTTAAGCTAGGAGTTAAATTTGCAAATTGTTTAAATTGAATACAAAAATCTTTTTGGGGGTAGATGTAACTCATGGAGATACATGAGAATCTCGAAAACTGATGAAGCAATTTCTTTAACTTCAACTTCTGTAAAAGTTTGTCCAGTTTGTAAGTATTGCTCCAGGTTACTTATGCCTTCCCAACTTTGGCCTTACATTACCCCTGGTATTCCTGATGATTTATTTGAAAATTTACCAGGTATACCTTTAAGTCAGCGAGAATTAAGATTGTTGTTAATTTCCCAACTGCGACTCAAACCAGATTCAGTATTATGGGATATTGGCGCAGGTACGGGTACAATTCCTGTAGAGGTGGGGTTATTGTGTCCACAGGGACAGGTAATTGCGGTAGAAAGAGATGAAGAAGTAGCTAATTTAATTAAACGCAACTGCGCTCGCTTTGAAGTGAAAAATGTAAAAGTAATTGAAGGTAGCGCCCCAGAGTGTTTGCATGATATTAAACCGACCCCTGACTGTGTTTGTATAGAAGGGGGAAAAGCTATCCAGGAAATTTTACAAGCTGTCTGGCTTTATTTGCCTTTATCCGGTCGAGTTGTCGCTACAGCTGCTAATCTAGAAAGTCTGTATGCTATTTCCCAAAGCTTTTCTCAGTTAAGAGCCAGAAATATTGAAGTTGTGCAGTCTGCGGTTAACCGCTTAGAAACACGCGGTTTTTCTCAAACCTTTGTTGCTGCTGATCCCATTTTTATTGTCAGTGGTGAGAAACTAGACTAAATCTATTCGGTTTTTGGTTTTGGATTCAATCCAAAATCCAAAATCTCAAATCCAAAATACTATTATTTATGCCTTGGTCTCGAATTATTAGTGGAGTTATTGCGATCGCCCTTGCTTTGTCTTCAACCCTGTTGGGGGGTTGGTATTTTACCATAGCTATTGCAATTGTTGTGTTTTTAGGTCAACAAGAATATTTTAATTTAGTTCGAGCCAGAGGCATAGCGCCCGCTGCCAAAACTACCATATTTGTCAGTTTAATTTTATTAGCTATTTGTACTCTTGAAAGCAGTTTAGCGGATGCGCTCATGCCCATAGCCGGAACTTTTATTTGTTTTTACCTGCTGTTTCAACCCAAATTTGCTACCATTGCTGATATTTCCGCTTCTATTATGGGGCTATTTTATGTCGGTTACTTACCGAGTTACTGGGTACGGTTGCGAAATCTCAATAGTACAAATATTATTAGCAATCTTCCCTTTGGTGGTTTCTGGCCTAACAACTGGAATGAAATTTTCACACAGGGAAATATAGCTGCTTTACCACAAGGTTTAACATTTACAATTTTAACTTTTTTATGTATTTGGGCTGCTGATATTGGTGCTTATATTTTTGGGAAGTTTTTCGGTAAAACCCCTTTATCAAATATTAGTCCGAAAAAAACTGTCGAAGGGGCAATTTTTGGGATCACAGCCAGCGTTATTGTCGCCTTGTCAGGAGCTTATTTTCTGCATTTGCCTTACTCCCTAATTACTGGTTTAACTTTGGGTTTATTGATTGGTATTGCTAGTCTTTTAGGTGATCTAACTGAATCTATGCTGAAACGAGATGCAGGTGTGAAAGATTCAGGGCAATTGATCCCAGGTCATGGTGGGATCTTAGATCGGACTGATAGCTATATTTTTACAGCCCCTTTAGTCTACTATTTCGTAACCCTAATTTTGCCTTTGTTAAAGTAATTGGTAATTGGTAATTGGTAATTGGTAATTGGGAAAGAAGGGAAAGAAGGGAAAGAAGGGAACAGGTGAAAATAACAACTGATCACTGTCACCTGTCACCTAAATTAAGGGTTGACGTTGATGCGTCCACGACATAATATTTGGCTAGATTTCAAGGTTAATTCTTGCAGATCAACATCTGAACCCAGGTCTAAATGATATCCAGAATTATTTTCTAAAATTGGTTTTTTTTTTTTTTTTATTTTAATCTGTGTTAATTGTAATTCTTGACCATTGAGCAATTCTAAACCCACAGATATTTCTAGAGATGTGGGATCACTGTCAGTAGGTAGGATACCATACAGGATTAATAGCTGATTGTCAATGGTAATTTCCTGCCAAGAAATAGACTTGGATTTTTCCCCCTGTTCTGGTAATAGTTTAAGTAGTACATCATTTAAAGCGGTTGATAATAATTCAGATGAGAGGGAGTTATTCAGATCCTGTTCTTCTACAACCATTTCAGCAACCACTGGAACTATTTCTAGAAGTTGTAGAGGCTTCCCTTTGAGTATAGAACCAATATTTATCTGTATATTTTCAGCTATAAGTTGAATGCGTGTAACATGGATACCTTGATAGATGGCATTAGCGGCAAAAATAGATACAGAAGGAATACAGCCAGAAAGTAGTTGGCGATCGCTTGCACCAATCTCAATTTCAATCTCAGATACTTGAGTTAACTGTGTTTTCAGCCATAGTTTGATTGCTGCGGTGAGAACTTTAGTAATTAAGCGTAGTTTCTTGTTATTTGTCGCAGGGGTAAGTTTTTCTGTCATTTAACAAAGTTATTGTCTATATTTGCCGAAAAATCTCGAATTCTTAACCTGTTCTTAAATGTAATACTTATGACTATTAACTAGAGAGTGAGAAAATTTGATTTTAGTTATTGGCGAGAGAGAATACTCAATATTAATAATCGACCACTGATAGAGGAAAAAAACTTTTACATGGAGGCACGGGTACAAAAAATTATTGCTCAATGGGGTATAGCCTCACGTCGTGAAGCTGAGGATATGATTAAGCAATCACGAGTGCAGATAAATGGGATTCTGGCACATTTAGGCCAAAAAGTCGATCCTCAGCGAGACACTATTTGCGTTGATGGCAAAGCTGTTACTTACAACCAGCGCCCATCTTTAATTTATTTATTACTACACAAACCAGCAGGAGTGGTTTCTACCTGTGATGATCCCCAAGGAAGACCAACGGTTTTGAATCTATTACCACAAAAATTACAAAAGGGTACTGGTATTCACCCAGTGGGGCGTTTAGATGCGGAATCTACAGGTGCATTACTTCTTACCAATGATGGAGACTTGACATTTGCGCTAACTCATCCTAGTCATAATATTTCTAAGACATATCATGTTGTGGTGAAAGGACATCCTCCAGAAGCAGTTCTGAGGATGTGGCGTGGAGGTATTTTACTGGAAGGTAAAAAAACGCGTCCTGCTACAGTAAACTTGATTGAACGTTTGACGAACCACAGCAAATTAGAAATAATTTTGCAGGAGGGAAGGAATCGTCAGATTCGGCGTGTAGCTGAACAGTTAGGATATTCTGTGATCCAACTTCATCGCACCGCCATAGGTTCAATTCAGTTACAAACACCAAAAGCAGGACCTCTAGATGTGGGAGACTATCGTCATCTCACCCCAGAGGAGATTATTTTTTTAAAAAAGCAGATAAAGCGGATACCTATTAATGATTGAGTTGAGTTAAGGAGTGTAATAAAAATCATGAAATGGCTGAGAAAAAAAGATGAAACGCCGAGTCAACCGTCGATAGAGCAACAACAGTCGGAAAAATTGACAGAATTGGGCGCTAAACTGGCTGCATTACGTCAACAACAGGGTTTATCCCTAGACGAAATTGTGTTAACCACCAGAATTCCTGGCCGATTATTGAACGCAATTGAAGCAGGCGATTTAAGTGATTTACCAGAACCCATCTATATTCAGGGTTTAATCAGGCAATTTGCTGATGTACTGGGTCTAAAGGGGGTAGAATTTGCTAGTCATTTTCCTATCGGTACTCAACAGGTGAGTTTTCAAAGGAACTGGCAGCCTAAACCTTTTTTTCAACTCCGCCCTGTTCATCTTTACTTGCTTTACATTTTTGTCATTATCTGTTCTGTCAATGGTTTATCTCAGTTATTGAATCAAACTGCTTTGCAAGCCAACAATAGGGGGGAGAAACCAAGCTTAAAGACAGATTCCGATTTAACACTTCAAACACTCCAAGCTAAGAATGTGCAGGAAACTCAAGCTGTGGAGATTGGTGTCACCTTAAAGTCATCATCCTGGATTCGTGTTGTAGCTGATGGTAAAACCGAGTTTGAGGGGGTGTTACCAGAAGGATCTCAACGCAATTGGAAAGCCTCTGAGCAACTAACTGTCAAAACAGATAATGCGGGTGGTGTGTTGATGAGTGTTAATCAGCAAAAACCCAAGGAAATGGGCAAACCAGGTAAAGTTGAAGAAATCAGGATTGCAGCTAAGGTCAAGTCTTGAAACGTCGTGAGTCAGTAGGGGCTGATTTAAACTAAATAGAGAATTTATCCCGCTCTATGCAACAGAATGTGGTGAACATCGCTGTTAACTGCCAAAGTTAAACTATGCACATAACTCCAAAGAGCTATGTTGCCTTGACTCTCGCAATTAAGTCCAACCAGACCCTACCTGAGAACCTAGTTTTGAGTACGGAATAATTACTCTTACTTTATACTACGCACTTATCAACCGTTGATCAGGAATTTCTGGGAGCGCGTCCGTAAAGTTTAGTAAGATTTTTTAAGCGATCGCTCAATTCCTGAGTCAAAAATTTGGTCTGATAGCGCCATTGCCAATTACCCTCAGCCGTACTGGGATAATTCATTCTTGCTGCGGTTCCCAATCCTAAAACATCTTGTAAAGGAATAATCGCTTGATTAGCGATGGAACTTAAAGCTAATCGAATTAAATCCCAGTTTATCCCATCAGGACTCATAGATCCCAAATACAACAACAAATTTTGCTTTTCGTAATCATTCGCAGTATCAAACCAGCCTAGAGTCGTATCGTTGTCATGAGTGCCTGTATAGACTACAGCATTACGTTGATAATTAAAGGGCAAAAACGGATTGCCGGGATCTGAACCAAAGGCAAAATGTAATACCTTCATACCGGGAAACTCAAATTGATCTCGCAGTGCTTCTACTTCGGGGGTAATAATTCCCAAGTCTTCGGCCAAAATAGGTAATTTGCCCAACTTTTGTTTAATAGCTGCAAAAAAAGCTACGCCTGGTGCTTCTACCCACTCACCATTCATAGCAGTTTCTTCTCCTTGGGGTACAGCCCAATAAGCTTCAAAACCGCGAAAGTGGTCAATCCGAATTATATCTACATAATCCAGCATGGCCTCAAAACGTTGCACCCACCATTTAAAATCTTGTTTTTGCAATTCTTCCCAGTTGTAAACGGGGTTGCCCCAGAGTTGACCTGTGGCGCTAAAATAATCTGGTGGTACACCCGCCATTAAAGCCGCTGCACCCGTTTCTTGATCAAGGGCAAAGTTATCGGGATTAGCCCACACATCCGCACTATCATGAGCTACGTAAATGGGAATATCGCCAATAATGTCTATACCATTTTGGTTAGCATAATTCTTGAGTTCTGACCACTGACGGAAAAACTCATATTGTATGAACTTGTAATAAAATATTTCCGGTGCTAACTCGTGTTCTACTCGGGCTAGGGATCGGGGTTCTCTCTTGGCTAATTCTGGTTCCCAAGTGTGCCAGCTTGCACCATTTCGGGCATCTTTAAGTGCCATAAATAGGGCATAATTATCGAGCCAATAGCCTTTGGTGCTACAAAAATGGTGAAATGCTTTTCTTTGCAGAGCAGTTGCGTGATTTTTAAAATTATCGCCAGCTTTTTTGAGGAGATTTACTTTAATGGGGATAACTTGCTCAAAATCTACCTTATCAGCCGGAAATTCTGGTAACTTAGCAAAATCTGTGGCAGCTAAAAAACCTTCATCAACCAGTTTTTCTGGACTAATTAAAAAGTAATTTCCTGCCATTGCTGAGTAGCACATATAGGGAGAATTACCATAACCAGTTGGACCAAGAGGTAAAACTTGCCAATATTGCTGGTAACTATCTTTGAGAAAATCAATAAACCGATAAGCTTCTAAACCTAAATCCCCAATCCCAAACCGACTGGGGAAAGAACTAGGATGCAATAAAATTCCGCTTGATCTAGGAAAAGGCATAATTAACCTGAAATATAGAAGGAAGTGATCACTTAAAAGACACGCATCGAATTTATCATGGCATAGTTAGGTTTGACCGTTGTTGTTCATGAAGAAATAGGAACGATGGTAAAGAAATAAGAAGATTAATAAAGATAATTACAAGAGGAGTCAGGAGTCAGTAATAGAATTATTTGAGAAGTTGAGTATCCATCTCAGATTAAGTTAAATAATGAATACATAATCCATAATCCAAAATTAATTGTATGACTTACAGAAATCCCGCGCCTACAGTTGATATTATTATCGAATTAATTGATAGACCGCATCGACCGATTATATTAATTGAGCGACATAATGAACCATTAGGTTGGGCTATTCCTGGTGGTTTTGTGGATGATGGTGAACCTGTGGAAGTGGCTGCACGTCGGGAAGCTGAGGAAGAGATAGGGTTAAAAGTAGAGTTAATTGAACAGTTTTTGGTATATTCTGATCCCAGTCGTGACCCCCGTCAACATACTATTAGTCTTGTGTTTTTGGCGACTGCGACGGGTGAACCTGTAGCGGGTGATGATGCTAAGGATGTCGGTATTTTTCAGCCTTGGTCTGTTCCTGGTAATCTATGTTTTGACCATGACAGGATTTTGCGGGATTATTGGCGGTATAGAAATTATGGAATTCGTCCGAGATTAGGATCAAAGCATTAAATATGTCGCTTGGCTGATTTTGGGCTTTTTATAAGCGCAAATAAACGAATAGCTCTAGTTTAAAACCAGAGCTATGATCAATATGTGGAAATTCAGCAAATCCTACTTACTAAAACTATAAATCTGTTGTGTCTCCAAGCGATCGCTCAAGGACGAAGGTAATACATCAGCACTCAATACTTGCCGATCTAACTGTACTTGTAAATTAGTCAGAGGATCACTACCCGAAGAAACTAGAAATTCCAACTTATGTACATAAGTCAAATCTAGTAAATTATCCAAAATTTGGCAAATTGCTTGTAGGTAAGGATGACCTTTCTGTTGATACCAGTTAGCATCAGCAATATTTGCCTGGTCAAAACCCAAGTGTACTGTTAAAGATGGTTGATCAAATAAAGCAATTCCTAAAGGTCGTGCTTCTTCCTGTAAAAGTAAATGATTATTTTTTGCTAAATGCCGTAAGTTTTCTAAACGTTCATAACGTGTTGTCACCAATTCCGGTTCATCTTCCCAGTGTAATGCTACTGTCACCAGATAAGTTTGTAACAGCATATGCCCCAATTTCTTGGCTTTCGTAGCGAGGTAATAAGAGTTGTAATCATTAGACTCTATCAACAAAGGTACACGATCTACAACTTCTAAACCATAACCTTTGACACCAGCAATTTTACGTGGATTATTAGTAATCAGGCGAATTTTTTTAACACCTAAATCCATGAGCATTTGCGCCCCCATGCCATAATCTCGCAAATCCGCAGGAAAACCCAAACGTTCATTTGCTTCTACCGTGTCAAGTCCCATATCCTGCAACGAGTAGGCTTTTAGCTTGTTAATCAAACCTATACCCCGTCCTTCTTGGCGCAGGTAAACAACGACACCTTGACCAGCATTTTCAATCATTTTCAATGCTGCATTCAACTGCATCCGACAATCACAGCGTAAAGACCCCAAAGCATCACCCGTCAAACATTCCGAGTGCATCCGCACCATTACAGGTTCATCTTGGAAATTTGCTGGATCACCCTTGACAATAGCTACGTGTTCAGTATTATCCAATGTGTGGCGGTAGCCGTAAATATCAAATTGTCCAAATTGACTAGGTAGCTTGGTGACTATTTCTCGATATACCAAGCGATCATTTTGCAGACGATAACTGATCAGATCGGCAATGCTAATAATTTTTAGTTTATGGGTTTTGGCATATTTGACTAGCTGCTGTAACCGTGCCATTGAACCATCAGGATTTTGAATTTCACAAATGACCCCAGCGGGGTATAATCCTGCTAATCTTGCTAAATCAACCGCTGCTTCCGTGTGTCCTGCCCGTTTGAGAACACCGCCAGCTTTAGCCCGAATCGGGAAAATATGCCCAGGACGGCGTAATTCTTCGGGTTTTGTGGCCGGGTTGAGAGTTACTTGAATAGTGCGAGCGCGGTCTTCTGCTGAGATACCTGTACTCACACCCAAATGTGGACCAGCGTCAATACTGACAGTGAAAGCGGTCTGGTTGGTATCTGTAATGTTACTCACCATTAATGGTAAGTCTAGTTCATCCAGGCGATCGCCCGTCATGGCTAGACAAATCAAACCTCTGGCTTCCACCGCCATAAAATTGATCATATCAGGGGTAGCAAATTGGGCGGCACAAATTAAATCCCCTTCATTTTCTCGGTTTTCGTCATCTACTACCACAATGACACGACCCGCTTTGAGGTCGGCTAAAGCGGCATCAATAGTATCAAATTCAAAGGCTTGGTTATTATTAGGCTGTGACACAGAAAATTTCCAGCTACCAACGTAAATTTTTTTAACAATTTCTTATTTTAGATTGTAGCCTGTTTATCGGAACTAGAGATTCTGTACAATGATTTCTGTCTATTCAGTCTGACAAATGCCGAATATGTAAATAATATTACAATTAATACAGATATAAGAATCAAAGGATAGATCCCCGACTTCTTCAAGAAGTCATGGATATTGGTATTAATTGGATATTGTATTAGGGAATAGGGAGAAAGATAATTCTATCTTGATATTCGTGATCAAAAGAACATTTAGCAACGAGAATTAATTGCTCTATGGTTTCGCCAATTCCCATTTCTGGGTTTAGTATGAAAATACCGGGGATATGACGATTTTGAGCAAGATGATCTGCTAAATGAATAGGCATAGAACGGCGGTTATTTGTAATTAAAATAGCTGTGTATGTTTCACACCAAATTAATATTTCTGGATCTAAAGTACCTTTAGGGGGTGTTCCTGGTTCTCCCACAACTTCAACTACAATATCTGGATCTTTACGGCGTAGTTGTTGAGGATAAAGTGGGTTAACATTTTCATCAATGAGATATTGTATTGTCATGTAATGCTTTGGCTGTTTGTGCTGCTTTAATTTCCATTAATTTTTTTACTACAGGAAGGGGGTTTTTACGCTGTTCTTCTCGCATTTTATGACTCCACTCTAGCCAGTCGGCTATATACTGACTAACTTTTTCTTTTTCGTGATAATAATACAAAATAGTGGCATAGACTTGTTCTATGGTCAGACTCGGAAACATTTGCCTAATTTCTTCCGGTGTCCTGGCACGATAAATATATTCGTATAAAATGGTTTCTATGCCAATGCGAGAACCTTTTAAACGAATATCCTCTGAGCTAAGAAAGTTAAAATAGTCTTCTAGTTGCATGATTTGAGTTCTCCTGTAGAATTATGTTTTGGGTGGAAAGTTTACCTGTTATTAGTTATTCTAGGGTAGCGTGGAATTAGGAATCTGGTTATTACGTTTTTTCAGGTTAAGTTACTTGTGAAAAATCATCATTTATGAACTTAGATAATATAGTTAAATATTTAGGTAAACCTTACTTTCAAACATCTCATTGTCTCATTTACAATTTAGACTGTTTAGAAGCAATGGCAATGTTACCAGATGAATTGATTAATCTTACAGTAACAAGTCCGCCATATAATATTGGTAAAGAATATGAAAATACCTTACCATTAGATAATTATATAACATGGTGTGAAAAATGGATCACCGAAGTTTATCGTCTTACCTCATCTGATGGTGCTTTTTGGCTAAATTTAGGTTATTTATCCATTAAAAATCGTGCTAAGGCAATTCCTATTTCTTATTTACTCTGGGATAAAATACCTTTTTATTTAATTCAAGAAATTGTTTGGAATTATGGTGCGGGAGTTGCAGGAAGCAAGTTTTTTTCTCCTAGAAATGAGAAATTTTTGTGGTATGTAAAAAACCCAGAAGCCTATATTTTTAATTTGGATGATATTCGTGATCCTAATGTCAAATATCCCAATCAGAAAAAGAATGGTAAAATCAAAGTTAATCCTTTAGGAAAAAATCCTACAGATGTTTGGGAATTTCCTAAAGTCACTTCTGGTAAAAACCGATCTTCCCAAGAAAGAACACCACATCCTGCACAGTTTCCCGTCGCTGTAATTGAAAGAATAATTAAAGCCTCTTCCAATGAAAATCAAATAGTTTTAGATCCATTTTTAGGATCTGGTACTACTGCTGTGGTAGCTTTAGATTTAAACCGTGTAGTAATTGGGTTTGAAATTCGTCAAGATTATTGTGATATTGCTGCTAGTAGAATTGATAATTTTTTGATTGAGAAAAAGAGTACAGTTAAACAGTTATCACTAATTTGATAAAGGTAATTCAAGCAATTTATAGCGTTTTACATCTAAACTTAATTTTGCTTGTTGTCCAGTTGCAGATGTTTGTCCTTGCCAGTCTTCTTGATCTATCCAGCCAAAACGTACAAGTCTTATTTGGGGATTAGCTAATAATAGATTATCAGTTTGTTGTGTTTTCTTTTCTATCTTTTCAAAATTAATAATTAGATAGTATCCTGATTTACTTTTCTTGGTTTTACCAGTAGTGCTTTTTTGAGCATAACTTCTATTACCAAAAAAATCACGAGGACTAGAAGATGTTTTAATTTCAATAGAAAACCTGTCATCTGGGATATAAACTAAATCCTTTTCTGTAGTATTTTGTTCTCTTCTCCATACCTGGGGATATTTACTAGATAATTCTAAAGGAATCAGTTCATGTAACAGTGAACCTATAATTTGTGGACTCGGAAATATATCCTTTCCTATTTTATATCCGCGACTGGTAATACTAGATTCAAATATTTCCTCCCATACGCTCATGACAATTTCATATATTTCATTAACATCTAGAGGATGTTGTTCTATCAGTTCTTTAGTTTTATCTGCCCACTTTTCAACAGGAATACCAGAATAAGGAGATACCATTTTTTAATCTAACCCTTTTAATAACTCACTAGGCGACATTCCCAGAGCCTGAGCAATACGAATAATATTTAACAAAGCAATATTCCTTTCACCACGTTCTACACCACCGATGTAGTTGCGATGTAGTCCTGACAATTCTGCTAACTGTTCCTGTGAAAGACCTTGTAATTTTCTAATGGTGCGAATGTGTTCACCAAATTTTTGAAGTTGAGAATTTTCTGTCACATAAAAAACATAATCTTGACTGGGATTTATTTTCTACACACTATGAGTGTGATTTTTTGGTAAAATATTTCCCAGATATGAATTGATGGGTACGCTAAAAGAGGATCTTTGCTATACAATGCAGCGAAAGTTCAATAATAATTAAGTTGTCATCAATTAGCTAATAGCTTGATTGATGATAGCTAAGAACAAATTAACAAAAGCGGATAAGGATTTCATATCATGGGTAATTTAAGACGCGTACCAGTTGGCATTGTTGGCGCGTCAGGTTATGGCGGAGTACAACTAGTCAGACTCCTGATGGATCATCCAGAAGTTGAACTGGTGTATTTAGGTGGTGAAAGCAGCGCCGGCAAAACATTTGCGGATCTTTACCCCCATCTGGGTAATATAGTTAACCTCAAAATTGAAGCAGTAGACCCAGAAATCATTGCTAGTAGATGTGAAGTAGTCTTTCTTTCTCTTCCCAACGGTTTAGCTTGTGACATTGCGCCTCAACTCTTAGAAAAAGGCTGCAAGGTATTGGATTTGAGTGCTGACTATCGTTTCAGTGACTTGAAAACTTATACAACTTGGTATGGCACGAAAAGAACCGATGACACCATTGCGGAAACAGCAGTTTATGGCTTACCAGAATTGTACCGCGATCGCATCGCCGAATCTAATTTGATTGGTTGTCCCGGTTGCTATCCCACAGCCAGCTTACTGGCACTTTCCCCACTCCTCAAACAAGGCTTAATTGTTCCAGCAACAGCCATCATTGACGCTAAATCTGGAACATCTGGCGGTGGTAGACAAGGTAAAATTAACCTGTTGTTAGCCGAAGCAGATAACTCCCTTGGTGCTTATAACGTCGCCCGACACCGCCACACCCCAGAAATCGAACAAATTTGCAGTGATTTGGCAGGACATGAAGTTACAGTTCAATTTACACCCCATTTGATTCCAATGGTACGGGGTATATTAGCAACCGTGTACGCTAACCTCAGAGATCCCGGCTTAGTGCGTGATGACTTAATTACAATTTTCACAGCATTTTACCGTAATTCCCCCTGGGTTAAAATTTGTAATACCGGTACTTACCCTCAAACCAAATGGGCGTGTGGTAGTAATGTTTGCTATATCGGTATAGAAGTAGACCCCCGCACAGGGCGCGTCATCGTCATGTCAGCCATTGACAACCTGATAAAAGGTCAAGCAGGACAAGCGATTCAGTGTATGAACATCATGATGGGTTGGGATGAAACCTTGGGGTTGCCCAAAGTTGGGTTTTATCCATAGGAGGAGGCAAGGAGGTAGGAGAGGCAGGGGAAGTAGGGGAGGCAGGGGAGGCAGGGGAGGCAGGGGAGGAAAAGAAAGTTAATCACCCAGTCCCCAGTCCCCAGTCCCCAGTCCCCAGTCCCCAATCCCCAATCACCTACTTTGGTCCTAAACCAACTTTACCTGCATAGATAGCGCGATCGCCCAATTCATCTTCAATTCTCAGCAAGCGATTGTATTTAGCCACCCGTTCACTACGACACAGAGAACCGGTTTTAATTTGACCTGCGCGAGTAGCTACAGCTAAATCAGCAATAGTTGTATCTTCAGTTTCACCGGAACGATGGCTAATAACTGAACGGAAACCGTTGCGAGTAGCTAAATCAATGGTTTCCAAAGTTTCAGTTAGTGAACCAATTTGATTTAACTTAATCAAAATCGAATTAGCGGCTTTTTGTTCAATGCCTTTTTGTAAGCGGGTAGCGTTGGTGACAAATAAATCATCACCTACCAACTGCACCTTAGAACCGACTTTCTGAGTTAGTAATTGCCAACTTTGCCAATCTTCCTCATGTAAACCATCTTCAATGGAAACAATCGGATATTGATCCACCAACTGACCTAAATAATCAATAAACTCAACAGGGCTATGGGGTTTACCATCATAAACATATTGCCCATTTTTGTAAAATTCACTGGCAGCTACATCTAAAGCTAAAGCCACTTCTTCCCCAGGCTTGTAACCAGCTTGTTTAATAGCAGCTACCAGCAATTCTAAAGCCACTTGGTTAGATTCTAGATTCGGTGCAAAACCACCTTCATCACCAACACCAGTCAGCAAACCTTTATCATCTAACACTTTGCTGAGAGTCGCAAATACTTCCGCACCCCAACGCAAAGCTTCTTTGAAAGAAGGCGCACCGATGGGTACAATCATAAACTCTTGAAAGTCTACATTATTTGCAGCGTGCGCTCCACCGTTGATCACATTCATCAAAGGTACAGGGAGAAGGTTTGCTAAAGGTCCACCCAAGTAGCGATAGAGGGGAATATCCAAAGCTGATGCACCTGCTTTAGCCGCAGCTAGGGAAATTCCTAAAATTGCATTAGCGCCTAAATTAGATTTGTTAGGTGAACCATCTGTAGCAATCATCGTCCGGTCTAACAATTCTTGGTTGAGGACATCCAACCCTAATAATTTGGGTGCTAATATCTCATTGGCATTTTTTACCGCTGTGAGGACTCCTTTTCCACCATAACGGCTTTTATCGCCATCTCGCAGTTCATGGGCTTCAAATGTGCCTGTGGAAGCACCGCTGGGAACTTGCGCTAGTCCGACTGCACCACCAGATAGATGCACTTCCGCTTCAAGTGTGGGTCTCCCCCGTGAGTCAAGGATTTCGCGGGCTACAATTGCTTCAATGGCGGTATCTAGATATTTTGTCATTCCGGCTTTCTCCTTTGTCTCTATCGTGTTGAAGGCATAAGACTTTACAGTTTAGTCCTAACCCAATCGTTAGTTTATGTGTTTCTGGGGCGAAATCGGCTGAGATTAAAGAAGATTTCCAATCGCGAAGGTTTGGAGTAGGAGTTTAGACACAAACCGACTCACCTGTCACCTGCTATGGTTCTCACCGTCACCACTTGGGGAGGTGTGGAATCAGGTGGATAAATTACATCTAACTGCACCATGCGCTTAGTCCCCGCTTTTAACACCACTTTCACCAAAGGATCTAAAATTTGGCCAGTGCGATGCCATAAATGTACATAACGCGTTTTTTGCTTGCCATCATCATCAGCATAACGTAGCCGCACAGTACCCCGGAAAAAGGGAAAATCTAAAGATGGTTTTCTAAAACGTACACCTTTTTGAGATAATTTATCTTCTTTTAATGGAGTTTCTAAGGTGACACTAACAGCCTGGTCTTTATTAGTGTTATTACTTAAAGGTAATCTGAGATTATATTCAACTCCATAATTTCCATGTGCTTCATAAGCTGTATCTGGATAACGTACCAACATCTTGGCAGTTTGGCTTTGTTCAGTTCCTAACCTCCCACTTCGTAAAGTGGCGATGGGATAGGAAATAGCTTTACCGGGTTGGGGAATAGTCAAAGTTTGGGTTTTTGAGTCATCAACTAGGTTTGCTTTCCAAGTCGCACCCTCAGATACACCAGCTACCCGTCCGTAAATTAATTGACCTCCTTGAGCATCAGGTGGTGTAGGAGTTTTATCCCTTGGTCCTGCAAAATTACCGTTATTTAACAAATCTTGCCATTCTACTAAAGTTGGCGCACGGTCAGTACCATCAGGATTTTTTTTAGCAAACATCGCTAAGCTGGCGGTATAAACTTTACTACTACTACGCAAACGGAAAAAGCTAGACCGACCATTTACAGGTTTTTCTAAATTTCGCACCGGGATGGGATGATTTAATAACATCCGACTTCCCCCAGCTGGAATGACCAATTTAGCCGGAAAATCTTTTTGACGTACTCCCCTCAGTACATCAGCTACTGCCCTATTTCCAGGACCGGCAAAAGCTTTACCATCGTTATTTTCAACGTAGGGGGCTAAGGTTACAAAAGGTGCATCTACCATCAAATAACTTGCACCTTGTAAAATATCTACAGTGATAGCTTTTTTACCTGGGTTATGCAAAATTACACCCAAATAAAGGGTTTGCAAATCTTTGGGTGTGTGGGTATAGTGGTGAGCAAATAGATCAAATCTTCCTTGAAAGGGGAAGTTCAAATGTGCGGCGGGAACTTTTTTCTGATCAGGTGTAAAAGTAGAAAGTAAAACCCCTTCAGTTTTTACCCATTCTGGACTGTTGCTGTTAAAAACGGGTATTTTATCTAAGCTACCAGGTAAAGGACGAATTTCTCCATCTTGAACTATTTCTTGAGGTACTGGTTTAGGTGGTGTTTGGGCATCTGCTTTATTTTCGTTATGATTTGAATTAAATATTGTACAGCCAATGGTTTGAGTAATAGCCAGTCCTGATATGATTATGAATACAGGTTTGATGAGTTGATTTCTGAGTTGACTAATTTGCATAAGTCTGATTTTCCAGAAAGTTATGGAGTTGAAAATGTGCAGTTATGGATACAAGTTCTGGAAAGTTGATTTCTGATGATCACAATTATTGCTATATTCAATTATCTGTAAGTAGGGTACATTGAAAGTAATCTTATATTTTCGACTCAGGAGTTTAATTGATGGATATACTCATTGAATCGACAAAGGATTTTGAAAAAGATTTGGAAAAATTTACAGATACGGAGAAGTTTAGAATTATTAAAGAAATGAATCGAAATTTTGAACTATTATCATCTGAAAATAATTCTTTTTATGAACATAGCGAACAACTCAGGAATATTAAATTAAATCATGACTATGATTCTACTATATATTGTTTAAAAATTAATGATGAGCAGAGAGTAATTTTAACTATTGATGATGATCCAATTTTTGGTTGTATATTAATCACTTTATTTAGAATAGTTAATCATGTAAATGCCCAAAAAGCTTATAATGCTGTTGCAGAAATGATTTATCAAGATTTCACGGTAGAAGAAAATCAAGATTTAGAAATTCAGTGTTGTTAATGGCACAAATTAAACCTCTTCTCGATGAATATGGTGTCATTCATGAAGCAATGAAAATTCTTCCAGAATATCTGAAAATTGATTTTCTGGAAGCTTTAGCTGAGTTAGAAGATAATGAATGTCACAGAACAAGAACGTTTCCTAAAACTAGATTACATAAGGTAGCAGGTATTAAACAAGCTATCTATCGTGCTGATATTGATAAAATATCAGGTTGGCGTATTCATTTACAGTATATTGATGGAAAAATTCATCTCAAAGATATTATCGGTGGTCAACATCATGATAATGTGATGCAAGTGATTAAGTTGAAAAAGGATAGATATGATTAGTAATTCATAATTCATAATTCATAATTCATAATTCATAATTCATAATTCATAATTCATAATTCATAAT
>RDYJ01000213.1 GCA_004293145.1 Nostocales cyanobacterium | reverse complement strand
GTGTTTTTGTGATCTTTGAGAATATCACAAATAGCGATCGCACTTTCTAAAGCTGCTAACCACAAACCACCACAATATGCACTCACACCATTTAACCGCCAATCATCAAAAGTTTGATCAGGTGCGCCAGAATTTTCTGGTATACCATCTCCATCAAGATCAAATTTTTTCACATAATCGAGAGTTTGGACAATTGCATCCCAACATTCTGCGAGAAATTCAATATCCCATGCACCAGTAAACAGAAAATCGCGGTATACTTGCAAAACAAAATCACAACCTAAATCTTTCCACAGATTGCAATCTTGATAACTGGTATAATTGGTTTTTTCCCAAACGTGTTCATTTGGTGCGCCTAAGTCGTGGGGTGTAGCACCTGCTACTTTGCGGATAGCTTGGGGACTTTCGGCGTTGATGGTGAGATAATAACCGATAATTCTAGTTCTATCATCACTTTGGGGAATTGCCCTAGCAAATGCACGCATGACGGCTTTTTCTAGTTCTGGGTATAACATTAATAACCCGAAAGAACCATATAACCGCACATCTAAACTTTCATACCAGCGGTAATCTAAACATTCTAACACTGCAAATTGACCGATGGGGTCTTTTTCGGTGGCTGCACTCCAGAGAGTTCCACCGCTGGTTAAGTCGTAGAGTTCGTTAAATAACGCCATTTTAAACCAGTCGGGTAAATCTTCTCTGTCTAAAATGGGATTTTGCCAAGTTTGAATTTGCGATCGCCAATTTTGATATTCTCTAAGTGCAGTAGTCGCAATCTGCCAAGCATTATCACCACTACAACCAAAAAAGTCTGTATATTTACGATAATAGTTTACTCCCTCTGCAAATTCTGTCACCGGAAAATCCCAACTTAGCACAAAAGGAACTTCTAAACTTTCCCCTGGTTGTAAAGTGAAACGAACTGCAACAGCAGCACCTAAACGAGTATTTTCATCTGCGAGAGTTTCATCTAAATAATTAGGTAAAGAACCATCTTTACTAAAGCTGTTCCAAATTTCTTCACCATTACCAACAGCATGAAAACGGGAATGATAGAATAATTCAACTTGGGGATTTTTTGCAGTAGCAATACACCAAGTTCCATCTCCTTCTTGGACAGTTTCATTATTATCAACTCGACCTAAAACACAACCTAAATATTTATCATCTTCAGCTAACCAATTATAGTTATTTCTGCTTTCTCCCCAACGTGGTTGATATTCATAAACGGGACTACCATCATCTCTAACTTTTACTTCGGGAGATTTTGCAGCATTGGTAAACCAACCGGTCATATTTTCCCAAGTTAGCATCATGCTAATAGTAATTGGTTGGTTGGTGGGGTTATGTGCAGTCCATAAAAAAACTGCTACAGGATAACTGGTTTCTTGATAATTATTAGCCCAAATTGGGGAAAATTGCTCACAGGTTAGTTGAGGTTGAAAAACATTTTCATAAACAAACCAACTGCGGGGATAAAGTGCATGATATGTTCCTGTTTCTTGTGGGGTGGGCATCTTGCCCGCCTCTAATTCTGATACATTTGAAATAGTAGGATACCATTGCCAAGATTGCAGTGTACCATCTTCTGGGGGTTGGGTAGATAAAGCGTAAGCTTGGCCAGATGCAAAAATACTAAATTGACAAGCAGGAACATTTTTAAAGATATGTTCTCCCCCGTCAATGTGCCACAGGTTAAAATCTCCGCGTGAAGAACGGCCAATACAACCTGCACCAAAGCCACCTAAAGGCATTCCGTGAAACGGTCCATCATCAAGGTTACTGGGATAGCGGACGGTGTAGGGTTTTTCCCAACCTAAACCGAGGGGACGTTTCCAGGTGTAGGGGGGTATTTGGGGGTGGTTTTTCATCGTTTGAGTTCATGTACAATGGGTATTATCTCAAGTTTTTAATAAAACTATTGCTGACGCAAAAATCAAGCAATACAGCGGATTCCATCTGAGTGAGTTACACCAGTAGCGGGCTTTGAGTCCGGCACTACAAGAGTTTTATCATTAATATCTGTACCTTATAACATCGGTAACTGCTGTAATAGTAATAGTTTTGTGTGATTCAAGGAAAAACGTGATATCGCGTCTGGCTAAGGCGTGTAAGCTTACTGAGGGATAATCGCTCCCATGCTCCCATTGAAGTCAGAAGTAAATGTCTAGACTTGTCTAGGTTTTATATAACAGAAGTCATATTTGTCTATAAATTGGGCAAAGTTTTACAATACCAATTCTATGTGAGGTTGCGCCAAATAAATTTGGTAGAGACATGGAAAAAAGGAACGTCTCTTCACCGGAAAAATAAAGCCTATCTTAGTTACTTGTATTGATGGGTTAACGACTGTTTAACCCACCCTACAAATTTACCTATTCTTTGTGCTGATGGAATCGAATACCTATGAAAATATCATAGACAAACTCGAAGAAGTCCTTTTTCTGCAATAACCCGGAAGTTTGAGGACTACCCTTTTCATCTAAAAGCGGCTTCATCAAATAATAAGCAGGTTGGTAATTATACCAAGGAATTGAAGGCCACAAATGATGAATTAGGTGGTAATTCTGTCCTAAAATCAGGATGTTGAGAATTTTACCAGGATATACGCGGGCATTTTTCCAGCGATTACGTTCCACAAAAGGACGATGGGGTAAATAATCAAAAAATAACCCTAATGCGATTCCCACTATAAACGCGGGAATAAACCAAAAATTGAGAATATAGCCCAAAAAGTCATATTGGATGGAAATGTAAAAAATAGAAACTACAATTAAACGGCTAACAAACCATTCTAGTAGTTCATATTTGCGCCACAGTTTCCGTTGAAAGAAAAATACTTCATGGTACAAAAACCTCACCGCAATCAACCACAAGGGACCACCTGTAGAAACATAATGATCTGGGTCGTCTTTGGGGTCATTGACATTACCATGATGTTGAAGATGTACCCGTGTAAATACTGGAAAAGCAAAAGCTAAAATTAAGGCGCTACCATGCCCTAACATCGCATTAATCACCCGGTTACGATGGGCGGACTGATGACAAGCATCATGAATAATTGTCCCAGCACAATGCAAGGACAGAGTATTAATACTAAAACAGATCCAATCCGGCCATTCCCATACCCAATAACCAAAGTTAGATAATACCAACATTGTCACTACTACGAAAAACAGCAGTAGGGTGGGATTAAAATCACCGGGAGGTGCTAAAAGTTCTTTGGGCGGGATTGTCAGCGGCTTTTTTGCCTCCGACGTGAGCATTACTAACTCCTTCTCTGTCAAATATTAAGAATATACGATAAAACTTAGTAAAAAGTAAACTTATATCAATTTTTGTATAGTAAGATTTAACCGCAGTGTTGCTGATTAGGGGATGAATAGGTTGATTAACGGTTATGATTTCAAACTAGACGAGTGCTTTGATAAAAAAGCTCTCCCAGAAGAAGGTATTACAGTTTACCATTTCGGTTAATGCCGAGAAAAGTAGCTGGAGGATATTGGTCTATAAAGTTACTAACTGTACGATATCAAATCTATACCCTAGCTACCTTTTTAACTGCTTGTGACATTGATATAGCAGTGACTGAAAAGTAGAGACCGCTTAATTTACCATTATTTCCCAGATAGATCCAAAAAATCCTGAAATCAGCCCATGACGCAATTAAGAGATTCTCTGCGCCGAACCAAAATTGTTGCTACTATTGGACCTGCTACCAGCAGTCCAGAAATGCTGAAAGCAATTATTGAAGCGGGTGCAACCACACTGCGATTAAATTTTTCCCACGGAACTCATGCTGACCATCAGCGTAGTATTCGGTTAATTCGCCAAACCGCTTTTGAACTGAATAGACCGGTCGCAATTCTCCAAGATTTGCAAGGTCCAAAAATTCGCTTGGGTAGGTTTGAAAATGGTTTTATAGTTTTAGCTAAGGGCGATCGCTTCACTTTGACAAATCGCCCAGTGGTAGGAACCCAGGAAATTAGCTGCGTTACCTATGATTATTTAGCTGAAGAAGTCCCTGTTGGTTCAAATATCCTCCTTGATGATGGCAAAGTCGAAATGGTAGTGGAGGAGATTAACCGCGATAAAGGTGATTTACATTGTCGCATCACAGTCGCAGGTAAACTTTCTAACAACAAAGGTGTTAATTTTCCGGGAGTTTACTTATCTATCAAAGCCATGACTGACAAAGATCGTGAGGATCTGATGTTTGGTCTAGACCAAGGTGTAGACTGGGTAGCACTTTCCTTTGTCCGCAACCCCCAGGATATTATCGAAATCAAAGAACTAATTTCCAGCACTGGTAAAAACGTGCCTGTAGTTGCCAAAATTGAAAAGCATGAAGCCATTGAACAAATGGAAGCGGTTCTATCTTTGTGTGATGGTGTAATGGTTGCTAGAGGTGACTTAGGGGTAGAATTGCCCGCCGAAGATGTACCTGTACTGCAAAAGCGGCTAATTGCTACAGCTAACCGTTTGGGTATTCCCATCATCACTGCTACCCAAATGTTAGATAGTATGGTGAGCAACCCCCGTCCTACCCGTGCAGAAGTATCCGATGTGGCAAATGCCATTTTAGATGGTACGGATGCGGTGATGCTTTCCAATGAAACCGCTGTTGGTAGCTACCCAGTGGAAGCAGTAGCAACGATGGCGAGAATTGCTGAACGTATTGAACAGGAAGACGCTCAAAACCCCAACTCCCGTCAGTCCAGAGATAACAGACGTTCTATTCCCAATGCTATCAGTCAAGCAGTAGGTCAAATTGCTGAGAATTTGGGCGCAGCAGCGATTATGACTTTGACCCAAACTGGCGCTACTGCTCGTAACGTTTCTAAATTCCGTCCCAAAACGCCAATTTTAGCCATCACACCTCATGTTAATGTGGCGCGACAGTTGCAAATGGTCTGGGGAGTCAAACCGCTGTTGGTGCTAGAATTGCCTTCTACGGGTCAGACATTCCAAGCGGCTATCAATGTAGCTCAGGAAAAAAGCCTCTTGACTGAGGGTGATTTGGTGGTGATGACTGCTGGTACACTTCAAGGTGTTTCTGGGTCAACAGATTTGATTAAAGTTGAGGTGGTGACAGCGGTACTAGGTCAAGGAATTGGTTTAGGACAAGGTTCTGTCAGTGGTCGCGCACGGGTAGCGCGTACTGGTATGGATGCGAGTAATTTTAATCCTGGTGATATTTTGGTGGCATCCAGTACAGGAGTTGATTTTGTTGAAGCGATTCGCAAAGCTGGCGGTATTATTACTGAAGATGAAAGTCTTACCAGTCACGCAGCGGTGATTGGTTTACGTCTTGGTGTACCTGTAATTGTGGGTGTGAAGGAAGCGACACAGGTAATTAAAGACGGTGCAATTTTGACTTTAGATATGCAGCGGGGTTTGGTTTATTCTGGTGCGGTGGGAACTCCATGAAAAATTAAAAATTAAAAATTAAAAATTAAAGATTAAAACAAATAATTGTTGGTTTTTAGTTTTTAATGCCTACATCACTTTCTCAACTGTTTGTTTTTCAAATGTAACCTGTTCATAAATCTGACGATAGGGAATTTGAAAGTTAGCAAATGCTAGATTGAAGGTTCTTTTTTTATCGTCAGATTCCATAAACTTTCTAAATCAGGATGTCCAGGATTTCAGGATTTACAGGATTTAGATAATAACTAATAACTTGGGTGAAATAGATAAAACATAGCTAAATAATAGGTGATAATATTTATTATGTTGATTTGTATGCAGAAACTATTCACTTTTAATGAAAACAGACTCAATTTTTTATCAACTATTTCAAACTTTACCCACTGTTATATTTGAATTATTAGGAGAATCTCCAGCAAAGTCCAGTGGATATAAGTTTGATTCAGTGGAAATTAAGGAGTTAGCATTCCGTTTTGATGGTTTATTTCTCCCACCTGCTGATGAAGATAAACTAATTTATTTTGTAGAGGTACAATTTCAGCAGCGTGATAATTTTTACTGGGACTTGTTTGGGGAGATATTTCTGTACTTAAAGTTATATCGTCCTCAGCAAAATTGGTATGCAGTAGCGATATTTCCAAATCGTAGCACTGATACAGCCGAACCCATTCAGTATCAAGAATTATTTCATAAGGGTAGAATCTCACGGATATACTTAGATGAATTAGGGGAGAAAAGAGGTGATTCTGTTGGTTTAGGAATGCTAGAATTGATAGTAGCACAACAAGAACAAGTTAGGGAGAAAGTAGTTCAACTTAAAGAACAAGTACGAGTATCTTTAACAGAACCAATGATCCAAGAAAAAGTTTTAGAATTGGTAGATAAGATACTGGTGTACAAGTTTCCTTATTTAAGTAGTCAGGAGTTAGAAGCGATGTTTGGACTAGATGAGTTGAAGCAAACACGGTATTTTCAAGATGTGAAGGAAGAGGGT
>RDYJ01000212.1 GCA_004293145.1 Nostocales cyanobacterium | reverse complement strand
AGGAGGTCGTAGAGGTCGAGCGCCCCGCCCATCATGAACGCACAGGATTGCTTCTTCTTCGCAGGCTTCTTCGCCTGGTTCAGAATTTTACTGCCTGTTTTGATTTTGTCCTAATCTAACAATTTAGACCAAACAAACCTTCTTACTGTTGGCCTCTATGATCTTGACTGCCCCAAAGAGCATCAGGTCCATGATTTGGTGGTGGTCCAAGTTTTTTATGTCCGCGTCGAACTCGTGTTTCCTCTTGAACTGGTTCCTCCCTTTTTCGATGATCAGGTAGTCCCACTTCAGCTTGATCATCTGCCGCTCGATGATTTTTTCTTCGACGGTGTTTTCGCAGACTAGGCGGTAGACATTCACTGGATTCTTCTGACCGATTCTGTGGGCTCTGTCCATAGCCTGGAGATCCATCTGGGGATTCCAGTCTGAGTCGTAAATGATGACCGTGTCCGCTCTGGTAAGATTGATTCCCAAACCTCCTGCTCTGGTCGACAGGAGGAACAAAAAATGGTCATCATTATCTCTCTGGAAGGTGTTGATCATCACCTGCCTCTCTTCTCCTGGGGTGTGTCCGTCTAGCCTAAAATATTTGAATTCTCTGAAAGTGCAGTAATCCTCCAGTATGTTGAGCATCGAAGTGAACTGGGAAAATATCAGCACCTTGCGCCCCTCTTGCTTGAGCTTTTTAAGAAGTGCGTCGAGCAACTTCATTTTGGCGCTTGCCTTGACGAGGTGATACCCGTACGGAGGCAGCCCCTCCTCCTCGACCCCATCGAACAGGTACGGGTGGAGACAGATCTTTCTCAGCTGCATAAGAACGTTCCTCATCTTAGATGTAGAGGAATTCTGCAGCTTATGCTCGATCAGAATTTTAGCGTACCACCGGGTCTGAGCATCGTTGAGTTTGGTCTTCACCAGGATTTCCTTTTTGGGTGGGATTTTGAGGTTCGTGTCGTGCTTGATCCTCCTCAGCATCAGCGGCCTCAAAATAATGTGCATTTTTTCGACGAGTTCTTCCTTGGTGTATTTGGTCTTGCGAAGACTCCACATAAGATTATCTTTCAGCTTGTTGTTCTCGTCCTGATCTTGCTCGTCATCACCCTGCCCTTTCCCGAAAAAGTTGATGAAAATAATCTCGTTCTGGAAGAGCACCGGCATCATGAAGTTGAGGAGCGTCCAGAGCTCATAGACGTTGTTGTGCACGGGGGTTCCGGTCATCAGGAGTTTGCGATTCGCCTTGATCCTCCGGATGTCCTTGCAGATGGAAGATGTTGAGTTTTTGATAGTTTTCTAGCCATAAACCCAAACCTAAAATAAAAACTGTCACCAAATAAGCGGCTAAGGAATTAGCGTGCATGAATACAGAAGCCATGCGTCCTGGTGGTTCTCCTCCAGGTGCAACCAGCCAATCTATTAACACCCACAAGAATTGTAATTTGAAATTCCAACCCAGAAATAATTGTCCAAAACCGATAATTACTACAGGTAAAGAACCACATACCATAATCCAAGAAATTTGCCTTAATTGGGTAGGTGTTTGAATTAGGGATGTTAAGCCAGCAAATACGAAAAAATAAGGTAATAAGTTGAATAATCCCAAGAAAGCCTCTAGTTGATGAGCAGCAAACCCGGTAGTTACCAACAGCAAAAAACTTAAAATTGCAAATCCTTGGTGCAAGGGTTTTCGGCTAATTGTGCGGTATTTTTTTGCCCAAGTTATTAATGATGCCAAAGATATGGTTACAGCCCCCAAAAATGGGTTAATTGGGAAAACAAGTAACCCACATTGAAGGCTTTGCCAAGGGATTTGCAAACTAGGATCAGGATGATAAAAAGCCTTGTTCAAGCTGGTTCCCAACATTCTTCTGCACGAGTGAGACGAATTTGCGCTAGAGTGAAAATAGTGGGAATAATGCGACCATAATTAGTAGCGATCGCTCTCCAACCTAAATCAGCCAAAAACCAAGCCCACATCATTGGCCCAACAACAGAAAAAACTGTCCGCACTGCACTATAACGGGCTGCATTTACAGTCATTCCCCGTCGTGCCATTTGTACTGTGACATAACTTTGAAACTGTTTACTTGCTATTTGTGTACCTGTAATTGCAGCTTCCTTAGTGACTTGATAGGTGGCTAAATGAATAGCAAATTGACGGGCAATTTGCTTGAGTATATAAGGCTGAATCACGGAAGTTACAGCTAAAGCACTACCACCTTTAAAAATTAATCCTAGAGGATCGTGTTGTAAAGATAGGGGTAAAGGTTGTTGAATATCTGATGTTAATAACTGATGCTGTACTTTAGTAGTAATTTTTTGTTGTTCTTGTTTTGGCAGCTTTTTCCAAACCTTTCCTAAAAGATGCAAAAATATCTCTGCTTCTAAATCAACGGTTGCTAAATCGTCATAATAAGGAATTTTCAGATATTTACATACTTGAATTAAAGCTTGTCGGTAAGTTACTTTTTCAGTATGTCCACGTAATACCGTGATGCCATCAGCTGCTAAAAAGCGAAACCGCCTTTCTAGTGCATTTAACCAAGCTTGACGATCTTGGCTTTGCACTTCAATAGGTTCAGGTGTGTGAACATAATCTAGGGGATTAAATTTACGACTAAACAGAATTGCTGTTAAGTCCTGTAGTTCTGCTTCGGTTGCTAACTCTAATACTGCCCTTAGTTCATCCAATTTCCCGTCCTCCCTTCCATGCATTTTGTCTGTACCCTATTCTACTATTAGCTTTTAGTAGTTATTGTCAAGTTTGAAGTGTGAACTATGTCAAATTCTCATATTACTGATATTGCGGTTATTGGTGCGGGTATATCTGGTTTAGTTTGCGCCCAGCGTTTACGTCAAGCTGGTTATACGGTGGTAGTTGTAGAAAAATCTCGCGGTGTGGGGGGAAGACTTGCTACACGCCGTTTACAGGGAACTTGTGTGGATCATGGTGCTTGTTATTTGCAGCCCAAGGGTAAATTATTGAGTAGATTTGTGGATTTATTACAAAATCACCAAGTTATCAAAGTTTGGACGGATATGGTTTATGAATTTTCAGCCAGTGGGGGTATATCTGAACCAGCAAACCGGAGTCCGCGTTATATTGCACCAGCCGGAATGAGTGCGATCGCTAAATTTTTGACTCCAGGTTTAGATATTCTACTACATCAGCGCGTGATCCAAATTAATCTTACAAAAGAAAATAATTGGTGTCTGACTCTAGAAAGTCATGAACAGTTAACCGCCAAAGCTTTAGTCGTAGCCATCCCCGCACCCCAAGCCAGGGATTTATTAACGCCTTTAGGTGACAATTTTTTAGATGCTGAATTTCTCCAAAACCTACATTCTGTCGAGTTTCAACCTTCAATTAGTGTAATGGTAGGATTTTCTCCCAACTCCCAACCTTTGCCTAATTGGCAAGCTTTAACTTTTAATGATCATATAGATTTAGCATGGATCGGATTCGATAGTAGCAAGCGTCTCCAATCACAACAACCGCATTTTGTGTTACAAAGTAGTACAGAGTTTGCTCAACAACATCTAGAAACTGAAGATTTACAACCAGTAGCCAATTATATGTTGCAAACAGCAGCCGAAAATTTAGCACTTTCCTGGTTAGAAAACCCTGAATGGATGCAAGTACATCGCTGGCGTTATGCTTTTCCTCAGACACCTTTAGATGTGACTTGTTTATCTGCGAATACTTCCCTACCTTTAGTTTGTTGTGGCGATTGGTGCGGTGGTAATTTCGTAGAAGGGGCAATGGTTTCGGGATTAGCTGCTGCTGGAGAAATTGATCATCAACTGCGTCATCTCATCCCAGAAAATCTAGATTTTTTAGATTTTTTCAAAGAATATTTAATCAATAGCTTCACCACTAATTAAAACATATTTCATGGTTTAATTTATACCAAGTATAGGTATAAATTAAATTGCAAAATTAGTATAAATAAATATCTGATATTTTGGCGAGATTAAATTGTCAATTAGGTGTTAATTAGGGAGGTGAGGTTTTGTCCTGAAAATTCCCCATTAAAAAGGAGATAAGAAATTATGAAAACCGTATTTAAGTTAACACAACAATCAGTTATCGGTGAAATTGAAAGTGTTTTGGATACATATCCATACCAACCTTATCAACAGGCTTTTGCAATTCCTGATTTACACCAAGAGCTAATTGCCTTTGTGTTTAATCGTCTTCCAGGCTTCTCTAATCAGGCTTTTGACAGTCAGGTGTTGTTAACTGAAAATCAAAAAAATAGCTCTTTAAATTACACTTTAAATCACAAAATTTCCCGTAATCCTCTAGAACAACAATTACATCTCCAAAATTTGATCCATCAAGGGATTTTTGCAATTATCCAAGCCAAAGCAGACTTGATTAGTAATCAACTTTGTGAAATAGTTCAACCAGGTTGTCAATCTTCTCACTGGTTTGGTTGATTTGTCTAATATCCTCGACTTCTTGAATAAGTTGAGGATTTACGCTTTTCTATTTTTATAAATGCTATGAAATAGCCTGATTATAAAGAATTACTCTAATTTTGAGCCAAATTAATATTTTTTAACAAAAGTATGTATGTTTGTTTTAATATTGCTGGCGAATAGCAATACTTTGGGGAGCATCCCAATGGAAGTAAAAATAAACGCAGCCACACCACAAGTCTTCTAAAGCTCTCTTGTTTTTATATAGTTTAAACCCTCGGCAGCAATGCCTTCAGCACGCTACGCGGACAATCATATCAAGTCTTGCATCATTTTATTTAATTATATAAAAATAAATTTACACATTTGGGATGCTTCCATACTTTGTGATAACGTTTAATTTAAGAGATTAGTTGCATATATTTTTATTGGCATATATACTAATTGTCATCAGTCTATTGTTTGTATTTTAAAAAATTAGCTGGCGAGACGTTAATAATGTCAACAGTGAAACTTGAACTCCAATTATCTTCAGAAGAATTGCTCAAGGCTGTTGAGCAGTTACATGAGCCAGAATTCGATAAATTTGTATCTCAAGTCATTATTTTGAACACCCAAAGAAAAGCTGCTAAATTGATTAAACAAGAAGCAGAATTGTTTCTCAAAAATAATCAAGATATTTCCTATGATGCTCAGATTTATTACCATCAATTAAGGGCGAAAGCAGACGAAGAAAATCTGACCAATGAAGAGTATAGAGAGTTATTACGTTTGAGTGAACAGATAGATCAACTGCAAGCGCACCGATTTGAATATTTAGCAGATTTGGCGCATTTGCATGGGGTTTCTCTAGTTGAATTGATGAAAAGTTTGGGTTTCCAGACGTGAATTTTATTGTCTGATAGCTCACCCAAGCGCAAGCCATATCAGGATGTTCAGGATTTACAGGTGGTATGAGATCGCTAAGTTTTTTAAAACAAGTTAAGCGAAAAGTAGGGAACAATAAAAATTTTTCCCTACAAAATACACTTTTACACAGTCGGTTTTTTAGCAACAATAGCACGGTGTCGCGGGTCAGTAGCAACCGTCGTTAGTACCTCAAAACCTACAGTCTGTAAAGTCCCTTCTATGTCAAACATATAGTAATCATCACTCCAAGGTTCTGTACTTTTCATCAGCGTAAATAGTACAGGGGGTAAGTTTTGAATTACAGGTGATTTGGGATTATTATCTACTATAGCCAAGCAACCACCAGGACGCAGCAAACGTAATGCTTCTTGGAAAATAGCTTTACTAGCAGAATCTGGAAGTTCATGAGTGATAAACTGAAGAGTTATTAAGTCAAAAGACTCACTGGGTAATTCTGTATTTTCTGCTTGCGCGTGTAACCATTGGGATATCTCGTTATAAGTATCTAATTCCTTCGCTACACTCAACATATAGGGAGATAAATCTAAACCAACTGTGCGGACTGGATGATTTTGTTTTTGCTTGTAGTAGCGATGCAGAGATAAAGTAGAAATACCCACTGAACAACCAATATCAAGGATATCATTAACATCTTGGGTGACGTATTTTCCGAGAACTTCGTGAAAACTTGATCTTAATCTGCGGTGTGCTGTTTCCCAGGTGATGTCTTCTTTTGGCCATACTCGTAAAGCCATAGAATAGGTGGCGCTGGGTGCTTCAAAAGCTGCTTTCCAACACATATTTCCTTGATCATAAGCATGAAAAGGAACGTTGTAATAATCGGGATATGTTACTTTAGGATTTGTATTTTCTTGCAGTTTGTTTTTGACTCCTGAAGCTTCTAGTTTTTCGCAGTTTTTGCGCCAAGCGACACCGTTTTTTTCGGCGGTTTTAATTAGTACCTGTCTTGCTTGTTGTTTCATCAAGCTGTAGATGGGTTTAGTATTAATCAATAAGTTGACAAATTGGGAAAGTAAGGTTTCTCCTGCCCAGTCTGGTTTAATTTTTGCAGTCATTGGTAAGATAAGTGTAGAGGG
>RDYJ01000068.1 GCA_004293145.1 Nostocales cyanobacterium | reverse complement strand
CCTAACCGCACAAGCTGCAAATTATGAAGAGATAAAACAGTTATTAGCAACTAATAAATGTCCTAACTGCAACCTTCGCAATGCTGGGTTAGTCATGGCTGACTTATCAGAAGCCAACTTAAGCGGTGCAAATCTCTCTGGCGCTAACCTCAGCCGTGCAAATTTAGCAGGTGCAGATTTGCGGGGTGCAAATTTAGCAGGTGCAAGTTTGTTTGGTGTGAACTTAAGTGAAGCTAAACTCAGTGGCGCAAATTTAACAGGTGCTGATCTGAGAAATACTTATTTAATGAATGTAGAATTGACCAATGCTAACCTGACTGGAACTAACTTCCAAGGAGCAGGAGGCATACCTTCACAAATAGCCAAACCGGAAGAATTTTATAGTTGGGGTGTAGCAGCAGCAGAAAAAGGCAACCTCAAACCAGCTATTGATTATTTTAGTCAAGCGATCGCCCTCAAACCAGATTATGCAGGTGCGTACTTATCCCGTGGTGTAGCTAGTTATCAAAACTTGGATAGAAAAAACGCCTTAGAAGATGCTCAAAAAGCGGCAAAACTGTTTAAAGAACAAGAAAATATGGCAGGATTACAAACAGCACAAGCTTTTATTTTGGAAGTGAACACACCATACACAGAAAACGTGAAACCTGATCAACCCAGTTTTATGGATTTTGTCGGTAGTCTGGGTTCAGTGTTACTGCAATTTTTGCCTTTTTAGGGGATTGTGGGGATTGGGAACTGGGGAAGAAAGTAACCAATGACTAATGACTAATGACTAATAACTAATAACTAATGACTAATTTTTGAGACAATCAATATCTACACAATCGTAATTATGGCGATGACGGTACAGAAGGAAAAAAGATAGATGTCAGAAAATTTAAAGAGTAAAGTAGTAACTCAAGGGGTACAGCGATCACCTAACCGGGCTATGCTGCGGGCTGTTGGTTTCCAAGATGAGGATTTTAACAAAGCCATAGTCGGTATTGCCAATGGTTACAGCACCATTACCCCGTGCAATATGGGGATTAACAAACTGGCACAAAGGGCAGAAAGCAGCGTCAAAAATGCTGGTGCGATGCCCCAAGTTTTCGGTACGATTACCATTAGTGATGGTATTTCAATGGGAACAGAAGGGATGAAATACTCCCTAGTTTCACGGGAAGTCATCGCCGATTCCATTGAAACCGCCTGTACTGGACAAAGTATGGATGGGGTGCTGGCTATTGGTGGCTGTGACAAAAATATGCCCGGTGCAATGTTAGCGATCGCCCGCATGAATATTCCCGCTATCTTTGTTTATGGTGGCACTATCAAACCCGGACACTACGATGGTAAAGATTTAACCGTTGTTAGTGCCTTTGAAGCAGTTGGTCAATACAGCGCCGGTAAAATTGACGAAAATGAACTGTTAGCAGTTGAACGCAGTGCTTGTCCGGGTGCGGGTTCTTGTGGAGGGATGTTCACAGCTAATACCATGTCTTCCGCTTTTGAAGCAATGGGAATGAGTTTACCCTATTCCTCAACCATGGCCGCAGAGGATGCCGAAAAAGCTGATAGTACGGAAAAATCAGCCTTTGTTTTAGTTGAAGCCATCCGTAAGCAGATATTACCCCGGCAGATCATCACCCGGAAATCTATCGAAAATGCTATTTCTGTCATTATGGCGGTGGGTGGTTCTACCAATGCAGTTTTACATTTTTTGGCCATCGCTCGTGCTGCTGGTGTAGAACTCACATTAGATGACTTTGAAACTATTCGCGGACGTGTTCCAGTTTTGTGCGATTTGAAACCAAGTGGTAAATATGTGGCTACGGACTTACACAAAGCTGGTGGTATTCCCCAAGTCATGAAAATGTTACTAGCTCATGATTTACTACATGGTGACTGTCTAACTATTTCCGGGCAAACTGTAGCCGAAGTCTTAGCTGACACCCCGGTAGAACCACGCACTGATCAAGATGTAATTCGTCCCTGGGATAACCCGATGTATGCCCAAGGACACCTAGCTATTCTCAAAGGCAACCTAGCTACTGAAGGTGCAGTTGCTAAAATCACAGGTGTGAAAAAACCCGTGATTACAGGACCTGCTAGAGTATTTGAATCGGAAGAATCTTGTTTAGATGCCATTTTGGCAAGTAAAATCAAAGCAGGGGATGTAATTATTATCCGTTACGAAGGACCAAAAGGCGGTCCAGGGATGCGAGAAATGCTCGCTCCTACCTCAGCTATTATTGGTGCTGGTTTAGGTGATTCAGTCGGTTTAATTACTGATGGACGGTTTTCTGGTGGTACTTACGGGATGGTAGTTGGACACGTCGCCCCAGAAGCGGCAGTAGGCGGAAATATCGCTTTAGTAGAAGAAGGTGACAGTATCACCATTGATGCTAATGCTCGATTATTGCAATTAAATGTATCAGATACGGAATTAGCTAGTCGTCGGGCTAACTGGCAACCTCCCGCACCACGTTATACTAAAGGCGTTCTCGCGAAATATGCTAAACTCGTTGCTTCTAGTAGTGTTGGTGCAGTTACAGATTTAGATTTGTTTGATCATTAATTTTTCACAGAGATGAGCTTGAGCACAAACTCATCTCTGAATTTTTTTGGTTAAATCATGATTAAGGAATGATTAATTGATTGCATAAAATGAATTTGGTTAATTCAACCAAATTTAAAAATCTCCAACTTGGGTGTTGAATCTAAATCATGATATGGTTTGAAAAATATATCTAATGATAGATACAACTTGTAACTAAAGGTATATTGATACTTATAATTTAATGTAGTTTGATTAATTTTGATACCTAAAAGCGCAAAATTCCTCTGATTGAGTTAATATCCAGAGCTTTTCCTGTATCTTGATATAGGTTAAATTGCCATGACTAGAACACAGATTGATCATCCAAAGCTTGATTTTCCAGTGCGTCATCTTTCTAGTAAACTGAGTATGAGTACAGCATTAATTGGTTTTTTTGTTTTACTGGGATGGATATTTAATCTATCATTTCTGAAGAGTATTCTACCCGGATTAGTAACAATGAAGGTAAATACGGCTTTAGGTTTCCTTCTTGGTGGTATATCTCTTTGGTTGTGGCATGAAAATCATTTCAGGAAAAGATCGCATCTGCAATTAGTCTGTCAAATACTAGCAGTGATTGTGATACTAATTGGCTTATTAACACTCATTCAGTATAGCTTCAATGTTAACTTTGGAATTGATCAACTGGTAATTAAAGAAAAAGAAAATGTGATCGCCACATCCTACCCTGGACGCATGGCACCAAATACAGCCATCTGTTTTTTCTGGCTGGGTTTAGCCTTAATTTTACTTAGATATAGTTTGACGAGTATCGCTCAAAGTTTAGCCTTTAGTAGTTTTTTGATCGCGGTTGTGGGTTTGGTTGGCTATATATTGAGAATTAGCAGTTTCTATCATTTAGCACCTTTTACTGGTATGGCACTGCATACCAGTATCTCCTTTATACTATTTAGTTCAGGAATTTTGCTTGCTAGTTCTCAGCATGGCTGGATGCAGGAAGTAATGAGTCCTTATCTGGGAGGAATTATTGCTCGTAATATCTTTCCCTTGGTTATTGGTATACCAATTTTAACTTCAGGGTTATTTTTATCAGCTTACCGAAGTGATTTTATCCCTATAGAGATAGGATTTGTACTTCGAGGAATTATCAATATTGTTGTTCTTGGTGGAGTAGTTTGGTGGAACGCCCGATACTTAAATAATATAGATAAGAAATACCAAAATCTTCAACAATCATTACAGGAATATAATGATAATTTAGAAGCAAGAGTACATGAGCGGACAAGTCAATTAGAGGCTACAAATCGGGATTTAATAGACAGTCGGCATCAGCTATCGAATTTGATTAACACCTTGCCAGGAATTGTTTTTTCCCGCAGTGTTAATAATAATTGGTCAATTGATAGTATTAGTGATGGTTATTTGTCAATTATCAGTGAATGCAAAAAAGAATTATGCCAAAGTGAACAAAAATGCACATTCCAAGATTTGATTGTAGAAGAAGATTACCCCAAAATTATCGCCGCAATTCAAACAGCCATAGATAATAAAATTGCCTATGAGGTGGAGTATCGCATTGTTACTCAATGTGGTCATGAAAAATGGCTGTGGGAAAAAGGGATAGAAACATCAATTGATGGAGACGCACAAATCATTCAAGGATTTATCACTGAAATTACATCCCTGAAAGCGACAGAAGAAGCTCTTCGGATCAGTGAAGAACGCTGGCGACTAGCTACAAATTCCGCCCTAGATGCAATATGGGAATGGGACAGTTTCACTGATAGAACAACTTTATCGGAACGTTGGTTTAGTTTGTTAGGAGAAAACCCCCAAAGTTTCACCATCACCAGGTTAGAGTGGGAGCAACGTCTTCATCCTGATGACAGAGAACGGGTGATTAAAAATGTGATAGACTATCTTACACATCAAGCTCCCCGATATCACAGTGAATATCGTCTGCGTCATCGGGATGGCAGCTACAAATGGGTAGAGTCTCAAGCAGTTGCCCAATGGGACGAACAAGGAAAACCCCTACGAATGCTGGGTTCAATAGCAGACATTACGGAACGCAAGCAGACAGAACAAGCACTGAGGGAGAGCGAGGCCAAGTTTCGGGAAATAGCCGAAAATATTCGCGAAGTCTTTCATATCAACTCTGCTGACCTCAGTCAGATGTTATACATTAGTCCCTGCTATGAAGAAATCTGGGGAAGGAGTTGTGAAAGTGTATACCAAAAACCTGATTCTTGGAGTGAGTCGATGCACCCAGATGATCGCGCTCGCGTTTTTGCTGCTTGTGAATGTCTGATTCAAGGACAACCGCTGCAAGAAGAATATCGGATCATTCGTCCTGAGGGTGATATTCGCTGGGTTTCTGCGCGTGTTTTTCCTGTGTATAGCCAATCTGGGCAAATATTACGTCATGTAGGTATAGCTGCGGATATCACAAAACGCAAACAAGCGGAACTAGAAATTAAACGATTAAATGAGGAATTAGAGGAACGAGTGCAGCAACGTACAGCCCAAATTACATCCGCCAATAAAGAACTAGAAGCATTTTCTTACTCGGTTTCCCATGACTTACGCGCCCCTTTGCGTGGTATAGATGGTTTTAGTAAGACATTGCTAGAGCGTTACACAGATAAATTAGATGAGCGAGGTAAACACTATTTAACCAGGATTCGGGCTGGAACACAGCGCATGGGGGAGCTAATTGATGATCTGCTGCAACTGTCGCGAGTCACACGCTTAGAAATGCGACTTACTCAGGTTAACCTCAGTGCGATGGCGCAACAAATAGCTCAACATCTGAGTGAAAGCGAACCTGAACGTCGGGTAGAATGGCTAATTTCTCCTAATCTCATTGTTCAAGGTGATTCCCAACTATTAAGAATTGTCATGGAAAACTTACTAAATAACGCTTGGAAGTTTACATCTAAGAAAACACAAGCAACAATTGAGTTAACTTCCATGAAGTCTGAGAGTGAAAAAAGAGATCACTTAACCTACATGATCAGGGATAATGGAGTTGGTTTTGATCAAACTTATGTAAATAAGCTATTTCAAGCTTTTCAACGCCTTCATTCTGTGGAAGAATTTCCAGGAACAGGGATTGGTTTAGCCACAGTACAACGAATTATTAGCCGTCATGGTGGTGATGTGTGGGCAAATGCAGTTGTTGAGGAAGGGGCAACTTTTTATTTCACTGTACAGAGTTAGATTTTGTGTTAAAACAGGGACAATGGTTTGCATAAACTTTTTGTCTTTAAACCAGTATGCCTCATAGATCAACCCTGTTAATTGTAGAGGATAACCCTGATGATGTAGAGTTAACATTGCTTGCATTTGAGCAAACAGGGCTGCAAGAAAACGTCATAATTGCTAGAGACGGCGTTGAAGCAATTAATTATCTATTTGCAGACAATAGATTAGAAGCCCTACCTGATTTAATTTTGCTAGATTTACAGCTACCCCGTATCAACGGTTTAGAAGTTCTTCGGCAAATTCGAGCTAATGCGCGGACTAAGTTGTTACCTATTGTGATTTTGACGACCTCTCTTGAAGAGAGTGATCGACTAAAAGGCTATGGTTTGGGTTGTAACAGTTATATTCGCAAGCCGGTTGATTATGACCAGTTTGTGAGTGTTCTGCAACAGCTAGGAATGTACTGGTTGGTTCTCAACAGTCCTCCTCCCCTAACCCAATAACTTAATATTTATGAATTATCAACTCAGGATTCTTATTGTTGAGGACAACTTAGATGATGCTGAATTAATAGTTTTAGAACTAGAAGCAGCAAATTACCAAGTTGTTTACAAACAAGTTGACACTGCTCAAACAATGGCAGCATCTCTGGATTTTGAAGAATGGGATATCATTTTAACAGATTATTCCATGCCTCAATTTAGTGCTTTTGCCGCCCTTGATTTAGTCAAACAAAGGAAATTAGATACTCCTTTTATTGTGGTATCAGGTTCGATTGGGGAAGAAATAGCAGTTCAATTAATGAGAGATGGCGCTCATGATTATTTGCTTAAGCATAATTTAACTAGACTGGCTCCAGTAATAGAAAGGGAATTACGGGAAGCCAAGGTAAGATGTGAACGTAAACAAGCATTGGAGAAAGTAAATTTTTTAGCATTTTATGATCAATTAACCAGCTTACCTAATCGCCATGCTTTCTTAAATGTTCTCGCCAAATATATCAATGATGCTGTTAAATTTGCAGTAGTGTTTGTAGATATTGACCAATATCGCCAAATTAAATATGGTTTTGGACATATTAAAAGTGAACAACTACTAATTGAGGTGGGAAAACGTCTGCAAACCAGCTTAATTCCTGGTGACTTTTTAGCCAGAGTCGGTAAGGATGAATTTGCATTGTTGCTCACAAATTTCAGTCATCTAAATGAGGTAGAAGAGATCACCACCAAACTGCATCGATTGATATTTCCGCCTTTTGAACTAGAAGGTTTTGTAATTTATGCCTCAATTACAATTGGTGTAGTAGACTCTCAAACTGATTTTCATGAACCGGAAGAGTTTTTGCGGGCAGCGGAAATCGCTAATTACAATGCCAAGGAACAGGGATTACAATATCCCACCGTTGTCTACAATCACAGTATGCAGACTATCGCCCTCAAGCGATTGCAGATGGAAACTGAACTTAGAGAAGCAATCAGTGATCAGCATCTACAACTTTTTTATCAGCCCATCGTTACTCTAAATCCTTGTCAAGTAGCTGGATTTGAAGCTTTAATTCGTTGGCAACATCCCCAACAGGGATGGATTTCACCAGCTAAATTCATTCCTTTAGCAGAACAGACGGGGCTAATTATTACCCTGGGTGAGTCAATTTTAGAAACTGCTTGTCGTCAGCTGACTATCTGGCAAGATCAGTTTTTGGATCATCTCCCCCTGAGTTTGTCGGTAAATCTGTCAGGTGTTCAATTAAATGAACCAGGAATCGTGCCTCATCTTATTCATCAATATCAGTGTCTCGGTTTGCATCATGTCACTCTCAAGTTAGAAATTACAGAGAGTACACTGATGCATAATACACAGAAAATTATTAATTGTTTACAGGAGTTTCGCGCCGCAGGTATCCAAATTTGTATTGATGATTTTGGCACTGGTTATTCCTCTCTATCTTATTTACGGGATTTGCCTATTGATATCCTGAAAATAGATCGTTCTTTTGTGTCGCGGCTCGAAGATGATAAAAATTTAGGCATTGTAGCAGCAATTATCACTTTAGCTGACACACTGGGTTTAGATGTGATTGCTGAAGGTGTGGAAACAATTTCACAAATGCAGCGTTTGCGATCGCTCGGTTGCAAATATGGACAAGGTTATTTATTTTCTCCAGCAATGCCAGCAGATTTGATTGAAAATTGGCTAAAAAAAACAAAACGAGATATAAGTGGTGATCAAGACTTAGTTTATCAAAACATATCAAAATATGTTTCTTATAATTGAAATTTTTGATCAGGTCATATTGGAGATCCCCCTTAGTCCCCCTTAAAAAGGGGGAAAAAAGGTATTTTAGCCCCCCTTGAAAAGGGGGGTTGGAGGGATTGCCTACGGCACGCTACGCGAACAAAACCTTAACCGAAAAGTATTGCCCCTAAATCCCTCTTTATCAGCTAGGGTATATCTGCAAGGATAGTACATCTTAACCGAGTAGTATTGAGATCGGTTCTTGACATACTTCTTCTGTAATATTTACAATATTGATTGTATATGAGAGTACAGTAACTCTATAACTGGGATTTGACTATGAATATCCGTCCTGAAAATATCCTTGATTATCCAGCTATAACGTCAGTAAATAAACTAGGATTCGGTGGAGAAAAAGAAGCTAAACTTGTAGAAATCATTCGCTCATCTAATGGATATATCCCCGAACTTTCCCTAGTTGCAGAAATAAAAGATGCTGTGGTGGGTTATATCATGTTTAGCTATATTGACTTAGTGAATGAAGAACAATTGCCAGTATTGAGTTTAGCACCGATGGCGGTTCATCCAGAATTGCAAAACCAAGGTATTGGTAGCGCCCTATTAGAAAGAGGGTTAGAATTAGCAGACAAAAGAGGAGAAGCATTAGTTGTTGTATTAGGATATCCCAAGCTGTATACACCCTTTGGTTTTCAGCCATCAATCAATTATCAAATTGAAAGTCCTTTTCCTGTGCCAGAAGACGTTTTTATGGTAAAAACCCTCTCTGGTTATGAAGAAAAATATAAAGGTAAAGTTGTTTATCCTCCGGCTTTTATGAATTTTTGAGTTGTAAGTGTTGATTTTTAATTGATATTACTGATTTCTACTTCAGGGTGTTCACTTGCTTCAGGGGGGTGAAAGGAATGGATAGACTGCAACATTTTTTCACGTTTCTTCCGAGCAATTTCTTGTAAATCAACAGTTTTATCCGTCTCATCGACAATTTCACCAGTTATCACTTCCAGCACATCTTCTAAAGTAATAACACCTGCAACACATCCATATTCATCTACTACAACGGCTAAATGTTCCCGTGATTCTATGAAGTTTTTGAGAAGTTGATCAGCCCGAATTATTTCAGGAACAAAGCGAACTTTTCGGCTTAAATCCGCAATTTTTTGTTCGCTACTTCCTTCAATCATTGCTGTTAATAAGCTTTGTTTGAGAGCAAATCCTATCACTTGATCAATAGATTCGTCAATCACAATAATCCGGGTATGTTGGGAAGCAATAATATCTGCTTTAGCTTCAGCCAAAGTCAAATTTCCACGTATGTATGTCAGCATAATTTGGGGTGTCATTAAATCAGATGCTGTCACGTCATTTAATCTAAATACCCTCTGAATCATTTCTGCTTCATCACTTTGGATAATCCCTTCTTGTTGACCGATATTTGCTAATAATTTAATTTCGGCTTCATTTGTTGTTGGTCTTTTTCTGCCTCGAGAAAAGGGTGCAGTGACATTTTCTAAAATCCAAACCAAGGGTGTAAAAGCAATAGAAAGCCCAGTAATAGGTATGGCTGTGAGTATAGCAATTTGTTCAGAATATCTCTCACCAATTGTCTTGGGTATAATTTCTCCAAAGATGATAATCAGGAATGTTAATATTCCTGAAAATAAACCCAGCCATCTATCTCCTAGCACTTGAGTAGCAATATTACCCGTCAGAATACTACCAATGATATTGAAGGTATTATTGAGGATGACTATTGTTGCAATAGGTCTATTCATGTTTTCACGAATTCCTAAAAGTGCAACTGCGGCCGGGTTTTTTAATTCCGCTAATTGTCGCACTCGCAGCGTTGAAACAGAGAACAGCGCCGTTTCTGTACAAGAACACAAAGCTGAACCGGAGATAATTATAAATACAGTAATTATAAGCTGTAACATATAAGTTCCCACGTAGGGGAATAAATGGTTGGGTTTAACTAGTTTAACTAAAAGTCGGATGAGCTAATGTATACTGGAATAATTGTAACCTGATTTCCAACTTTCTTAATATAAAAATCTTATCCTATACTCAAACCGTAACAGTGATACTTATCACTTGTTCTGTATCTGTTGCTTAGATTTGCGTTTTTTTGTTGCTAACTATCCCTTGTGATTCCAAAACTGCGGCAACTTGTAAAATCAAAGCCTCATGATAGGGTTTAGCAATTAACTGTACTCCTAAAGGTAGAGAATTTTCTTGATTAATTGGTACTGATAAAACGGGTAACCCAATCAAAGATAATGGTTGAGTAAATAAACCCAAATGCGGACGAATAAGAATTTCTTCCCCATCTAAAATCATCATTTGTTGGCCAATTAATGGTGCAGTAATTGGCGTAGTTGGAGCAATAATTATATCTATATTTGCAAATAGTTCCCTAACTTGATCTCGATACCAGCTTCTAAATTTCTGCGCTTGGATATACCAATGATTAGGAATTAATGCACCTGCTAAAAACCGCTCCCTTGTAGCAAAATCAAAATCTTGGGGACGGGTTTGCAATTCTTCCAAATGCAGATTGGCACCCTCACAAGCTGTAATCACAAATGCAGCAGCACGGGCAATTTTAGCTTCTGGTATTGTTACATATTCAGTCACATTTAAGGCATTAGCTACCGTCTGAACTGCTGTTAAAACTGCTGATTCTGCTTTTTGGGTAAAATAATCATCTGCAATGGCAATTCTCATCTGAGAAATATCATTATTTATTTGTGGTAAACATTTTTCAATTGGACGATTTGTACAAACCGGATCTTTTTCATCTTCACCTTGGAGAACATCAAAAATTGTCGCAATATCTCGAACTGAATTGGCAAAATGTCCGATATGATCTAAGCTACTAGAAAATAATTTTACCCCGGCACGAGATAACCGTCCATAGGTAGGTTTAAAACCAAAAATACCACATAAAGCCGCAGGAACACGAATAGAACCATTGGTATCTGAACCCAAAGTGAAGGGAACTAAACCCCCAGCAACAGCAGCAGCAGAACCACCGGAAGAACCCCCAGCTACCCTTTGTAAATTATGGGGGTTGCGAGTTGCACCATAATGGGCATTTTCGGTCACAAACCCATAGGCATATTCATCCATATTTAAAGCACCAACTAAGACTGCACCAGCTTTTTTTAATCTAGTAACTGCGGTTGCATCTTGGGTAGCTGGAAGATTTTCAGCGTTAATTTTTGCACCTGCTAAAGTTGTTAAACCAGCAATATCAAAAAGATTTTTTACTGCAAAAGGTACACCTCCTAAAACACCAGGATTTTTACCTTCTCTAATTTCTCTATCAATATTTTCTGCATCGTGTAAAGCTGTTTCTGCGGTGATTGTTGTAAAACAATTTAATTCATCATTCCTGGCAGCAATGTTATTTAATGCTATTTGGGTAATTTGAATTGCGCTAATTTTACCTGCTAAGATATTGGTGGATATAGATACAGCGTCATTCATTATTAATTGATGGTTGATTTATGGGTCAAAAGTGGGTGCAATTTCAATTTTTTCTGGTAAGGGAAACTGATTGACCAATTCGGCCATGGATTTAATTTTTGTAAAATTTGCTATCACCCCATCTTGATATTCATCATTGAGTTTTAAATCTAATAATAATGACATTTGTTGAATATATTCAATTACATTAAATTCCTGATTAATCATATTACTTGAGATTTTATCTACATTTTACTACAAGGGTACATTAAAATGACAACCATTTATCTTATCATTTTATCATGATAAATAAAACAAAACCATCCTCTCCTATTTTTTTGGGTCCAGTGAATAATTCAGTTTCTCCAGTTTTTATCCCTTGTCCAGATTTTGACTTGTTGTGATTTTTTGTGTGTATTGATATGGAGGATGGCGGTTACACTACTCTAAATCAATATAATTTAGAAATCAATACTTGTTGGTTAAGCAAAAAACATTAAATCAGGTAGGTTGGAAAGCTATGACCTGGGACGGGTTTCCAGGCTGGTAGCGAATGGCGTTTAACGTTTCTTGAACCCAACCAACAAAAACTCTTAACCTAACAGTATTGCTTGAGAAATGTGACGTAAATTTTCCAATGGTAATGGTTCATCCCCATCAGAGGTTTTTAGGCAACTTTACGTTCGTTACATACTTCAGTTTTTTTGTACCTTTCTACTTAATCAATTTTCTTAATCAATTTTCAAATTAAAAGGTAAACGGGCGTAAATACCTTGGGGATCGTTCATTTTTTGCAAAATAGTCATTTCTTGCTGCAATTTCTCAAATTCTACTAGGAGTGGGTTAGCTGGTTTGATTTGAGTTGTTTCAATTCCTAATTTTGCGTGTGCTTCTTGTAATTTTTTACCAAAGAAACGTTCTTCTAAACTTGTCACTCGCGGATATTCCTGGACTTCCCAATCATTGCCTAACTTCGCTTGTTTAGCAGCATATTCAATAGCAACATTTAAACCACCAATTTCATCAACTAAACCGATTTGTTTTGCCGCTGTACCTGACCAAACTCGACCTTGGGCGATTTCTGCTACCTTTTGTTGGGGTAGTTTTCGACCTTGGGCTACTTTGGTGATAAACATATTATAAATGCGGTTAACACTGCGTTGATAAAGTGCTAATTCTTGGGGAGATTTGGGGCGGGAAACTGTTTGATTATCTGCATATTGGGCGGTTTTGACTGTATCCCAAGTGATGCCATTGTTATTTGCTAATTTTTGGCCGTTGAATAATACACCAAACACACCTATAGAACCTGTAATGGTGTTAGGTTCAGCAAAAATCCGATTAGAATCGCTGGCTATCCAATAACCGCCAGATGCAGCCATATCACCCATTGAAACAATGACTGGTTTGATTTGTCGAGTTAATTTTATTTCTCGCTGGATGATTTCCGATGCAGTGGCGCTACCACCGGGGCTATTAATTCTTAAAACCACAGATTTAATGTTTTCATTTTGGCGGATTTTGTTGAAGATTTTAGCAAAGCGATCGCCTCCTATTTCGCCATCATTACCTTGACCATCAACTATTTCCCCTTCTGCATAAACAACAGCAATTTTATTTTCTGAGTTGCGTTCTACGCCCATTGTTTTCCCAGGAACTTCGGCATAATCACTAATGTTAATTTGCCGAAAACTTTTATTGTCTTGATCACTAGCAGTTAACTTTTTCAAATCAGCGACTACTTGATCTTGGTAAGCTACTTGATCTACTAACCCACTAGCTTTAGCTGCGCTGGCTTCTAAAATAGCTTGATTATTGGCGATCGCTTGTAACTTTTGTGGTGTAATTTTTCGACTTGCACCAACAGAAGTCCGCCATTCTCCCCACACATCGTCTAATAATTTCTGGGTTTGTTGGCGATTTTCGGGACTCAGTTTATCAAGAATAAACGTTTCTACTGCGCCTTTAAATTTGCCAACCCGCACCACCTGCACACCAATTCCGTATTTTTGCAATGCCCCCGTTAAAAACATTGGTTGTGAACTCAAACCGTTGATTTCCATCAGTCCTACGGGATTGACTATAATATTATTTGCTACTGAACTTAAATAATACTCTCGTTCATTCCAGTCCGTGCTGTAGGCGACAATTTTTTTACCTGATGCCCGGAATTGATCTAAAGCTTGACGGATTTCTTTCAGGGAAGCATAACCCAGACTACTAGCTGCACCTGACTTACTAGCATCTATATAAATACCCACAATGCGCGGATCTCGTTGTGCTTTTGCCAAGGTTTCAATAACTTTGCGGAGTGTGATTTGATCTTCATCTACTCCTGTGAGGGTTTTTTGTAGCCAGTCACTGGAACTAGGTTGACTGTCGGTGATTTTCATGGACAAGTCAAACACTAGCATAGATTTATCTTTGACTTGTGGACCTGTATCTTTAGAAGTAGCAGCAGCGATAACCAGAAACAATAAGCCCAGACTGCCGACACCAGAGAATATAGTCAGTCCTAGTAGGCTACCAATTAAACTAGCAAAAGTTTGTTTAAGAAAGTTAGTCATTAGTTATTATTCATTAGTTATTAGCCATTAGTTATTAGCCATTAGTTAAAAAACCAATGACTAAGAAAAAATCACCTCTTTACTTTATTGTAGTATCTGCAAACTGTCAGATTGCTTTAACTGATACAAAGTTCTGTTACCAGTACAGAATAATACGGTAGTGATTTCGGCAATTAATACCTCTGTCAATTCTTGCAGTGCGGTTTCTGATACGTCTGCTGCTTGCAGGAAGGGCATGGCTAAACCAGCGATATCTGCACCAAGAGCGATCGCTTTAGCTACATCTAACCCATGACGTAAGCCCCCAGAAGCAATTAAAGGGATTTGGGGAAACTGAGCGCGAATACTGGTAATACACTCCGCTGTTGGTATCCCCCAATCTGCAAAAGTTCGCCCCAAACGACGCTGTAAAGACGTTTCCGCCCGTTCGCTTTCCACCAACGCCCAAGATGTACCACCAGCGCCAGCTACATCAATTGCCTGTATTCCCGCTGCTATCAGTTTTTCTGCCATTGTCGCCGAAATGCCATTACCCACTTCTTTGGCAATTACAGGCACTGGTAATTTACTGCATAAGTTAGCAATTTTGTCAAACAACCCCCGGAAATTAGTATCACCTCTGGGTTGAATGAACTCTTGTAGCGGGTTAATGTGTAAAATCAAAGCATCAGCTTCTAAAATATCAATAATTCGCAAACACTCATCCACCCCACACTGATAATTAAGTTGCACCGCACCCAAGTTAGCAAATAAAAGCACATTAGGGGCATACTTACGAATAGCAAAGGTATCAGCAACTTGGGGTTTTTCCAATGCCACACGCTGAGAACCCACACCCATAGCTAGTTGATATTCTTGTGCGACTTCTGCCAAACGACGGTTAATAATTCCTGCGCGTTCAGTTCCCCCAGTCATGGAAGAAATTAATAAAGGTGCATTCAGGGTTTTTCCTAAAAAATTAGTGCTGATATTAATATCGTGGCGATCGCATTCCGGTAAACAACAATGGGTAAAACGATAGCGTTCTAGTCCGGTGGTAACTTGCTGACATTGTACATCTTCCTCTAGGCAGATGCGGATATGATCTGCTTTGCGGCTTTGGGTTTGTAGGGGAGTGCTGGTAGGAGGGTTCACAGGTAAAGACTCCAAGCTGTTATCTTCATTATTGTGGCAGATAGTCTTTAACCTGGTAAATATAGCAGGGGACTGGGTTGAAAGCGAAGAGTCTCAAAATTCACACATTTCATTTTTTCATTGGTAGAAAATCTATGTCAACCCCAACTCTGGGATCGAAATTTTGGTGGTGGGTATTTGCCACAACTATTGGCTTTGTTATTGGCTTTTTTCTGGGTTTGTTTTCTAGTTTGTCGGCGATAAACACTTCTTTATCTGCAATTTCAGGTTTTTGGGGTGGTGCTTTGGGTGGTTTATGTGTGGGTATTGCCCAAAAGTTGGTTTTACGCAATAATGTATCTGCTAAATGGATATTAGCCACAAGTTTTGGTTTCAGCATTAGTTGTGGCGTAGGTGGACTAATACTTGTAATTACGTCTAATGCCATTATTAGCTCAATTTAAATTATCCCCATGTAAAAACGACTTGGTAAGTACGCAGGATTTATGTATACGGACAAATTCCTCTCAAAAACCTCTCCGCGCCTCTGCGTCTCTGCGTGAGATAAAAAAAATTGAGGTACTTCCAGAAAACCCAGAAATACCCCAACCTTAAAAACTGATTAACTACTATGCAAAAGCAGCAGTTCTCACATCATTATTGCCGAGAATTTCTTGCAATTCATCAGCGTCAACAGTTTCTTTATCAATCAACATTTGGGCAATTTGATCCAAAATGTGACGGTTATTTACTAACACTTCTTTAGCCCGTGCGTAAGCAACATCAACTAATTTACGGACTTCTTCATCAATGGCAGCAGCGGTTTCTTCAGAGAAATCACGCTCAGACATAATATCTCTACCTAAGAACATATTACCTTGCTGACGACCCAAAGCAACTGGACCCAAGCGATCGCTCATCCCAAACCGAGTGATCATCTGTTTAGCAACTCGTGCTACCTGTTGCAAATCATTAGAAGCACCTGTGGTAACTTCATCTTCACCAAAGATAATCTCTTCAGCTAAACGACCACCTAAAGCCACAGCCATCTGATTTTCCAGATAAGCACGGCTATATAAACCTGTGTCCATGCGGTCTTCACTAGGAGTAAACCAAGTCAAACCACCAGCACGACCACGAGGAATGATGCTAATCTTCTGTACAGGGTCATAGTCAGGCATCAACGCACCAACTAAAGCGTGACCAGCTTCGTGATAAGCAACCAAGGTTTTACGCTTTTCGCTCATTACGCGGTCTTTCTTCTCTGGTCCTGCTAACACCCGATCAATAGCATCATTAATTTCATCCATCGCAATTTCGGTTAAGTTGCGACGTGCTGCTAAAATTGCGGCTTCGTTTAACAGGTTAGATAAGTCTGCACCGGTGAAACCAGGAGTACGACGAGCAATTTTATCCAAGTCCACATCTTTGGATAAGGTTTTACCCCGTGCGTGAACTTTGAGAATTTCGCTACGTCCACCGTAGTCGGGACGGTCTACGACAACTTGACGATCAAAACGACCAGGACGCAATAAAGCAGCATCTAAAACGTCAGGACGGTTGGTAGCAGCAATAATAATAATGCCGGTGTTACCTTCAAAACCATCCATTTCGGTGAGTAACTGGTTGAGGGTTTGTTCCCGTTCATCGTTACCACCACCTAAACCTGCACCCCGTTGACGACCTACTGCGTCAATTTCATCAATGAAGACGATACAAGGAGCGTTGGTTTTAGCTTGTTCAAATAAATCACGGACGCGGGAAGCACCCACACCAACGAACATTTCCACAAATTCAGAACCGGAGATTGAGAAGAAGGGTACACCAGCTTCTCCAGCTACCGCACGTGCGAGGAGGGTTTTACCAGTACCAGGAGGGCCAACTAACAATACACCTTTAGGAATTTTTGCACCAACGGCGGTAAAGCGATCGGCGTTTTTCAAAAAGTCTACAACTTCGTTTAATTCCAGCTTGGCTTGGTCAATACCCGCAACATCACCAAAGGTAACTTGGGTTTGGGGTTCCATTTGTACTCTGGCTTTAGATTTACCAAAGTTCATTGCTTGGCTACCGGGACCGCTTTGAGCGCGACGGAGTAAGAAAAATAAGCCAACCAGCAGCAATACAGGGAAAAATAAGCTGCTCAGTGCTTTAACCCAAAATCCCTCATCGGTTTGGGGTAATATTGCTATATCAACACCTTTAGTTGTCAGAGTATTGATTAAATCTGGATCGTTAACTAGGGTGACACGCTTTTTATTTGCGTCGTATTTGGGCGTAACAATTGCTGTAGAACGATCTGAACTCAGACTGACTCTTTCTACTCTGTCTTGTTTAACTTGTTGAATAAATTCACTGTAGCGCCATGTTTCTACTTGAGGGGGTTGGTTGTCAAAAAACGCTGTCCCTAAAGCAATTACTACAATAAACAGCAGTGCATACAGCCCCGCATTTCTCCATCTTTTATTCACTGAGGTCTATCCTCCTGGATTTTTTGTACGTTAGTGTAAGGTCTCTCAATATAGAGATTGCTTTATGAGAATTATGTTAACTTATCTTAAGATATACCAAAATGGCGTTCCTGTCATGGTAGAAATAATCCTTTAAGTTCTAAAAAGCAAGGATGCTTAGGATTATATTCTAACGAGCCTGTGGGCTGATGTACGGTATGGATGGGAATTATCTCGACAACGCTGTTAGTGTAGGCGATCGCTGCTAATTTTTTGACTAGCTGTGGTGTCCAGGGTTCTTGCTGGACAGTGATTTTCAGATTTTGTAGCTGTTTAATGATATGCGATCGCTCTATTCCCGGCAATATTCCCACATCCAGGGGTGGTGTCCACCAATAGCCATCTTGCCATCCCCAAAGATTACCTGTATTAGTTTCTAACCAATTTCCCTGACTATCTACTAAAATCGCTTCTTCGGCTTTGACAGCTTGAACCATATTTCTCACTAACCAAGGACTCAAGTAATTGCCGGTTTTATGGTTGGGGAGAGAACGAGCAAATTCTGGCTTGGTAAGAGCAGCAATTATACCATGATTTTGCTTGTGTGTCAAGTTCTCTGGTAATAGTCTACCTGTGATCCATTCTCGACCATCGGGAAAAATAGTAATTCTGATCACGGGAAAGTTTTGTAAAAGAATTTCTGCACCTTGACGCACAAAATTCCAGTCTGGTTCTGGCCAACCGAAGGTTTGTAAACTTAATTGCAACCGTGAACAATGAGCTTTCCAGTTAGTTAAACTATGATCAAGAGAATGATCATAAACTCTCAAGGTTGTAAAAACTGTAGCTCCATAAATCAAACCTGGATCATTAATATCTAATTCCAGCGTTTGCGATTCGATTAATTTACCACAATACCAATACATAAAGGTGACTCTTTACTGGTGACTGGGTAATCAATTTTATTTTTACCAATTACCATTACGAATTATGAATTATGAATTATGAATTACGAATTACCTTAATCTTTTTCAGGTAAAGTTACCGCAGGTACACCATCATGATTAATAACTACTTTACCACCTAGATTTTCAATTTCTTTAATTGCCCGTTTGCGAGTTCTTGCATCTACGTTATTTTGTAGAACCATTGTCCAGGTAGCAATGCGGGCGAACTTACTATCAGGGTTGCGTTGGAGAAATTCAGCAGTTTTTTGGGATATAAAAACTACATTTTTACTTTCTGGATCATCATGTTGACTAGCCCATTCTGCTGCTTTGAGAAAAGAATTTCTAGCGGCTTGGGAATCACCTAAAAATAATAACTCATCTGTGCCTTTATAACGCCAGATATAATAAGATTTTTCTGGTAAGGTAGGAGATAGGGACTTTAACCCTTTATCTATTAATGTAATTGTTCTTTCTGGCATACCTGCATATAAAGAACTGCTGACAGAAAGATTAAGATAAGCTTCTCGAAATTTGGGATCATGTTTAAGTATAATTTCAAAAAATTCTGGACTTAATGTGTAACCAATTTTTTCTCTAACTTCATTATCACCAAAGTATTGTAGAAAATCTATATACACCCAATTGGCAATGAGGTTATCATAACCAAAAGTAGGTATTTCTTTGAGTAACTCCAGACGCAACCTTTCTTTCTCCTGGTCTTTGACTAGAGTTTCTACAGACATAGATTGTTTGCTGGTTAGCAATTTTTGTAGTCTGGGGTATTGACTGAGGCTAATTCCTAAAATGCAGAAACAAGCTACTAAAGGGGTAATTAAAAATTCACGAGATAACAACATATTCAGAGATTCAAAATGACATTTTTAAATTTTTTTACTTCTGTAATAATTGCCAGCATTGTTGAGCTATAGCCCAATCTTCTTGTGTGTGTATAACTAATATTCGCACATTTGATTCATCTGTAGCAATATCTACATCAATTGGCTGTTGTTGATTTTTTTCATGGTCTATTTTCAATCCCAAAAATTCCCACGCTTCACAAGCTGCTTGTCTAATTAAAGCGGATTTTTCGCCTACTCCAGCGGTGAATACTAACGCATCTAAACCACCTAAACTAGCCAACATCGAACCGATACCAGAGCGCAAACGATGTACGTAAATATCATAAGCTAGTTTAGCACGCTCATTACCTTGTTCAATTGCAGCTTTGATTTCTCGGAAATCACTGGAAATACCCGAAATTCCTCGTAAACCAGAAGCTTTATTTAAAACATAATCTAAGCTTTCTGCTGAGTAATCAGACTGACGCAATAGATAAATTAAAATTCCTGGATCAATTGAACCGCAACGACTTCCCATCATTAAACCATCTAGAGGTGTAAATCCCATCGTGGTATCAATACTGCGACCATTTTTAACCGCTGCTAAAGAACAACCGTTACCCAAATGACAGGTTATTAAGCGCAGAGATGTTAAATCACGATTGAGAATTTGCGCTGCACGGTTTGCACAGTATTCGTGACTAATCCCATGAAAGCCGTAGCGACGGATACCTTGCTCTACCCATTCATAAGGACCGGGATAGATAGCAGCGGCATCAGGTAAAGTGCTGTGAAAGCTAGTATCAAATACTGCGACTTGTTTAACATTTCCTAAGCTTTGTTCAATGGCTTCTATGCCCTCTAAAGCCGCTGGATTATGTGCTGGTGCTAGGTTTGAAAGATGAGCGAGCGCATTTTTAACATCTTCAGTAATGATCACACTATCTCGGTAATCTAAGCCACCATGAACTACCCGATGTCCCACTACATCAATTGCTGATAAATCACTAATTACCTGAGTAGCACCATGAGTTAGAGTATTAAGCATATAAGCGACGTGCGCTGTACGGGAGTCACCAGCAATTGATTCTTGCAATACCGCACCTGTAGCTGTTTTTACCTCAATTTCCGCTTGATTTCCGTCTTGAGTCCAGTTAATTTTCCCTTCCCACAGAGGTTGGGGTGGTTGTTGGGTAAGAGTTGCGTCTGTAATTTCATACAAACAACTTTTTTGACTACTGGAACCGGCATTTAATACGAGTATTTTCATAGAAAAATTATCAATGGGAGAAACGCAGATAAACGCAGATGTACGCAGATGAAGAGGGATAATTTGTAGGGGTTTAGCAATGCTAAACCCTTATCAATTACTAATTCTCACAGGGTAAGAATTTTTCACTATAAGATGATATTACATCTTCAATTTTTCTCCGCGAATTGAATAATCTAACAACTCCATTGGGTGCATAACAGAAATACTCTTATCTGGCAAATATTTACTAATTTGCAAACTACAACCAGGGTTAGGAGAAGCAATTAATTCAGCACCAGTATTGATTAAATTCTGCGCTTTTTGTTTACCTAATTCTTCAGCAATTTCGGGTTGCAGCATATTATAAACCCCTGCACTACCACAACACAAAGCTGCATCTATTGGTTCTCTTAATGTCACTCCGGGAATTTTTCTTAATAACTGACGGGGTTGAACACTGATTTTTTGACCATGCAATAAATGACAAGCATCTTGATAAACTAAAGTTAAAGATTTATCAGCTAACGGTGAAAGTTCAGCAGTCAAACCAACATTAATTAAAAATTCCTGTGCATCTTTTACCTTTGCTGCAAACGCTTTAGCTGGTTCTGCATATTCTGGATCATCAGCTAAAATATGACCATATTCTTTTAAAGTATGACCACAACCAGCAGCATTGATAATCACAAAATCAACATTTGTATCAGCAAAACTATCAATCATTTGTCTTGCTAAAGCTTTTGCTTGTTCGGTTTGTCCTTGGTGTTCAGGAAGTGCAGCACAACAACCTTGAGATTTAGGAATTACCACTTCACAACCATTTGCAGTTAAAACCCGCACCGTTGCTTCATTCACAGGAGAGAAAAACAGACGTTGCACACATCCCAAAATTACACCAACACGATATCTTTTTTCACCCTTTGCAGGAATGATATCTGGTAAATTATCCTGAAAAGACTTAACAGTAATTTCCGGTAAAATAGACTCCATAGCAGCTAACCGGGGAGAGATTTTTTTCACTAACCCAGTAGCACGTAATAACTTAGAAACCCCCAACTTTTGATAAACAAAAAGCGGAAGTAGTAAAATTCTTAAAACATCAGGATTAGGAAACAGAGAAAAAATCAACTGACGGATTAACTTATCAGAAAAACTGCGGTTATAATTTCTTGCCACCTGATGACGAGTTGCCGAAATCAACTTATCATACTGCACACCAGAAGGACAAGTAGACACACAAGCAAGACAACCCAAACAAGAATCAAAATGTTCAACAGTAGCAGTATTTAAAGCGATTTCACCCTCATTAATAGCATCCATTAAATAGATTCTACCTCTAGGTGAATCCATCTCTTTTCCTATTACCCGATAACTGGGACAAGTAGAAAGACAAAAACCACAATGAACACAACTATCGATCAACTTTGGATCAGGAGGATGACTTGCATCAAACCCCTTTAAATTCTTAATACTAGCAGTATTATTAACAGCACCATCTGAAACTTGCATTATATTCTTCCCCTCTTTCTTCGTGTTCTTCGTGTCTTCGTGGTTCGTTATTCTTAAATATTAAATCCCACCAACAAACCGACCAGGACTTAAAATATAACTACTATCAAACTGTTCCTTAATCCCCCGCATAATATGTAAAGCATTACCATTATAACCCCAAATATCCAACTTTTCTTTTATCTCCACAGGTGCAGATAAAACACTTAAAAAACCAGAATTAGTTTCACATAAATTACGCAACGCCAAAACTTGATTTTGATTTTCTAACCGCACTAAACCCAAACCACTACTTAAATGAATCAACCCAAATTTAATCTGATTAATCACCTCCACCGCAGCAGTTGGTAATACTCCTATTTTGCAAGTAATTACAGAATTATTAACATCAGAATGTATTGTTTCTGGTAATCGTTGCCATAGAGTAGCTTCATTCTCTGCTGAATAAATCGCCCCATTTAAACCCAATTGTTGCCCAATTGCCAAAATTCGGTTTGACTGTTTCTTCACACTTTCGCTAATACTTTGAAAACGGATAATTAAACCAATTGCCAAATGATGCTGCGCAGCCGGAAAGGAATTTCAAAAGTCCAACAATGCGATGGCTCACATAGATATCGTAGCAGATTCACCCTAGTGAATCAATGGAACGATCGAATGAAGTTGAGCC
>RDYJ01000267.1 GCA_004293145.1 Nostocales cyanobacterium | reverse complement strand
AGCCCAAGCTAGAGGTACAGAATTATTATTGATAGATACCGCTGGTAGGTTACAAAACAAGAAGAACTTAATGGACGAATTGAGTAAAGTTCGCCGCATTATTAATAAAAAAGCTCCAGATACTCATGTAGAATCACTCTTAGTCTTAGATTCAACTTTGGGACAAAACGGATTAAAACAAGCTGAAGTATTTTCCCAAGCTGCCCAACTTAGTGGCGTAGTTTTAACCAAACTGGATGGAACAGCAAAAGGCGGTGTCGCCTTAGCAGTAGTAAAACAGTTAGGTTTACCAATTCGCTTTATTGGTGCAGGGGAAGGAATAGAAGATTTACGTCCGTTCTCTAGCTATGAATTTGTAGAAGCACTATTAAATGGTTAACTAGGGTTTCTATGCCACTTCGTGAATCTATGCCTACGGTACAAAACGTGAACGCTAACGTGTAGCGTGCCGCCAGGCAGAAAATAGACATAAAATAGACATAAAATTCTGTCGGAAAATCTTTTTCCTATTCCCTAAGTAATGGCAAAAAAGAATAGACATTTATAGCCGAATTAAAATAGTCACTTTATAGTTACTAAAAATATGGTCAAATATTTCTAGTTTGGTAAGGTTTACACCTTACAGGGCTAACTACAAGCCGCTCTATTCGGTTTCTATCATAAGATAGAGTTCCAAACTACTTTTACTCTTTTGAGTTCTGATTTGATTAGCTACTCTTAAAAATGTTTTATTTCCTCTAATTTATAGGATTTCCTGGCACACAGGAGCTATGGTTAGGTTAATTCTAACTCTCCGCACTCTCAGATCAGGACTTTCACCGCTTTTCAAGGATCTACGCTTCTTGAACTCAAGAATAATGTATCATACATACAGGCAAAAATTGATAATATCTTTAAGTAGTTGGATAAAATTTAGTTCACTCGTTGAGAGAGGGAACAGGGAACAGGGAATAGGAAAATTAGTTTTGTAATTAATTCTGTCCCATTACTTATAAGAAAACAGATGAAAACCCTTGAGGTTAAGTTTTGGAGCGTGGCGGAAAAACTTATACGTACTTTAGGCAAGGGATGAAAGCTAACCAAGGCG
>RDYJ01000067.1 GCA_004293145.1 Nostocales cyanobacterium | reverse complement strand
TCAGGAGTCAGGAGTCAGGAGTCAGGAGTCAGGAGTCAGGAGTCAGGAGTCAGGAGTCAGGAGTCAGGAGTCAGGAGTCAGGAGTCAGGAGTCAGGAGTTAGAAGGTTAATTTTCTCTGTTCCTAATGACTAATGACTAATGACTAATGACTAATGACTAATGACTAATGACTAATGACTAATGACTAATGACTAATGACTAATGACTAATGACTATTATCCAAAAAATTTCGCGGCGGCGGCTATACCAGCACCGGGGTTAAAGTTTTCATAACCGAGTTCTGAAAGTACAACTTCCAATGATGCGATACAGCTGAGGATATCGCGATCGCTCACAAATCCCAAGTGACCAATACGGAAAATTTTATTGCTTAAATGGTCTTGTCCACCAGCTAAAGCAATATCAAACCGCTTTTTCATCAATGACCGAATTTTATCCGCTTCCATTCCCGGTACTGATACGGCGGTAATAGCTGGACTAGCGCATTCATCAGCTGCAAACAGTGGTAAATTTAAAGCCTTCATGGCCGCACGAGTCGCATTTTTTTGGCGTTCATGACGGGCAAAAATCGACTCCAAACCCTCTTTTTTCATCATTCCCAAGGTGGTGTGTAGTGCCACAATTAAGTTAACTGGGGGAGTGAAAGGAGTTGTATTTTTAGCGGTCGATTTGCGGTATTTACCTAAATCTAAATAATATTTTGGCAATTTCGCAGTTTTGTAAGCTTCCCACGCTTTAGGACTCACAGACACAAACCCTAAACCGGGGGGTATCATGTAGCCTTTTTGAGAACCGGAAGCAACGACATCCAAACCCAAAGCATCGACAGCAACATTGTAAGCACCCAAGCTGGTGACAGCATCAACAATAATTAATGCCTCACCATGTTCCTTCACATGACTGTTAATAGCTACCAAATCATTAATTACACCTGTGGAAGTTTCGCTGTGGGTGATAATGACAGCTTTAATTTCTTTGTTGGTGTCAGCTTGTAATATTTCTCCAAACTTAGCAGGGTCTAAAGGTTGTCCCCATTCTGCGGTGACAGTTTCCACATTTAAACCAAAAGCTTGACCAACTTCTACCCAACGTTCGCCGAATTTACCGTTAGAACCGACTAAAATGCGATCGCCTGGAGAAAGAAAATTAATCATCCCCGCTTCTACCGCACCAGTACCGCTGACATTCAGCATCAGTACATCACTTTCAGTTTGGTGCAGCCATTTGAGGTTTGCTGTCACCTCCCCCATCATACTGCTAAATTCACCTGAACGGTGTCCGATGGGGTGTTTGGCCAATGCCAGTAAAGCCGCTTCTGGAACTGGTGTAGGTCCAGGAATCATCAACATTAACTTATCGTCCATTATCTCTATCCTAAAAATCCAATAAGAGTCAAAATTGTGTGAGGATGGTTAAATCTGATGGCAAATTTTAGATATTTATCTACAAATTCAATCAGTTGTCATCAGTTTATAGTAACTGAGAGCGTGACATCTGCTCTAGGTATCAATCAGGAGTAACAGTTTTTCCGCTCTGATGATTGATGGACCACCGATGGTCTACAGCGAAAGAAGAAGCTTGACAAATTTCCTCTAATCGCTTTTGTTGTGCGGCAGCTTTTCGCAGGGTAATAATTAGCTGACTGACTTCGTGCCGTAAATTCTGGTTGTTATTTACAGCACCCATTGTTTGCTTTTCTAACAGTTGGAGTATAAGTTCGTAGTGGATAGGCGCAGGTAAAGGAAGTTGCTCCATGAAGTTCATGTAAGATTGCTAATGTGAGACTTTAGCTTAAAAAGAGTTGATCTCTTGCTAAATAAATTGTTACATAGCAAACAAAGTTTGGTAATTGGTAATTGGTAATTGGGTTATTAACCTCCCCTGCTCCCCTGCTCCCCTGCTCCCCTGCTCTCTTCCCAGTCGCCTGTCACCTGTCACCGCTAAAAAGATTAGTAATTGCTAATTTCGGATCTGGTTGTTTTACCAAAGATTCACCGATGAGTACGGCTGATGCGCCGGCTGTTTGCACTACACTTAAATCCTCTGGGGTATGAATTCCTGATTCACTCACTACCAAAATATTTCTAGCCTGCAATTGACTACCTCTGTCTTTCAGTAATTGACAGGTAGTTTGTAAGTCAACGGAAAAATCTTCCAGGTTGCGATTATTTATACCAACTAAAGCAACACCATCTAAGGATAAAACTCGGTCAAGTTCTTCTAAACTATGAACTTCAATCAAAGCTGCCATATTGAGATTATTAGCAATTTTGACAAAATACTGTAAATCTTGATCACTGAGAATTGCCGCAATTAATAAAATCGCATCTGCACCATTAATTCGCGCCAAATACATTTGATAAGGATAAATGATAAATTCCTTACACAATAATGGTAAATCTACGGCAGCACGCACCAGAGATAAATTCTCAAAACTACCTTGAAAAAACTTTGTATCTGTGAGAACTGAAAGACAACTAGCACCACCTTCTTGATAGGCTTTAGCGATTTCTACAGGGTCAAAATCTGTCCGTAACACTCCCTTACTAGGAGAAGCTTTTTTTACTTCTGCTATGAGTGCGGGTTTGGTTTTACCTTCACGTAATGCACCGACAAAATCGCGGGTAGGAGGTGCAGAGAGGGCTTTTTTCTGCAATTCTCGCAACGGCAGCTTTTCCCGCATTTGCTCAACTTCTATTTCTTTTTGCCAAACAATTTCTTCTAAAATATTATTTGGTGCTGTATCATCTAACACTACTTGGTAGCGAATAACAGAGACATCAATAGCTGGACTAGGTGAACGACGACGGATTTGCATTTTGGGGACTGGGGACTGGGGACTGGGGACTGGGAAGAGAAGCAGGGGAAGCAGGGGAAGCAGGGGAAGCAGGGGAAGCAGGGGAGCAGGGGAGAAATAAATACAAAATTTAAAATTCAAAAGCTCTTGCCTTTTGCCTCTTGCCTCTTGCCTCTTGCCTTCTTTCTGTCACCTGTCACCTGTTCCCTGTCACCTTCTTCTAGCTTGCGATCGCTCGTTTGTAGGCTTCATCTAACACTTCTGATAGTGTAGGATGGGCGTGAACTAAATAAGCGAGGTCTTTTACAGATTGACGGTTAGCAACGGCGGCGGATGCTTCGTGAATCAAATCAGAAGCGTGTAAACCGAAAATATGCACACCTAATACTTCACCTGTATCTTTACGGTAAATCACTTTAGCGATACCATCAGCTTCATTTTCTGCTAAAGCTTTAGAATTGCCTTTGAAATAACTCTTACTGGTTCCAATTTCAAAGCCTTCCGCTAAACCCAATTCTTGAGCAGCTGTTTCTGTTAAACCCACATAACTAACTTCGGGATGGGTAAAAGCTGCTGCGGGAATACTGCGATAATCTGCTTTTTTGTTTTTACCCAGGATATTTTCTACCGCAATGATACCTTGAGCCGAAGCTGCGTGAGCTAACATCATTTTCCCGTTAGCATCACCAATTGCATACAGATGGGGGACTACTTCACCGGCGGAAAGTACGGCCATACCATCGTTAACAGGGATAAAATTCCGTTTATCCAGTTCCACACCCACAGAATCTAAACCCAGATTTTTAGTAGCGGGGATGCGACCTGTAGCTACTAAACAAGCATCAACTTCCAACACTTCTAAATCTTCTTTAGTTTGGAAATTTGCCAATTCAATTACTACTGGAGAACCAGGAATGATTTTTTTGGCGTATATTCCTACTTTGGTTTCAATATCGCGGGGAGTAATTAAAACCCGTTCTGCCAGTTTAGCAATATCGCGGTCAAATCCTGGCATTAACACATCCAGGGCTTCAATCATTGTCACTTCACAACCCAAAGCGGTGTAAATATCGGAAAATTCCAAACCGATGTAACCGCTACCAATAATTGCTATCCACTGGGGTAGAGATTCTAATTTTACCCCTTGGTCGCTGGTAAAGACTGTTTTCCCGTCTACTTCTATTCCGGGAGGAACGAAGGGAACAGAACCGGGGGAAAGAATGATATTTTGCGCGGTGATGGTTTTTTCACCGCTATCTGTAGAGACGGTGACTTTTTGTGAACCTGCTAATTTTCCCCAACCCCGGATAATATCAACTCCCAAGCGTTTGAGGCTGTTGGTTAAGTCACCTTGAATTTTAGAAACAAGATTATCGGCGTGATTTGCGATCGCTTGCCGATCAAATTCTACATTACCAATTTGAATTCCCAAAGATTTCAGGTGGTGAGCGTTGCGTAACTCCCGCACCCTTCCTGAAGCAGCCAGCAGCGCCTTAGAGGGAATACAACCTCTATTAACACAGGTTCCTCCCATATCTGCTGCTTCAATAATCGCTGTTTTCAGACCATAATTGACAGCGTGTAGGGCTGCGCCATGACCACCTACACCCGCGCCAACAATCACTAAATCGTAATCAAATCCAGAACTCACGTTAGTTTCCCCGTTTCTTTAACCTACTTATTTTTAACTTGATTTTCCCCCGCTACAACATTTCACCTGGTGCGTTAGTGTTCAGACTGGGGATGACTGGGTAAAATTATAGTTATATTTGGATAATCGGTTTTTGATGACATTTTGCCATTTTAGCCGATTTTACGATCATTGAGAATGTGCTGAATAGGTAAATCTCCGGCAAAGTTGATGAAAATTAATGTAATTAAGCGTAAAGTTATGGGATTATTTCCAGAATTAAGGTTTTATGTAAGCTTTTTACAATGAGAGAGATTATTTTTTATCGTACATATTCAGACAAATGCCCTATTGAAGAATTTCTTGATTCTCTATCTGGAAAACAAGCGCAAAAAGTGATTTGGGTTTTACAACTTATACAAGAGTTTGATACTGTTCCCAGCCAATATTTTAAAAAATTGGTAAACACTGATGATATTTGGGAAGTTCGTGTTCAATTTGGTAATGATATATTTAGATTACTTGGTTTTTTTGACCGTGATAATTTGGTGATATTAACTAATGGATTTGCTAAAAAAACGCAAAAAACACCACCCCAAGAAATTGAACTGGCAGAACAGAGAAAACAAGACTATTTGAATAGAAAGGTAAGTAGAGAAAATGAAGAGTGATCTAGAAAATTACATTGCTAAACGTAAAGATAATGATGCTGACTTTGCAGAAAATTTTGAATCTGGATATATCAGCTTTAAATTGGGTGTTTTATTAGCAGCAGCAAGAATAGAAGCTGGAATGACATCCGCAGAATTAGCACAACAGTTAAATTTAGATGAATCTCTGATAGTCAATATTGAAAATAATCCTGAAGATATAGGAATTTTGACGCTAGAAAAATATGCAAAGGCTGTAGGAAAGCAACTTTTTGTAGAAATTAAATAATTCATTTCGCCAATAGAGTATAATCAATGAACAAAGTATAGCGGTTTTTTCTATGAAAGTTCCACTTTTAGAACAGGAAGAAGAAAAACTGGTAACTGTACCTGGTGTTTCTTGGCAACAGTTTAAAACTATTGAAGTGCAGTTACAAGAAAATCATGCTGTGAAATTGGCATATTTAGCAGGGGTGCTGGAAATTATGTCTCCTATTGGTGATAAACATGAATATGTAAAAAAAACCCTTTCCTATTTATTAGAAGCGTACATGAGACATAAGGGGATTCGGTTTTATGGTAGGGGTGGTTTCACTTTAGAAGAATCTGGTTATGCTTCGGGAACACCGGATGAGTCTTATTGTATTGGTACTAATAAAGAAGTTCCTGATATTGTAATTGAAATTATAGTTAGTAGTGGCACAATCAAGAGAACTGAATTATATAAACCTAAGCGAGTTCCAGAAGTTTGGTTTTGGAAGAATAATAAAATCCAAATTTTTAGTTTAAATGCCGTTTTTGAATATGAAGAAGTAAACCGAAGTCGCTTTTTACCTGATTTGGACAAGGAGTTATTGTTGCAGTTTTTAGCAATTCCTGATCAATATGATGCTGTATCTCAATTTATTGAGTTTATTGGTGAAAAATAAAAATTTATTCTAAATACTTATTGACAAATTCTTGAGGAGTTAAACATTCAAACTCTTTTGTTTCTTGAACTAAACAACGAATTAGTTTATAATTAGCAGAAACAAAACATTGAGTTTCACCCTTACTCGCAGTTAAATAAACTCCAATGTCTTCACGAGGAATTAATCCTGATTCTTCTATCTTTAGCCATTCATCAACGGTAAAATTTACATAAATAACTTGTAATTGCTGCCAAATTCGAGCAACAATTTGACTACCCCAATCTTTGTTATATAAACGTTTAGACACTCGTAAAATCTGATCTAATAACTCTTCTGAAATAATAATTTCTACAGATGAAGGTTGTTTAAAACCAACTGATTCTAATATTTTTCTTTCATAACTATTCTGGTTAGCGACACCAATAATATAAATATTAGTATCTAAAAATAGACGTTGAGGGATTTCATGACTCATTTTGATGCTGTGCTTTTAATAAATGTTCTTCAGCCATTTCTTTTTTCACATCTTGAATTAAATCAATAATTTTTTCATGGGAATCATATCCTGTATTATCTAAGGACTCCTTTACCTGTGCTGCTAATGTTTCTAAGGGAATTAATGGTTGTTTCTGAAAATATTTGTGGGGGATTTTTGCAGCAGCTTGTGTTAAAATAAGTTTTAACTCAGACTCTAGAGTGCGTCCATTTTGTTCTGCTTGATATTTGAGTTTTTCGACTAGGTTGGGTTCTAGGTTATCTATAATTATTTTCATATTTGGTATCTCGGTTTTGGTTAGTGGATATTATAGCATATTGAGGACAATTTTGTTCATCAGGATAATGACAATGAACAGCATCTTTAATTAATTCTCGCAGTTCTGAAAGACTATCAGCTTGAGTAAAAATTGATTGATTAATAGCTTTAGCAATATAACCGCCTTCATTATCTTCTTCAACTAAGAAAATAATTTCTTTGATCCTATTTTCACTCATAATCTATACCAGATAACGAATTTTAGAAATGTTGATTCTAGCGTGGAAAAGCAGGGCTGTAAGAAATATTTACAATTTTCAGAAAGTCTTAGATGTTATAGTTTACAAGTATCAATGCGATAGAAAATCCAAAGGTCAAGGTCATCCAAGGAAGAACCAAAATCACAAATCGACGGAAGGTGTCCCCTGGGTGCTGAGGTGCTAAAACTAACCTCCTCCAACACATCCTCAATCCATTTTCCATCTACCCTCCATCCTACCTGATCTCCAAATCTTTCAAACGCTTCTTTGTTATAATTGCCATCAACTATGCCACCTACGCTTATGTAAATTTCCTTTTGGACGCTGAATCCAAATTGACCATTACTATATTTTACCCATAGTTTATCTATTGTGTTGAGGTCAATACAAGGAAAGTCTAATAGTTTTTCTTTTGTTAAGAAATTGCCACCGTCTTCTACTAATATATTGCTACCGTCTTCTGCTAATATATTACTACCGTCTTCTGCTAATATATTGCCAGCTTTCTCAACACTTACAGCTTTGAGCATCACTTGATAAGTTTCATAGTCAGCTTCTTTCCAATTACCATCTCTGAGTAGATCACTCAGTCTAGTATAGTCTATACCTTTTTCTGAACTGAGATCATCGGCTGGTGAAACTTGTAGCAGTGTTGCTACATCTACATTAGCAAAGCTATATTTTTGTTGCTCATCTGTTAAAATCCAGCGTTTTACACGAATAGAACCAACTGCTGGATAGCGAAGCAATTCAACCAGCTTTAGTTTACTTCCCCAATATTTTGTAGTTTCGTTGTATTCACTAAAATCAGCAGAAAGTTTAAGAGCGCCTTCTTGCAAATTTTTGAGTAATTGACGGTCTGTATTCAAATCCATAATCAGTCGTGGCCATTTGATACTGATAGCTGTAAATTTCCCCAACTGTTCTAAGGTTAAATATCTCCTGGAATTGTTTTCCGACACATCAGCAGTAATTGAATTTGTCGAAGCCGCAATATATGCTTTTAGTCGGAATAGATTCAGGAATTGCTTCCAACGCCGAGGATTATAATCTAAAGCAGGCGCAACCATTAAAGCAATATTGCGAATTACTTCTGAATCTTCACCTGTTGTTATTTTGATATATTCAATTCGCCTATTACGCTGTTCTTCAGATGTTGAAGTTTCAGTTTCTATACTAAATATTTCCTCTTTATTTTCTTCTATTGGAGTTGTATTTTGTCTATTGTTTGGAATTATTTCTTTTCTAGTTTTCCGAGGAGAAATATGGTTTAAAAATCTTTGAAAATCATATTTTGTAGGTCGGGGAATTTGAAAACGAATCTGGACAAATTTCTCAAAGAAATTATAACCGTATTCTATGGCTCTTATAGATAAACTACGATTATTTCTAGAATTAGCATCAAATCCCAGATAGGGAATTATTTCTTTATATTTAACTGCAATACCCGCAGCTACTTTATCCACATCCATACCCAAAATAAAAATCAATTGTGGGTCATTAGCTATCATCATGTTGATAGCTTGCATTAGTTCAGCAGATTTGGTAATTTCACAACGGTCAAGATCATCTATAAAAACATATACTTTATTTTGTCCTGCGAACGCCTCTACAATCTTTTTGAAGTCTCCATGAAATTCTTCAATAAACTCAATCTGGTTTTCGTATTTGGGTGATTTGAGATATTTAGTTAAATCATTTTTAGGATTACCAATATTTAGAAGTCTGAATACAAGAGAGAAAAAACCGATAATAGAAGAACCATATATAATAACCCTAAGAATAAACCTTGGTAGATTTAATTGTTTTTGAAAAAATAAAGCAATTATTTGCTTCATTTCTCCGCCTTGCTGTAATAAACTATCTCCTTTCCTGACAGCATATACAGACAATGCTATCAGGACTAATAAACCAACCAGTGCTAAAAACAAATATGAAATTCCCTGACCCCAGTTTAAACGCAGAAAAAACAATTTAATATTACCTGTTAGGATAGGCAATACATCACGCTTATGGCGAATCTGAGAAATTTGCCGCAGAAATTCTAATGAAAAAGCTGCCCAAAGTGCTTCTGCTTTATCATGTCTCCAAGCATTAAACCAAACTGTGATTGGTGGGCGATATTTTATCAGTTCTAGTTTTAAGTTCACCCATTTTAATAAATTACTCAATAAATTGGATAAATTCGCTTTTTTGATTTTTTCTCTGAGATTTTGTTGTTTAAATTTTTGAAAGAATTCCTTTAATTCCTGTTGTTCCTCATTTAGCTTTTGGTCAAACTTCTTTCTCTCAGCCTGTTTAAGAGCTTTTTCCAATTGCTTCATAAAAGAAGACTTACCGCTACCCCATTCACCTTCTATAGAAAGAGTCAGAGGTGGTTTAGTTTCAGGGTTAGTTAAGAACTCAGCAATAGCTACAACGTAAGGTTCAAAACCAAGATAGTCCTCTTCTGAGGCTTGATCGCTTACACTGGCATTAAGAATAGATTCATTATTATTGGTATTATCTGCCATGAGGATCTTAAAATAGACCAAAAAACAGGAATGTTGGCTCTATAGTAGTTAAATGTACCACAGATGCAATGAAAAATAAACACCTGTAGATTTACAGACAGAGGATAGACTCAAGATTTAACTTTAATTTAAATATATGGCAAAAAAACTAAGTGACATAATGGCACAACTCCCACCTGAACGACGAGCAAAAATTGAAGTTCGCGCTCAACAACTTATTGATGAAAACAGGAGGCTTCAAGATATGAGAAAAGCCAGAAAAGATTGTTTATAAACTTTTTCCTATAAACGCCAGTTATCTAGTATTAGCGAATAACCTAAATCCTGAATTCTTTGATAATGAGATAAATTACCAGTCACCAAAGTTAGATCATGACAGATAGCAATAGCAGCAATCATACAATCAGGATAACCAATTCTTTTTCCTGTTGTCTCTAAATCAGCATATATTTTACCTGCTAATACAGATTCTGCCAAATCAAAAGATAATATTTCCTGTGAATTGAGAATAGTTAAAAATTGCTGAAGACGTTGTTCTTGTTTGCGTTTTTGCCAACCTTCTACAATTTCCATCACTGTAATTACAGAAATTGTGTATTTCTCAAACTGGCTTAAATAAGTATTAGCCTTGGTGATAATACGAGGATTTGCTCTTTTAATAATTTCTGAAAGAATATCTGTATCAAGTAGGGATTTTTCTACTTTATTCATTTAATCAGCTATGTCCTCTTTTCTCCATTGCCTCAGCAACAATGTCATCAACAATTTCAGGGACATCAGCATATAATCCCATTAACGGGTCTTTGTTTTCCTGAATTTCAGCTAAACGCTCAATAACATGAGAAATCAATTCTGATAAAGTTGATTGATTGACAATTGCCAGGGTTTTTGCTCTTTCAAAGGTAAGTCTATCTAATTCAAGTTCTATTTTTTCCATGCTGGCTTAAACCTCCTATATATGTCTATAGTGCCTTAACACGACTAAAATATTGCATTAAGGAGCTTCGACTTAAAAAAAATTAATACATAGAATAGATAGAGGGTATCTATCTCTTTGGTTAGCTACTAAACATTAAAAACGGAGAGGGAGGGATTCGAACCCTCGTATACATTTCTGCATAACAGACTTTCCAGATTTGTGTGGTTTTAGCTTATAACCATTGCTAGTACAGGGTTTGAGTGTTAAATTTAGAGTGGGAACACCTTACTAAACCAACAAGTTAAACCACACTAAAGACTTATGAACCAAAAACTAGACTTTAAACACCTTGGTATCAACGCTATGAAGCAAGGCAATATTACTAGCTACCAGATTAGGCTGATCAATAAGTACGGCAGAAAGACAATAGGTGTAGGAAGTAATTACCTTAATGCTTTAAATATTGCATCAATCATTGATGAAGAGATAAACAAGATGCTAATCGCTGATGATGGAATGATTGATCTTGATCAATTGAAGCAAATAGCTAGGACTGAATTAGATAGATACAAGGATAAGAAGCAAGGGAATATAAGAGTAGTAGAGAAAGATGATGTACAGGTGTTATGGCTAAAGTACGTTGAATACAATAAAAGCTTGAATACATGGGGTGAGAGTACGGTACTAACAACTATTGCAACTGTAAGCAGTCTTATTAGTCAATGCCCTATACAAAAGCTTGAGCAAAAGGGTGAGTTAGTTAAGTGGTTTTTTTCTGACAAGAATCGTACACCACACACATCAAAGGATAGATTGAAATGGATAGTATCAGCAGTGGATTGGAATAGCAAGCAAGGTAATATCCCTAGAAAGTGGGGCATAGAGTATCGTGATTTGTTTGAGAGTATTAAACTAAAAAATAATCAATCATCAAACTTTCAAGATGATAGTGATGATCTGGATATTTTCAAAGTTAGTGAGGTTTATCGGATTCTAGAAGCATTAAAATCAGAACAATATGCTAGAAGACAGGGAACACACAAACAGTATTATTGGTATGTATACTTTTTGTGGCTAACAGGATGCAGACCTAGTGAAGCAATAGCCTTAAAATGGGATAACGTTGACCTTGAAAGAAATAGAATAAAGTTTTGCGAGAATCAAGTAAATGCTTCGGGTACTATCGTTAAAAAACAAGGAACAAAAACGGTAGCATCAAGATATTTCCCTATCAATGAAGAGATAAGACAGTTATTATTTAGTTGTAGTGACTTTACCACAGGTTATGTGTTTAGGAACAAAACAAACAACTGTATCTCTCAACAGGCATTAAACGGTGTTTGGAGAAACTTGCTAGAAGCAATGGGAATAAAATATAGAGTACCTTATCAACTGAGACACACAATGATTTCATATCATGCCAATAATGACTACCCTATCCATAAATTAGCTGAGATAGTGGGGAACTCAGAGAAGATAATTAAGGAACATTACCTTAAACTAGATATAGAGAAAATCAGTTTGCCTGATGTAATAAAAGGAGAATAGAATGCTTGATCTTGAAACAGAAGAAACAATAGAAATAGAAATCGGTGAGATAATTTACTGGGAATACGAACTAGATGAGTTTATTCAGGCTGAAGTGATAGGAGTTGACCTGTTGAACAATCTGGTGAATATCTCGTTCGCAATTAACCCAGACAGCAAAATAAAAACAACTAGGTGGGTTGCTTCAGATGATATTTATAAGGAAGAGGACTTGGTGTTTGTAGAAGTCTAAAATCTAAGCCCAAAACTAATATCTCAAAATCACCCAGCCTAAAAACTGGGTTTTTATGTCTCTCTAAAATCCTATTACAAATCGTTATACAAATTGTTATACAAATTGTTATACAAATAAAAACATATACCTCTTTCAATTAAGAACTAAATTTCACTTTCACAAAATTTCAGTACACACAAGAAAACCACCTCCAAAAAACTTGAAAGTGGTATCTGTAATGGGAATATGTGTTTAGTTGGATGTGGAAGATTTAGCCTACCAGGGTCAAAGCAGGTCGTTGTGGTTGTTTAATCTCAGAGGATAATTCCTCAACCGCTTGTCTTAATTCTGCCATGCCTTCACTGTATCTATTCTTGTAAGCTTCTAGCAGCAACTGACAACGAACAACTGACTCATCAGGTGCAGCTTGAGACACCTGCTCCTCAGCTATATCAAATAATACTTGAGCAATTTCTAATCTATTGATGGCATCAATAATACCTAGTGCCTTGATGCTCAATTCATTTTGTGTCATAGTGATTTTGCCTTGCTTGGTGTATTCAAGTGGGAAGTCCTGGTGTATAGATGTCTTGCTCACATTTATACATTGGGCATTTTTTATTTTATACATATCTGCTCAACCTGACAAGTATCTCTTAGATCACTTTTCCTTATATACAAAGCATTAAAGTAGATAGCTATAACTAGGTTTTTGTATCTACTAAAATCCTGAGAAGATAGCAGATAGCATTAATCCTTATACATCTTATTTCGTCACAACAATAACAAAATAGTACGTTCATACTCTTTGCTTTTATCTTATTGATGTGATATTAATAAGATAACCAAGACACAGAGGGCATTTGAGCGGTTTGATGATCTCTACTCAATAACCAGGATGTTGCGGCGATCTCACACAAACATTATTTGGATCTAAAACTATGCCTAAAGGTGTACCTAAAACCGGAAAGCGTAACCCCGGTGGTGGTAGAAGTAAAAAATACGGTGCTGATACGGTACAAAAATGGATTCCTGTACCTATCGCTGGAAAACTTGATGATTTGTACGCTTTCCTGATTGAGTTAGATATTGAGATTGGAACTTGGGAAACAACCTGTGAAGCCAAGAAAACATCACCGCGCTACGAACAAGCAAGAAAGCTTGCAGCGTCAATCAGAGAACGTATTGATGGACTGGGGATTGATATTAAGGGGATTTACGCAAGTAGTGAGGAGGAGTAGCCATAAAACACAAATACCACCAGCCTATGTGTGGCTCGTGGTATTCTAATCTTTAAGGTGTCAAGTTCAAACCATTCCGGCAAGTTTGTTTTTGAACTAGACGCTAGGAAACAGAGATGCGTTTAGATGTCTTACAAAGCTTCTTTAGTGGTATCTTATCACCAATTAAAAGCTTTTGCTAGTCATCTTTTGAGATTAATAGTACCTGGTTTTTATGCCAGTCCTATTACAAATCCTAATAGGAATCCTAATAGGATGGACTAATCTTATCATACTAAACGCGCTGTTTCCTATCCACCCAACAAAAAAAAGATAGGAAATAAGAACAATGATATCAACAGCTAACGGGCTAGGCATTGATACCTTAGAAGGATTATCTATCGCTAGAGGAATACCCATTGACTTACTGCTCGATAATGTCAAGCGTTCTGGTAAAGGATACATACTCAAGGGAGAGAATGACCAGACTCAATATAGACCTGATAAACCTTTCTCTGACAAAGACGGGAAGCAAATTAAGTATGTAACCCCTAAAGGTAAGCCATACGATGCAATGATTCCTGTGTATGAAGGAATGTTTGGAATAGTGTCTTACGTCGGCAAGAATGACCGCCTGTGGATAGTAGAAGGATTTTTCAAAGCATTGTCTCTGATAGCGAAAGGAATTTATGCCATAGCTATATGTGGGGTGAATATGGGATTAACACCCAAAAAGTTAGGAGAACCGCAGTTAGTACCAGCGTTAAGAAGGGAGAACCTAAAAGGCGTAACTAAGGTTGGAATAATTTTTGATGGGGATATATTCACAAATACGAATGTATTATTAGCTCAACGTGCCTTAGCTAAAAAATTAATAGCTGCTGGCTACGATGTTTTGATAGCATCTGGTACATGGGTAAAGGATAGGAGCGTACCAGTGAGTGATGAAGAAAAAGGCATCGACGATTACATCAATTACCACAAGCTAGATACAGACGGGGTTAAAGCATTACTAGAAAAAGCTTACTCACTGGATGACTGGGAAAAAAAATATCCAGTAGCAAATAATAGTAGTAAGTCTAGGAAATCAGGTAGCAACTCTAAGAGCCATGCAGCTACGGTTTCTCTGTTAGCTGAATTCTACCGAGATAGAATCAGACTAAATCAGATGACAAATGAGATAGAAAAGGATGGTAAAGAATACTATATTGATAGTTCCTTTATCCATATCAGTCAAGAAACAGGGTTAGAACTATCAAAAGGTTATGCCATTGACTACCTGATAGAAGTAGCTAGAAACAATGCGTATCATCCAGTAGTAGAATACCTAAATTCTGTCAAGGATAAAGCCACAAGTCTAGATACCAAAACAGCATTATCTGAACTCCATAAAATGCTTAGTCAGATTACTGGAGTACAAGATAAATTGCATCTAACCTTTATCACTAAAACATTGGTAGCCGCTGTTAATAGAGTATTCAAGCCTGGTTGTTTCTTTAAACGGGTATGTGTCTTTTATGGTAAACAAGACGCGGGTAAATCTAGTTTTTGGAGGGAATTAGCAGGAGATAAATTCTTTAATTCCTCTTACAAAGGAACTACTGATAAACATGATTTAATGTCTTTGCATTCAGCATGGTTTAACGAGATAGCAGAATTTGATAAGGTATACAGAAAAACAGATGTAGCTAACCTTAAAGCTGTAATTAGTGACCCGTTCGACAAGGTTGTATTACCTTATGGCAGATCAACCGTTACACTACATAGGCGCTCGGTTTTAGTCGCATCCACAAACAAACAAGATATCCTTTTAGACCCTACAGGTCATACTCGTTTTTGGGTTGTAGCTATACCAGGAAAAATCAATTTTCAATCATTACTTGAATATCGTGATTTGATTTGGGCTTGTGCATACAATCTATTTGAATCTGGATACTCTTATGAGTTATCAGAAGATGAGCAGGTGGCTAGTGCTGCTAACAATGAAAAATATACCAGTTTTGACCCATTGTTCGATGCAGTAGAAGATGCTTGTCGGGTAATAGGTTGGGTTAAAGATTCTGAGGAATATGTAACCATGCCTGAGATATATACTTACCTGTACCCTGAATCAGATGGTAAAGCATTAAAACCAGGTGACTGGAAACCAATATCTGATGCTTTGACTAGATTGGGGTACACAAGCGGACACAAGGTACGCAGAAATGGGAAAACTACTTCTGTGTGGAAATTAAAAAAAGTTGAGGATTTGACGGTAACGACGGTAACAGAAGCTGAAAGCCATACAGGACAAGTGTTACCGTTATGTTACCGTACCGTTACCGACACCCAACCAACGGTAACAGATGCCTCAAAAACGTTACCGCTAGAAGACAACGGTAACGGTACGGTAACACCTACGGTAACGCCTACCGGACAAGGATTACAGCCATCTGTTACCGCTGTTACCGTTGAAACTAAAACTTTTTCTGAAGTGTTATCGCACCTGCCATCAAGACCAACACTTTCCGACGGCATGACAGAAATTGACCCACAGCCAGAAGTCGGTGATTGGGTAGAAATAATCTCTGATAGCCTTACTTCCCCACGTACCAAAGGTAGAAAGTTTGAGGTATGTGAAGTTTGTCCTGGCTATGGAGTAAAGCTGATTCACGTAAAGGAGGGGACGGCTAAAAAGAAACCAGAAAAGGTAGTTCTAGACCCCGTTAAGTACAAGGATGTGCGATTAGTTGGAAAACAGCAGCAACTAGCTTTCTAGGTCAAAATAAACGGGTAGGCATAATTGCTTACCCTACATGATGGGAATGGCTGGAAATAGCAGGACAAAATAACGTCTTGATGAAAACAATATTTTAAAACCTTAAGGTTTTAAAATATTGTTGTGTAGAAGTGGTAACTAATGGCAGGTAATTCTAGCTGTTTTGGCGGGTAACTGATAAGCAAAACTTCCTAAAACCCAAGCATCGCACAAATAGATAATACCCGTGCAATTATTCATTAATCAGGAGTTCGGCTCTTAGATCATCTAGTGGTGATTTTTCTTTAGACGGTGGAAGCAATACAGCGTCTTGCAAGTCATCCTCCTCTGGTTCATCTGGTATGAATTCCAAGCGAACTCGAATCACTCCAGATTGCCAGCCACCTCCACTTGCACGCAACACTTGTCCATGTACCCCATGAAAAAAAATTCTACTGAAACTACCAAGATCATTGGTTCGCCTCCACTCTTTCAACCGATAACGAACTGCTACCCAGATTGCTTGCATAACTTCATTGTGGGTTGATGTCGTCGTCTCAGCAGGGTTCTCCGAAGAATCGAGTTTAACCACATCGTTATCATCTAAGTTAAATCCTTTCATTCCGTTTACTCTGGTTACGGGTTATTCCCTAAACCTATTACGTTTTCTATTACAAATCCTATTACAAATAGTATTAGATTTTCAAAGATATATACCCCATAAAAACCTACTAACGAGAAAACAAGCTTTTCAGCCTTCTCTAAAATCCTTATACAAATCCTTATACATTTTGTTATACAAATTGTTATACATTCTCAGAAATATATACAAAGTATTTTGGGGTGAGTAACTGATAAGTAAAACTATCAAAAATTATGCGATCACCTAAAATTTTACTTATCAATCAATTAGTAAGTAGCTGAAATCTATATACAGTAAGGATTCTAGAGATTTTATATCAATAAAATGTAGTAACTTTATCCTAAAACCCTTGCTACATAAGGATTGTGGGATATATGGCTAATAATTCCTGAGTAAGTACATACTTATTAATTCTGGATTTCGCTAGACATAAAGAAAATCTCACAAAAACCAACATTAAAATAATTGAAACTTATACAACCAACTAAACCAATCTGTTAAACCAACGGCTAGTTAGTTCAAGTGTACCAAACCTATGCACAGTAAGGATTATGGAGAGAATGGGATTTGAACCCACGAACAAGTTACCCTGTTACAGACTTTCCAGGTCTGCGCCTTCAACCACTCGGCCACCTCTCCAGGTGCCATGAATTTCAATAATAAAACAAAAACCCAAAAAATGCAAATATTTCACAAGATATTTTTACAATGAATAAAAATCCCAAATTCCCAAGCAAAAATCAAGATGGTTCAGACCCACACAATCAGAGTTCACAACCGCCAAACAGGCGTATCATACACCCTGCAAGTTCCAGAAGACCGCTATATCCTGCACACAGCGGAGCATAATGGCATAGAACTACCGTTTTCTTGTCGAAATGGGGCTTGCACAGCTTGCGCTGTCAGGGTGCTGTCAGGAGAAATTTACCAACCGGAAGCCATTGGACTATCCCCAGAGTTACGCCGTAAAGGTTACGCTTTATTGTGTGTGAGTTATGCCCGTTCTGACTTAGAAGTAGAAACACAAGACGAAGATGAAGTTTATGAACTTCAGTTTGGGCGCTTTTTCGGTAAGGGCAAAGTCAAAGCGGGTTTACCCTTAGATGAAGATTAGAGGAAAAACATGAAGATTGTACCAGGGTGCAGATACTTACAGGGTAAAATAGCCGCTTTAGTACCCGCTCTGGGCATCTTGGCGCAAAAAATGACAATCTTATCCTGTTTGTTGTTTTTGGTCAGTTGTCAAGCCAAAAATCAGCCGCTAAACATGACTGCTGAGGTGAAGGTAGCACGGGTGGTCAGCGGACAAACGTTAGAAGTGCTGGGGATGGGAGAACAACCAAATTTAATTTCCCAAGTCCGCTTAATCGGTTTAGATGCGCCAGATTTGCGTCAGCGTCCTTGGGGAGAAGATGGTAAAGCACTGATAGAAAAGTTGATTGGTGATGGTGAAAAATCTATCAAGCTGGAATTTGACTTGGGAAACAAAGACAAATTTGGGCGAAATTTGGCTTATGTGTGGAAAAATCAGGTGTTTTTGAATGAACAAGTCCTCAAACAAGGGTATGCTCTATTTGTAGGGCGATCGCCTAATCACAAATACGATCATCGTTTAGAAAATGCCCAACATTGGGCTAGACTCATGGGACAAGGCATCTGGAACCCAGAAAAACCCATGCGTCAGACTCCCGGTGAATTTCGCCGGATGAATAGGTGACAAATCAAGTCAAAAGTCAAAAGTCAAAAGTCAAAATTAGAACCCTAATAACCAATGACTAATAACTAATAACTAATCACTAATGACTAACTTACAAATTTTTCTAGATATTGCTACTGAAGCTGCCTTAGCTGCTGGTGTAATTTTGCAAGATTATTTAGGTAAAGTAGAAGATGCAACTACCGAAAAAGGAAGACCCGGTGATTTAGTGACCGCAGCTGATAAAGCTTCGGAAAAGGTGATTTTAGAAATTTTAACCCGTCACTTTCCCCAACATTCAATTCTTGCAGAAGAGTCAGGAAAACTGGGAAATCAAGCCAGTGAATACCTCTGGGCAATAGATCCTTTAGATGGTACAACTAACTACGCCCATCAATATCCTTGTTTTGCTGTTTCCATCGGCCTATTGATTCAGGGTGTACCACAAGTTGGTGTAATTTATGACCCTTTCCATAATGAACTATTCCGGGCTGCTGCTGGTTTAGGTGCAACACGCAACCGCCGACCTATGAAAGTGTCTCAAACTTCTGAATTGAGTAAAAGCTTATTAACGTCTGGTTTTGCTTATGACCGCCGGGAAACTGCTGATAATAATTATGCAGAATTTTGTCATCTTACCCATCTTACCCAAGGTGTGAGGCGGGGCGGTTCTGCTGCTTTAGATTTAGCTTATGTTGCCTGTGGCCGTGTTGATGGATATTGGGAAAGAGGTATTGCACCTTGGGATGTTGCTGCTGGTATAATTTTAGTGCAGGAAGCAGGAGGTAAAGTCACGGCTTATAATGGCAGTGATTTACAAATCGATTCCGGCCGAATCCTGGCTACTAATGGTTATATTCATAATGTTCTCAGCCAGGAACTAATGCAAGTTCCACCTTTGTCAGCTTGGTAATATGGGGAAATTGCTAATAGTTGTTCTCCATAATACTGACAGGGTAAACTAACAAAAATTACTGCTTGGGTGCAAAATTTCTATATGTCTTTAAAAATAGATGGCGGACTGTTTAAATATGATTTCATAGATAATCACGCAATTTTGTGTGTTCCTGTTGATGCGAGTGTTGGGGAAGTCCGCAAACGCTATCTCAAAATTGCCCGTCGCTTGCACCCAGATAGTTCTGTTGTCAACAACAATCATGAACAATATATAGCTACTGAATTATTATCTAAACTGGTTAACCCGGCTTACGAAAAACTGTCTGTAGAACGTAATCGTGCAGAATATATGCTGGTTCTGTCGCAAATAGGTAAGCGTTTGGCACAAGAGTCAGCAGAATTGCAACTAACTACTGAGGTGGCCAAGCAATTAGCACTCGCACCCAATCTAGACTTATTGTACAAAAACGAACTTGCCAAAATTGCCGAGATCCAATTTACTGAATTACAGCAAGCATCTCAATTTATTGCCCAAATTAGTGAGTTGAATTTAGTATATCTGATGCGGCGTGCAGGAAGGTTGATGACAACAACCCCATCTGTTCAACCTGCCACAAAATCTAATGTACCACCCCCACCCTCACTACAACTACCCAAAGAAGATTCACCAGTAGAACAGTACCTGCGTCGCGCTCAAACTCTAATTGAGAATAACCAATTTGCCCAAGCCAAAGTAGAATTACAGGATGCCTTAAAGCTTGAGCCGAAAAATAGTCGTTGCCACAGCTGGATGGCAATGCTATATTTACGGCAAAATCAGCTAAAAATGGGCAAAATTTACCTTGATAACGCGCTGAAATTAGATCCTAATGACAAATTGGCCTTGGAATGGAAACCCAAAGTTGATAAATTTTTAGGCAATCAATCTGGTGCTAATCAGGTGAAAAAATCTGCTGATAATGGAGATACACAACCAGATAAGTCTGGAAGTGGCGGTTTGTTTGGTGGTTTGTTTGGTGGGAAGAAAAAATAATGGTGTATCAACCAGCAGCGGGAGCTAGGGATTTATTACCCTTAGATGTGGCTCAAAAACGCTGGATTGAAGATAGGTTACAACAAGTTTTTCATCGTTGGGGATATCACAGGATTATCACCTCAACTTTGGAACGGATGGATACGCTGATGGCAGGTGAAGCAATTCAGCGCCAGATGGTGATGCAATTGCAAAATGGGCAAGATGAGGAATTGGGCTTACGTCCAGAACTGACAGCTTCTATCGCTAGAACTGTAGTGACGCGGATGGCAGAAGCAACATATCCCCAACGGCTGTATTACAATGCTAATGTGTTCCGCCGCAATTGGGAAAAGCGCCATAATCGCCAGCAAGAGTATTATCAGGCTGGGGTAGAGTTGCTGGGAACTGGTGGGTTATTAGCAAATGCAGAAGTGCTGCTGCTGGTAGCTAATTGCTTAGAAGCTTTAGATTTGCGGGGATGGCATTTAATTTTAGGTGAAGCGGGAATTACTAAATCTCTGCTGGATGCTTTTCCCGCTCATGTCAGAAGTCAAGTCAGAAATGCGATCGCTCATTTGGATCGTGTAACTATAGATACTTTACCTCTCAGCGAAGAACAGCACCAACGCGCTAGAATCATGCTGGATTTGCGTGGTAATAGTGCAGATGTCCTGGCAAAAGTCAGCAGTTTAGATTTAGATGCTCACCAATTAGAGGCGATCAACAACCTCAAATCTCTGGTAGAGTTATTAGAATCAGAAGGGGAAATTTCCTTAATTCTTGACCTAAGTTTGATTCAAACGATTGACTATTATACAGGCATTGTGTTTGAAGTAGTAAGTAACACCGATGGTCAAGCGCAGGTTTTAGGTCGTGGTGGCCGGTATGACCAGCTTTTAGGGCTATATCATCCCCAAGGAGAAAATATTCCTGGCATTGGCTTTGAACTGAGTATTGATGATTTATACCAGGTGCTGTCATCTACCCAGCAATTACCGCAAACTACCCCCGCGAGTAACTGGTTAGTAGTACCAGAAAGCAAAAATGCTGATGCTGCGGCCTTTGCCTATGCCCAAAAATTGCGAGATTCTACTCATTTAGTGCGGGTAGAAATGGATTTGGGGGGAAGGGATGCAGAAGCAATTCGGAACTATGCACGCGATCGCGCTATCGCCCAAATTGCCTGGATTAACTCCGATGGTAAACCCACAATTGAAGCAGTCCGTTAACAGATAACATTACAAATTGTTACGCTAGAAACTGCTGATTCATTAAAGAGAGGGGATCGAGAAAATGCCACATACAATAGTAACTGACGTTTGTGAAGGCGTTGCTGACTGCGTAAATGCTTGTCCTGTAGCTTGCATTCATGAAGGTCCAGGCAAAAACGTCAAAGGCAGTGATTGGTACTGGATTGACTTTGCTACCTGTATCGACTGTGGCATCTGTTTACAAGTTTGTCCAGTAGAAGGGGCAATTTTGCCGCAAGAACATCCTGAATTGCAAAAAATAGCAGAATAGGTGACAGGTGACAGGTGACAGGTGACAGGTGACAGAAAATTATTGTTACCAATTAGTAATTACAGGTTCCCTGTTAAGAGTTCCCTGTTCCCTGTTCCCTATTGCTAATAACTTAGATGTTCCCTATTGCTAATAACTAATAACTAATAACTAATAACTAATAACTAATGACTAATGACTATTTATTAAAAGTTGAAAATGTTCATGCGGGATATATTAAAGATGTAAATATCTTGCAAGGTATAAATTTCCGAGTTACAGCAGGAGAATTAGTAACTGTAATTGGTCCGAACGGTGCTGGTAAATCTACTTTAGCAAAAACAATTTTTGGACTTTTGACACCCCACACAGGTACTATTACTTTCAAAGAGGAAAATATTACGGGTTTAAAATCAAATCAAATCGTGCAACGGGGAATGTGCTATGTACCGCAAATTGCTAATGTTTTTCCATCTTTAACAATAGAAGAAAATTTAGAAATGGGGGCTTTTGTGCGGAATATTTCCCTCAAACCTTTGAAAGATAAGATATTTACTATGTTTCCCAGATTGAGCGATCGCCGTCGTCAACGTGCTGGTACACTATCTGGAGGGGAACGTCAAATGTTAGCAATGGGTAAGGCATTGATGTTAGAACCCAGCTTATTATTATTAGATGAACCTTCTGCGGCTTTATCTCCCATTTTGGTAACGCAAGTATTTGAGCAAATTAAACAAATTAATCAAGCGGGTACTGCTATTGTTTTAGTAGAACAAAATGCTCGGAAAGCTTTAGAAATGGCTGATACAGGTTATGTTTTAGAATCGGGACGAGATGCAATGTCTGGACCTGGCAGAGAATTATTAAATGATCCAAAGGTGGGAGAATTATATTTAGGTGCAGGAAAAGGACATTGAATAACTACATTTACAAATTTTTAGTTTTGGGATAGCTGAGGAAACGACAGTTTCAAATATGCTGGAGGGAAGAGGTTTTTAGGCAACTTTACGTTTCGTTACATACTTCTTTTTTTTTGCGCCTTTCTACTTACAGCAGATTGCAGGTATATGAGGTACAACCATAAATGATCAAAATCTTGTGGGGTGGGCCGGACAGTCCGCCACGAGTGTACCTCACTGAGATGAAATTTGCTGTCAAATTTCTATAATTACACAGGGATGAGGTAAAAAGTTATTAAAAGTTTTATCTTTTACAGCAGTTTCCAAAGTTATGAGGTACACCCTAATTTATTTACTGTTAAGAGTTCCCTGTTAAGAGTTCCCTAAAACTAAAAAACTCTGTACCTC
>RDYJ01000211.1 GCA_004293145.1 Nostocales cyanobacterium | reverse complement strand
GTGGAAGGGGTGGAACTGCTGCGGACTCAGTTAGTGTTGGAAATTGACTCAGAGGGTGAGCAGGATCATGCAGCTTCGCCTTTGGCAGCGGATATTGAACTGGTTGTTGACAGTGAAAATCCTGAAATCCAGAGATTGCAGTTAGTGATTTTGGAGTCTTTAGTAATTCGGCGGGATATTGCGGCGGATGCCACCCAAGGCAGCACCCATACCACCTTGGAAGTTGAAGATGGTATGACTATTGCTCCTGGGGCGGTGGTAGCGCGGACACAGATTTTGTGTAAGGAAGGGGGCGTTGTCCGTGGTGTACGGAAGGATGCGGAGGCAGTACGCCGCTGCTTGGTGTTGCGTGACAGCGACATGATCACTGTGAAGACGACAACAACTCCAAAGGTGAAAAAAGGTGATTTGTTTGTGGAGGGTACAGAAATTGCTGCTGGTGTGACTGCACCGGAGTCAGGACAGGTGGTTTCAGTCAAAGCAGGTGATAGGTTACAGGTGACGGGTGAGAGTTCCCAGTCCCCAGTTTCTGGTTCTCAGTCTTCATACTCCGTCACTATTCGCGTAGGCCGTCCCTATCGTGTCAGTCCTGGGGCAGTGCTGCAAATTGAAGATGGGGATTTGGTGCAGCGGGGTGATAATTTGGTGTTGTTGGTGTTTGAACGGGCAAAAACTGGGGATATTATTCAAGGTTTGCCCCGGATTGAGGAGTTGCTGGAAGCTCGTAAACCCAAGGAGGCTTGTATTCTGTGCCGTCGTCCTGGTGAGGTGAAGGTGGTGTATGGGGATGGGGATGAGATTACGAGCATATCACGGGAGGCTTATTCTATTAAGGTGATGGAGTCTGGGGGAGTGGTGACTGATTATCCCCTTGGACCTGGACAAAATTTGATTGTTCCCGATGGCGCTCAGGTTTTGGCTGGTCAACCTTTGACGGATGGGCCCTCCAATCCCCATGAAATTTTAGAGATTTTCTTCAGTCTTGGTTCTGAGGATGGGATTTATGCTTGTGCGAGTTTGGCACTGCAAAAGGTACAAAGCTTTTTGGTGAATGAGGTACAGATGGTGTACCAATCCCAAGGTATTGATATTGCTGACAAACACATTGAGGTGATTGTGCGGCAGATGACCAACAAAGTCAGGATTGATGATGGTGGAGATACGACAATGTTACCTGGTGAGTTGGTGGAATTGCGCCAAGTTGAACAGGTGAATGAGGCAATGTCGATTACTGGTGGGGCTAAGGCTCAGTATACTCCTGTGTTGTTGGGGATTACTAAGGCATCCTTGAATACTGATAGCTTTATTTCTGCTGCTTCTTTCCAGGAAACTACCAGGGTGTTGACTGAAGCTGCAATTGAAGGTAAGTCTGACTGGTTACGTGGTCTGAAGGAAAACGTGATTATTGGGCGGTTGATTCCCGCTGGTACTGGTTACAACACCTATGATGAACCCAGCACCATTGAGGATTATGGTACTGATTTGGGTAGTGGGGTTCTGGATGAGGTCGATGACCCGCTGGATATGGTTTTAGATGACCGCACTGCTAAACTTTACAGTTTGGATAGTCCTGCTCTGGGTGATGGTACTTATGGCGGAAGAAGAGGAGATAAGTCGATTTTAGATGATGATGAAGATTTGATCGCTGATGAAGTGATTGCAGGTGTAGAAGAAGATGAGGAGGAGGAATACGAGGAAGAAGATGAGGATGATTTCGATGAAGAATAAGGTGAAAAATTAATAGTTAAAAGGGCAAAAGCTATTAAACTTTTGCCTTTTTTTTCCAAGTTAATTTTAGAGGTTGAAGTAATCTGAAAACTGTTCCCATCTCTTAAGTGTAATTTATTTTGCCAGACTACTTGTTAGAAATTAGTAACGGTCACGCTTAAACCAGAGTCCAGCTTGGGAACTTTTAAATACTCAATTGGCTCATAATTTTGCCGATTTGTGTCATCGGTTCCATAACATGGTTGAAAAAAACTTTCTGGGTTGTTGAGGTACTCTAGTGGATTGATTTTTTTGCATTCTGGATCACTTACTCTCAAGCTTGAATCCTGATGATCGTTACTACCACCAACAAGATTCCATTTGCTTGTGATTGTTGCTGCTTCCGTGACTAAATCGGCTGCCTGGTTGGGTTGAGCATCGGCGCTGGGTGCAGCAGTGATGCTACTAATCACAATGACTAAGGTGAAAAAAGATAATTTCATATTAACTTGACTAGGATTTAATGCTAATGAAAAATTACAATCTGTTAAGCACAAACACTGAATACACAAAATTAGTTTAAACCACATTTCTACTTTATGCTAGGATTTACGGGGTTTTTAGCTATTTTTCTGCTGAAAAGTCTGTTCAAGTCCAAGGATTTTAATTTTGCACAGGAGTCCTCTGTCAGCTATACTTCATTCTGTTATGGCTGTTGCCTAAAGGAAGTGCAGGTAGCACCTAGAAGTTGAGATGATGCCCAGGTTGAGTATGAAAAATACTGTTTCCTTTCATCATCTATCTGATGTAGATTATAATTTTTAACCACAATGTCTTTAAAAATTGTTGCCAATTTTGATAGTAGTTTTAGACTAGAACCAGAAGCTCAAGAAGTTCTGTTTCAGTTATTAACTAATCAGTCATTTTTAAACCAAATTTGTCAAAATTTACAATGGGAAAATATTGAATTTACAGAATTGCTTTTTCAACCTGTTCCTTACAGTTTGGCTACTCCTAAAGGTATGCCATTAGACTTTGAAAAGTATTATGAATCTGATGATTATGTTATCATTAACGTACCGCCAAATTTTATGTTTAATGCTAAAATTTTCAAGCCTAGCCGCCTCTGTGCAGTTTACCAGAAAATTGCTTAATATTTATTTAGGAGTATTTTTACACTAAATTGCTGTAATAAATTAGTAATCTATAAGAGGATGTTTTAAAAGTATTGGGCGAATATAATATGGCTTACGCCACGCTGCGCTATCGCTACTACACAAACCAAGTCCACCTGCGTAGACTAATGAAAAACCAAGGATTGTTAACCTGCGTAGGCAGGTTTTCTCTGTATAGGCGCGTTCACGAAGTGTGCCGGAGGCATCTTTATAATCGCCGATTTTAGTATTAATTTAGACTTTACAAACATCCTATAAACTTAATCAAGATGATTAGTGAAACTAATATCCCTGCCTTAGCTAGTTTGGAATATGTTGCTTACATTGATAAGAATGGCGAATTACCAGCGCAATTTCAAGGTCAAATAGGAGTTTACGCTATCTTTGACCAAGTAAAAGTTCTGCAATTTGTTGGTTATTCTCGTGATGTTTATCTCAGTTTTAAACAGCATTTAGTCCGTCAGCCAGAAAAGTGTTATTGGCTAAAAGTGCAAACTATTGAACGCCCTAACCGCACGATTCTAGAAAAGATTGAAAATGCTTGGATTGCTGAAAATGCTAGTCTTCCTTTAGGTAATGGTGAAAATAAAGAACAATGGACTAGCCCCATTAATAGTAAAACATTAATGACAACTGAAGAACAGGCTAATTATGACAATCCTTTAATTGATGATTTAGTCAAAATAAAACTAACTAAAAATATAGCCCGTCGAGTTGAAGCTGAAATTTTAGCAGTGTTAGAATTGCGGGGACTAAAAACACAAATTCGCTTTAATCCTAAATTGAAAGAAGAAGGTTTACTGGATTTAAAATAACGACTGCGGTGACAGGTGACAGTAGAGATCATACTTTCCCTGCTTCTCCTCTATTGCCAATTATCAATTCCCCATTCCCCATTTCCTACATGAACTACGACATAGCACGCAAACTTCTCATAGACCAAACAGCAAACGACGCAAACCCAGACACATTGTTAAGTCGTCTAAAACAAGGAAAACCACCAGTACCAGGTCAAATTACTTCGATTTTGTTAGCCTTGAAAGTGGTATTTGAAACTCTTAAAGAGGCTCACAGTATAGATAAAGAACTAGCTTTGTCTTTGTATACATTAGGTATTAAGACCTTACAATTATTTGCTACAGGTAGCAAGATAGGTATTGACTGGCCACCATTACTAAAAGAAGATTTACAACGCATTTCTCTAGCCGCTGAAAGTATCTTTTCAGGTACATGGGAAACTCTATCTATTGCTGGTAAGTTAAAGGATGAGGGATGATATGATTACTATAGCAACCGTCAAGGTAGTTAGAACATCAATTGATCATGAAACTCTCTCCACAACGCCAGTTTTAGTCCTGACTCCTGTACAGACGTTCCGCCTTCCACGTCTCTACTGACTCCTGACTCTTACTCTAATTCAAAAGTCAAAATCACATCACCTACATCTTTTCTAGGACGTACGCATTGACAGAAAACATCAAATATGAGCTATAGGTTTGAGTCTCTTGTAGGGTGCGTCAGATGTAGAAAATCTGTTAATTTTGCCAAATTATCAAGTCTGATACACCCTCCTAATATGATGTCCCAAAAGCCTGCAATCACCAATTATCGTTGATTCATATCATGTCCAATTTGTGATCGTGTGTAAGTTCTAATTTCTTAAATTAACGTGTTCTCAGTTCTGCTTCTAATTTGTCCAGGTCAGATTTCAGAAAAACGATTACTTTCCCACTTACAGCTTTTCCTTCTCTGGGTTTAGCAATTTCTATCCAATAACCATAGCGATCACCTACCCGTAACTGTCCTGTTAAAGCTTCCCGAATGGGAGTTTTTGCCAATCTTGCTTGATTAATTGCACTTTGGTTAGGATATTCATAAATCACCTGAGCGCGATTATAATCTTGATAAATATCTGGGCTATAAATTACCCGCAAAGATTCTTCAAGTCGTTCAATTGTCACGCCATTAACACCATCGTACATAATCATGCTCTCAGTCCGAATTGTGCTGCGGTCTTTGGTAAATGTCACCTTACCTGGCGGTAATACTGATGCTTGAAAAGTAAATCTTTGAGCGGCTGTATCACTCTTACTAACAAACAATCGCTCTCCACTTCGGGGACGGAGGGTTGGATGGGCTTGTATCCAAGTAATTACTTCCTCTGTGCTTTCTCCTGGTAATGCTTGGGCTGGAGAATTGAGCAAAATTCCCCCAGATAAACAAGGTATGAGGGAAAAAGACAAACTTAAAAAATTACGCAAAGATTTTTTTAGCATTTTTTGATTCGTGAATAATATTACAGGTGATCAAAACGAGAGTAAAAATAGTTTTCCCCATTTTTCCATAGCCATAAACTTTATCTCAAAATTTAGCTTTTCGTCAGGGTTGCAAAGCTAAAATAATTACTACTAACAAGGTATAGCAGAACTCAGCAGGTAGTATTCAGAAGTAAAACCCTTTTGTAGTGGGAGTTTCAGGATTAATTGATATTCTAACCACCCTATCTACTGTTATAACATTGCTACCTTAATTACCCGACGAGCTTTCATATCAGCAAAAACCTGTTCTAAATCTTTTAATGGCCTTTGTTCGCTGATTAGTAATTCAAAAGGAATCTTCCTACTTGAGATTAGCGATAAAGCTGACCTTACATACTCAGGTGTATTGTGAAAAACACCTTTTAATGTCAATTCACTATAATGTAGCTGTTCTGTATTCACAGTAATTGATGTATCTCTAGGACAGCCACCAAATAAATTTACAGTCGCACCAGGACGGGCGCAAGCGATCGCCGTTTCCCACACACTAGGAACTCCTGTAGCTTCTATCACCACATCCGCGCCCCAACCATCGGTTAATTCTTTGACAACACCGGGAATATCAACAGTTTGATGATAATTAAAGGTTTGTACAGCACCTAATTTTTTACCAATTTCTAAGCGTTGATTATTTCCGCCCCATAACAACACCTGAGCTTGTTTTTCAGTTGCTAAAACCCCCACAAACATTAACCCAATTGCTCCATCTCCCAGTACAACTACCCTATCATTTTGTTTAATATTAGACCGGGAAATACCGTGTAAAACACAGGCTAGAGGTTCTGTCATTGCTGCTAGTTCCAATGGTAAATCATCAGGAACAGACAACATATTATGTTCTACTATGGGTGCAGGAATTTTCAGATATTCGGCAAAAGTGCCATTATTCCAGGTTAAATGAGGACAGAGAGAATATTCTTGACGTTGACAAAAGAAACATTTCATGCAGGGGGCAGAATTATTAGCGACAACGCGATCGCCTATTTGCCAATTTTGTACATCCGCACCGATAGCAACTATTGTACCTGCTGCTTCATGGCCAAACAATGTGGGGGGAGTCAACATTTTAGCATGGCCACCACGTCGCCAAACCTTTAAATCTGTACCGCAAGTAGTAGCTGCTCCCACTTTAATCACCACTTCTCCATCGCTGGGAGTTGGGTCAGGGACTTGCTCTAAGCGTAAATCTTCCTGTCCGTAAAGTAAAGCTGCTAACAAAATCAATCACCTGAAAATTAATAATGGGTAAGATTCCCTACTTCTGGCTGTATTTTATCATTTTGTCTGAATCAGGATAACCAGGATTTGAGGATTGACAGGATGGTTTTTTTTAACATTTGGATTTTCCCAGTTATGATTTTTTTGTCTGAATTTGGATATCCAGGATTTGAGGATTGACAGGATGGTTTTTTTCAACATTTGAATTTTCCCAGTTATCAATTTTTTGTCTGAATTTG
>RDYJ01000268.1 GCA_004293145.1 Nostocales cyanobacterium | reverse complement strand
GTCTGTTGTCCTGACTCCAGTAAATTAGACTATTTTTTTCTATAATTTTTGTCAATCTAAATGGATGTCTTAGACATCTTATCTCCTCTTTTCTGGGGTGACTACGTACAACCGTATAATTTTCATATTAATGACAGGTATTTTTTGAATCATTTAGAAGAGCATATTATATTGTTAATGATTTATCATATCTGGGATGATTTTACAACATACTGTTTTGACTTCAGCTTTGAGCTTGAAGATCAGTTATCATATAATTTTTAATATCAGTATGTATATACTACAAGGTAAGGGCTATGAGCATTAATGTAGTTACTTTGGTTGGTCGTGTGGGTGGTGATCCAGATATCCGGTATTTTGAGACAGGAACTGTTAAATGTCAGTTGACTTTAGCAGTAAATAGAAGAACTCGCAATAGTGATCAACCAGACTGGTTTAATTTAGAACTTTGGGGAAAAACAGCGGAAGTTGCTGGTAACTATGTTCGTAAAGGTAGTCTAATTGGGGTTAAGGGTGCTTTGAAATTTGATACTTGGAGCGATCGCCAAACTGGTGCAAGTCGCTCAAAACCAGTTATTCAGGTAGAACAATTGGAGTTACTCGGTTCTAAGCGTGATAACGAAGCTGGGATGAGTGATATGTCTCCTGATAATTTTTAGTTATTCTGGGGACTGGGGACTGGGGACTGGGGACTGGGGACTGGGGACTGGGGACTGGGGACTGGGAAGAGTTTTTATTAATTACGAATTACGAATTACGAATTACGAATTACCTATTCCCTATTCCCTATTCCCTATTCCTAATAACTAATTTGCAATGTTACTGATGCTTGTACTTCCTGTTCCCCTCCAACTACTGGAGTAGAAGCATCTGCAAGGTTAGCTTTGGCAAATTCAGCCCTTTGTAACATTATTGGTGGAGGTGCGCTGGCGTTGTTAACTTGAATATTAACTATATCCTTTGATTGTAAACCCAAACTACTCAAAACTGCATCCGCTTGTTCTCTTGCATCTTGGGTAGCTTTTTTTAAGGCTTGTTTTTGGGCGTTGCTAATAGCGTCATCTGTAGCTACAAAGCTGATACCGTTAATTTGTGTCGCCCCAA
>RDYJ01000066.1 GCA_004293145.1 Nostocales cyanobacterium | reverse complement strand
ACTCCTGACTCCTGACTCCTGACTCCTGACTCCTGACTCCTGACTCCTGACTCCTGACTCCTGACTCCTGCCTCCTGCCTCCTGCCTCCTGCCTCCTGCCTCCTGACTCCTGACTCCTGTATTCTGCTTTAAGCTATATGTTTCTGCACTTGTGAGACTAATTCTTTTGTCCAATAGTTTACCAGTTCAGTATCAGCAGCTTCTACCATAACTCTGATTACAGGTTCTGTCCCAGAAGCACGGACTAATATCCGTCCATTATCACCCATTGCGGCTTCGGCTTGGGCGATCGCTTTTTGTACTGGTTCGCAATTTTCCCACCCTAACCGTCTTTCTCTGTCTTCTACGCGCACGTTTTGTAATAGTTGCGGATAGGTTTGAAAACTTTGATCCACCATTTCCCCTAAAGAAATTCCCGCTGCTTGCACCACTGCGGCTAAATGTAATGCTGTTAATAATCCATCCCCAGTAATACCATAATGACGGCAGAGGATATGACCTGATTGTTCTCCACCTAACATCCCCCCGGTGTTTAGCATTTCTGCCTGTACATATTGATCACCGACGGCGGTACGAATCATTTTACCACCCTGTTTTTGCCAAGCTTTTTCAAACCCCAGGTTAGCCATGACGGTGGAAATAATCAAATTATCTGGCAGTTGTTGTTTTTCTTGGAGATGACGACCCCAAAGGTAGAGAATGTAATCTCCGTTAACTTGTCTGCCTGTATTATCTACTGCTAACACTCTATCAGCATCGCCATCAAAGGCAAATCCCATATCAGCGTCATATTCTTTAACCGCTGCTGCCAGAATATCTAAATCTGTAGAACCGCAATTAACGTTAATGCGATCGCCATCGGCTTGATTATGTAAACAAATTACATCAGCACCCATCTGGGTAAATACTGATGGTGCTAATCCCACAGCCGCACCCCAAGCTAAATCTAAGACAATTTTCATGCCTTGAAGATTCACTTGGGGTTGTAATGGTTGTTGCAATGCTTGCCCGTAATCTGCTATTAACTCTGTCCGTGAGTAATGCCGTCCACAGTTACTTACACCGCTAAGAGTTGCAATTTTACCCCGCAAACCTGCCTCAATTTCCGCTTGTAATCCTTTAGACAACTTACCACCACCAGCACCAAATATTTTAATGCCGTTGTCTTCTGGTGGGTTATGGCTGGCAGAAATCATCACGCCACCAATAGCATCAGTAATGCTGGTAAGATAAGCAACGCAGGGAGTAGGACATAAGCCCAAATACCAAACCTCTAACCCTGCTGCTGTTAACCCCGCACTCAAAGCCATTGCCAGCATATCACTGGAGTTTCTAGAGTCTTGTCCCAGAATTACAGGACCATTGTGTGCAGCATGATCACGTAAAACAATACCCGCCCAAAAACCTACTTGCAAGGCTAAAGGCGCACTCAGCAGTTCTCCTACTTTACCACGAATGCCATCTGTACCGAATAAAGGCGTTTGTGGCAAGGATACCAAGTTAGAAACAAAACTACTTTCAATACCTGTATTTAATTCTTCAGATTTGACAATATAACCCTCAGATATACAGCTTTGAGTCCGACTTATAGAAGAAACCATATTTTTCAACACTCCACACCATCACACAGGAGAATAACACTTTAAACTTTGTTCAACAATTCTGACGAAATCGCCTCTCAACAGTACACCTGTAATCGTTTTTCTTAATGACAATTAATTTTAACGATTCTTTGTTAAGTAAAATTACAGATGGTTATTAATAATTTACTCTAGATCCCCGATTCCTTTGATAAGTCAGGTATCTGCCCCCATACTCAGTATAAAAATGCTATTGACTCCTTGAGAGTTTTGTATAATGTAACACAAATTGCTGACAACTTAACGAATTTTAATATAAATTCTCATCATAAGGTTCTAATGTAACGTTTTAGTGGCATTTTTTAGCCGTTGGTAAATCAGAACTTCAGCAGTTAACTTTTTACAGTTGAGAAATTTAACATGAGCAGCAATTTAGCAACCAAATTACGTTTAGGTACAAAGAAAGCGCACACTATGGCAGAAAACGTGGGTTTTGTCAAGTGCTTTTTAAAAGGAGTGGTAGAGAAAAACTCCTACCGGAAACTAGTTGCTAACTTTTATTTCATCTACTCAGCGATGGAAGAGGAGATGGAAAAGCACAAACATCATCCCATTTTGAGTAAAATTTATTTTCCTGAACTGAACCGCAAGCATACTTTAGAGCAAGATTTAGCTTACTACTACGGTTACAACTGGCGGGAGCAAATCAAATTATCTCCTGCTGGTGAAGCGTATGTAAACCGGATTCGGGAAATTTCGGCCACAGAACCAGAATTATTAATTGCTCATTCTTATACCCGCTATCTAGGTGATTTATCTGGTGGACAAATCCTCAAAGGTATTGCAGTCACAGCGATGAAGCTGGGTGAAGGTGAAGGGACTGCTTTTTATGAGTTTGCAGATATTACCGATGAGAAGGCGTTTAAAGCTAAGTATCGTCAAAATTTGGATGAAATGCCTATTGATGATGCTACAGGCGATCGCATCACAGAAGAAGCTAACGCTGCTTTTGGTGTGAACATGAAGATGTTCCAAGAGTTAGAAGGTAATTTGATCAAAGCGATCGGTATCATGGTTTATAACACCTTGACACGGAAGCGGACAAAAGGTAGCACTGAGTTGGTGACTGCTGAGTAATATAGCAGGAGTCAGGAGTCAGGAGTCAGGAGTCAGGAGTCAGGAGTCAGGAGTAAAACCCTCTCATAGTAAGAGTTTTATCATCAATTGATGTCCTAACTACTCTGTCTACTGCTATTACTAACGAATGTCGAATTATATAGGGGTAATTTCCCTGTGATTGTTTTCTGTGGATGAAAGCAACCGGAGGGAAGTCACCCCTAAATTTTGTCATTCAGCAGACGAAATTCTTGCACACCCCGCAAGAAAATTTGATAATATAGCTTATCTTAAATCCTTCTTGAGAGAGAAGACGCGTGAAATAGTTATAAATATATACTTTCAATTTCCGTATTTTCTCCTATCTGAATTTGGATTGCTATAGCTGCTGTTGATGCAACGCACAAGAGAAATGATGAATTCCCAGAATTTCCAGAAATTAGTAGCACTTGCAAATGAACACGGGATTAATTGCCAAGCAGCACCAGAAGAGTGCTTGGTTGCATCCTTACCTGGATACGACGACTTTTTATTAGCTTTTACTTGGTCTGGTGCAATTGAAGGAGAGCCATCAGAGTATGAATTAATAGCAATTAGTGTACAGGATATTACTATAGAAAGAACAGTAGCAGCTTGGCAGATTCCGACTTACTTGTTTAGCAACGTTTTAAGACAAGCACAGATGCTTGTAGCTGCTCATATAGATTTTATGAGGGGATAAACCTGAGCTTTTGGCTATATCTATATCTCAGGAAATCCCAAATTCTTACCTGAGATACTAGGAGGAATCATATATTTAGTATTTTTACTAAGTATTTACTATCACAACCTATCATGAATCTTGATTGTTAATTTGTGTTCCTAAAGCAGATACAGAATAGTTTTTTAGTTTTTAGATTAGCTATTTGGTGAATAAAAAAGTTACATTTTATCGGCTGAATATTGTCATCAAAAAGTTGTTTTTAGGTACATATCTAAGGGTAGATACAATCCACCGTAAAAAAGTTTAGATTTGTCTGGAACTGTAAAGATATTAGTGAAAAAACATGGCTGACATTGTTGATACCGCTGCAAACGCTGGCTCTTTTAACACCTTAGTTACTGCGGTTCAGGCTGCTGGGTTAGTTGATACTCTCAAAGGTCCAGGACCATTTACAGTTTTTGCACCTACTGATGAAGCATTTGCTAAACTTCCAGCAGGTACGGTAGATGCTTTACTGAATGATATTCCCAAGCTCAAGAAAATTCTGACTTATCATGTTGTTTCTGGTAAGGTTTTAGCAGCAGATGTAGTTAAACTCAAGTCAGCTACTACTGTACAGGGTTCAGATGTGAAAATTGACGCTTCCAATGGTGTCAAAATAAATGATGCCAATGTTGCAACACCAGATGTTGCTGCTGATAACGGCGTTATTCATGTCATTGATACAGTTTTAATTCCTGCGTAAGTAAGCCTTTAGATAGAGAACACATTTATGGGGCAGCGATTAACTACAGTCGCTGCCCTATATTGTTATATATGGATAGCAAAAGATTTCTTGAACGAATGTCAAATAAAACTTGGGAGTTATAACCATCAGGTATAGAAGCGCGATATTCAGCGGTTTCTGTTCATTTTTTTTGATGATTTCTTGATATTTTAATTTTGTATCCACCGTCATATTTTGTCATTATTTGCTTAACAAGGACACAATATATTGATTTAAACTCACTCCTTCCCTTTCCGCAGTTTCAGATAAACGCCGATGTAATGATTTAGGCATTCTTAACATTAACTTACCACTATAACTATCATCGGTACTGGGTAAAGGAATATTATCACCTGCTTCATAAGCTGTTTCAATCCACAATTCCCTCGCTTCATTGATATTTGTCATTGTCTCTTCTAGGGTTTCTCCTTGAGTGAGACATCCGGGTAAGTCTTTGATTTGTGCTATATATCCACCTTCTGCATCAGGGTATAGGGTGATAGAGTATTGAAGCTTTAAATAGTATTCTAGGGGTGATTGTTCAATCTGCTTGTTCGTCTGATTCAGTGTTTTCATTTATCCACTCTTCTAAATTTAATAACTCAACTATTTGCTGAACATAGACTCCTTTAACTTTCTGTCCCCCTGTTTTCGGTACAGTAACTTTTCTACCCTGGGAGTCTCTAAAACTATGATGGCTACCTTTAGAACGTTTTTCTTCAAAGCCAAAAGCTTCTAAAAGATAGCACACATCCTCAAATCGTACTTCTGGAGGTAGTTTGAGGAATTTTAATACCAGTTTTCTTAATTTGCTCATAGAGCGATGATACCATATATAGTATCATAATTTTTTGGCATCGGCACAATTAGCCGAAGAGCGATCGCCCCTAAATTTATGTAATACTACTGTTTGAAAGATAAATAACAAGTAATAAGTGAGGGTTATATGACTAAATATAAAATAGGCGATGAAGTATCCAATGGCCGCTACATAATAAAAGAAAATTTGGATAAAGGAGGATTTAGCGAAATATATCTGGCTGAAGATACAAAAAGATTTTATCAAAAATGCGTTGTGAAAAACTTTAGTGCTAAATTTAATTCTTTAAAAGATAACTACCCTGATAAGTTTGAAAAATTAATTGAAAGATTTGAGAGAGAGGCCAAGATTCTCAAGGAAATCGAGAATCCTAATATCCCTAAATTATTAGCTTTTGAGATAAATGATAATTTAATTATACAAGATTACATTGATGGACAAAATTTAGAAAAAGAATTATCCACTAAACCTCAAAATTTTTTCAATGAACAGGATATATGGGAAATTCTAAATGTAATATTACCAATTCTTAATGACATTCACTCTCGTAAAATATATCATCGAGATATATATGCTAAAAATATAGTTAGACAATATAAAACTGGTAAGCTATTTCTAATTGATTTTGGACTTGCTAAAGAAAACCCATCTAATAATTCTAATACTATCAATAGTCTTGGAGAAGACAATTATGGATTTTATGACTCAGATTATGATGAATGGAAAAAGGATTTATATGATTTAGGAGCTACTTGTTGTCATTTATTGAGCAATCAGAATCCTAACGATTATATAATAAATGATATAAAGGACTGGTTTGGATGTTGGAAAAGCCAACTCGAAGATCAAGATATTAATCTTGGTCAAGGTATGTTAACTATTCTTGAAAAACTGGTAAAAAGATTATATAGTTCAGCAGAACAAGCTTATGAGGAGGTTAAACAAAAACACAAAATAGATAAAACTATAAAACAATGGAAATGTATAAAAACTATAAAGGTTGATTCTTTGGTTAGTCATTGGTCTTATGATTGGAGACAAAATTATAATACTTCAATAGCTATTAGTCCTGATGCTAAATATATAATTAGTGTAACCAATGATGGACAAATAAAGTTTTGGGATACTCAAACAGGAGAACTGTTTAAATCTGTGGAGGTTGTTAACAGCGATGAAGACTTTTTATTGAAAATGGGTTTAAGTAATGATGGTAAATTTTTAGTTACTACATCAACCATAACAACAGTTTTAAAAGTCTGGAAGTTATCAGATTTATTAAATTCAGATGATTATAAACCTGCAACTTTTAATCAAGAAATACGTAAGAAAGGTTCTGGAGGTATCTTAGCTTTTTCTTTTAGTAATGATAGTAACAGTGTGGCAACTGGTCATGATAATCATAAAGTTTATATATGGTTGCTAAAAGATACGCAAGATGTTAAAGAAATAAAAAGCTTAGAGCCTTTTCCAAAACCTGATACTTATTATGATTACCATGATGACGATGATTACGATAATGAAGTTAGTATACGGTTTAAATGTCTTGCTTTTAATCCAAAACAAGAATCTCAACTAGCGGCTGGTTTTTGGCACTTTCACGGTATGGATGAAATATCATTCTCAAATAATATAGTCATTTGGGATAAATACACAGGAGAAATAATTACACGCTTACCAGGACATCTAGAGTTTACATATTCACTTTGTTTCAGTTCAGATGGTAAATTTCTAGTTAGTTCTGGTTATGATCAGAAAATCAAAATATGGGATATAGAAAAATCTCAGGAATTATTTTCTTTAACAGGACACTATGAATTAGCTTATGTAGTTTGTAGCCCTACAGAGTCAATTATAGCTAGTGGTGGTCAAGATAGCATTATCAATATATATGATTTAGAGAATGGCAATAAGCTTCAATCTCTTCATGAACATTCAGATCCTATAGTCTCTCTGATTTTTAGTTTAGATGGTAAGTTATTAATTAGTCGTAGTCGTAGTAAGGAAAGTGATTACGGTGAAATCAGAATTTGGCAAAAAGAATAGATCAAATCATTCTTCCATAAAATAGATTTCTCTATGTAGTAAGTTTTAGTTTACTTACGCTTTTAGAGATAAAATTTATTATTTGGCAAATAGTGTACAATTAATTAATAAAACAACACACAAAACATGGCTACAAAAATCCCCGTTACCGTCATCACAGGCTTCTTAGGAAGCGGTAAAACCAGCATTATCCGTCACCTCCTCCAAAACAACCAAGGACGACGCATAGCAGTATTAGTCAACGAATTTGGCGAACTGGGGATAGATGGTGAATTATTGAAATCTTGTCAAATTTGCCCCGAAGATGAAACCGAAGCAAATCAAGAAACTAACATATTTGAACTTACAAATGGCTGTTTATGCTGCACTGTGCAAGAGGAATTTTACCCCACAATGCAGGAGTTAATTAAACGCCGAGATAGTATTGATTATATTATCATTGAAACCTCTGGTTTAGCATTACCAAAACCCTTAATTAAAGCCTTTCGTTGGCAAGAAATCCGCAATGCAGCTACAGTAGATGCAGTCATTACAGTAGTAGATTGTGCTGCTGTGGCTGCGGGAACATTTGCTAGTGATTTAGAAGCGATCACCGCACAACGCCAAGAAGATGATAGTCTAGAACATGAAACACCATTACAAGAATTGTTTGAAGACCAACTTGCTTGTGCTGATTTAGTAATTTTGAATAAAACTGATTTAGTGGATGATCAACAAAAATCACAAGTTGTAGAATTAGTCAAAAACGAATTACCTAGAGAAGTGAAAATTGTCTCTAGTGATTATGGTAAATTAGACCCATCTATCTTATTAGGATTTGCAGCCGCAGTTGAAGATAATTTAGATTCTCGTCCTAGTCATCATGACACAGAAGAAGACCATGATCATGATGATGAAATAAATTCAACTCACGTGATTTTAGACCGGACATTTGAACCAGAAAAGCTACAAGCAACTTTAGAAAAACTGGCACAAGAACAAGAAATTTACCGCATTAAAGGTTTTGTCGCAGTTGCTAATAAACCCATGCGGTTAGTTATGCAAGGTGTAGGAAATAGATTTGATAAATTTTATGATCGTCCTTGGAAACTAGAAGAAGCAAAACAAACCAGTTTAGTTTTTATCGGTCGTAATTTACAATCTTCAGAAATAGAATCTCAATTAGTCGGTTTGTAATATGAATATCGCAGATTTGTTTAAACTTGCCAATCTTTTTGTTTTACCTTTTTGGGCTTTGATGATTTTATTACCAAACTGGAAAGTTACCCGCAAGGTAATGGAATCTTATCTACCTTTTGTGGTATTAGCTGCTGCTTATTTGTATTTATTTGTCAACAGCATTACTCCAGAAAATTCCCAAGCTTGGTCAAATCCTCAGTTAGCAGATATAGCCAAATTATTTGCTGATGAAAAAGTCGCTGCTACAGGTTGGATTCACTTTTTGGTGATGGATTTATTTGTCGGTAGATGGATATATTGGGAAGGACAAAAAACCGGAATTTGGACAATTCACTCTATAGCTTTGTGTTTATTTGCAGGTCCTTTAGGTGTACTTTCTCATATTTTCACCTATTGGATTTCTCAAGCATTTTCTAAAGGTGAAAGTGTGACAGTAGAAGAAAAAGCTGCTGTTAATTAAATTCACAATTGAGAATCACAAAAAAACAGGGTTTAGCAATGCTAAACCCCTACAATATTTAGCATGATATAGCATTTCCTAGTCTAATTAAGTACACAATTATCCGCGTTTATCTGCGTCCATCTGCGTTTAATTATTATTGCTTGTACCGCACTTGAATGGGAATTGCTATAGTTAATTCAATTATGCAGCGTGCGCTGTTCGATAATTAGCATCTAACCAACAAAGTGGTAATTTCTCTCCTGACGGAAAAACCAAATCTTCCTTTTTATAGCTGTCTGTTTCCTGTTCTTCTTGTCCTTCTTGGTCTTTAGCGTGTACAATGTCACTATTAGGATCAATTAGTTCTTGAACATCAACAATTTTGACTAAATCGCGGCTATCTTTGATCTGTAAAAACATATTCAAAATCCTCCATTAATTATTTCATTGCGTTCTGAAGGAAGTGTTAATTTACAACCCAAAATAATGTAGAGGAACAGGTAAATAAAGTAAATTTAAATCCTGACTCCTGACTCCTGACTCCTGCTTTCAGTTATATTTCCCGTTGATATTTTTCTAATATATCAACCAAGTTTACTTGACATTGTAGCGGCAATAAATCAATCAAAGGTAGTTCTTTTCTACCACCACCAATTTTCACGGGGATGGATGCTAACAATTGCAAAACTCGGTCTTCATTGACGGTTTTGGAAGTAATTAAAGGATATAATTGTTCAGCAACAACTGTATGCAATTTGGCATCAGATAGATAAAGATGCCATTTAGCTATATCTATATAGACATTTTCGCCAATTTCTGCTGCTAGGGCTTCTAGTAATTCTGTGGTATCAGTTTTAGCCATAAATATAACCTCATTGTCAGTAATAGTGAAATATCAGAGCTTATTTCACATTATGGCGCATCTAGCTAGGCTTGATCTACTACCATCGGTTACAGCGCCCCAGCATCAGCAGTCATTCTTCAGGTTGATGAGGGTGGAGTTTCCGAATAATTAGCGATCGCGCTAATATAAACTAGATGCAATAATATTACTCCCACCCAACCTAGAGTTAATGGTGTCAACCATTCCCAGGATGTTGCTTTCAAGATGTGGAAAAACCACAACCCGGAATTAACAGTAGCAGCAACCGCTACATGGAAAGCAAAATTCATCCGGTCATCTAACTTGCGAAAATCTGGATCTTTACGATCTGGTTTGCGTGGCCAACGAGGAGGCATAAATAATTAATATTTGTGAATTTGTGAATTTGTTACAGATGTTAACACATTCTCGTTATTTTAAGGTTTTTAGGGATGAATTGCTCACATACTTACAAAGAAGTAACTGAATTTTCCCAAACAGACTCTATAGTTTCCAGTAAATAGGGAATATCATAGGGTTTAGTTACCCAATAGGAAATTCCTAAAGAAGAAGCTAATTCCTCTGAATAGCTATAAGCTGTAGCGAATATCACAGCTAAATTGATTCCTTGTTGCTGGAGTTGTTGGTAAACCTCCAACCCTGTTAATTCCGGCATTCTATTATCTAAAATTAACAAATGCGGTTGATACTTCACTACTATTTCTATAGCTTCTTTTCCATCCTTTGCTTGTTTAACTTCCCATCCTTCTTCCTCAAGCAAAAAAGCCAGCATTTCTCGACTATCATCATCATCATCTGCAATTACAATTTTCCGGTTATTTAAATTTTCATTCATCATAAATTTTGTTATCCTATCTTCTACTTTATGGGTATATAAAAAACGTAATTAGCTGGTTCAGCTTGAGAAGTATTTAATCCAGGAATTGCAATAAAACTAACTTGGGCTGATTCCAAATTAGGCATCATGGCAGCTGCAACCTTCACCTTTCCCCCTTTACCAGCACTTTCAAAAGCTTGCAGAAAATAGCGGAGTAATTGACGAAAAAGACTTCTCAAATCGGTTGTTACTGTAATTGGTTCTTGCCAGTCAGTCATCACTTCAACTTTGCGAATTTCCGCTTCAGTTGATAACAGATCAACTAAACCGCCCAGACTATCAGTAAGTGATATAACTTGAACAGTGCCAACATCAAATGATGCCAAATTGCGCCAAATATCTGCTCTTTGACGGAACATCTGAATAGATTTTTCTGCCTGTTGTATTAATTTCATAGCATAGTCTAGGCGGTTAACAGCTAACATCCGAGAACTAATCTCTAATTTTAAACGTGCTGCATGATGTCCTTGGATAATATCCTGACGCAGTTCTTCTAATGGCTGATAATCATCAGGATTTGATGTTAACACGCGATGAATATTTTTTTCCAAATTTGCTATTATAAATTCTGCTTCAATACCTCTAGAGGCACACAAAAATATTTCTTTTAATCGCTGCCTAGCTTGAGGAGAACGCAGGGAAATACTTAACACACCAATAATTTCTTGTTTTTCATTACGCAGGGGAATTCCTTGGCAAGTAAAAGGATGAAAGCCTTCAATAAAATGCTCTGATGCCACAATTTCTACATAATTTTCTTCAGCTAAAGTAGTACCAATACCATTAGCACCAGCTACAGCTTCTGATAGCAAAGAACCAGGACTAGGAAATGATTCTGAACCGTGTACAGTTTGCTCATCACCAATTAAATCTAATAAAATCGCATTGGCATCACTTAACATCACCGCATGATGTTCTTGCCCCGCAGCTTGAGATAAATTTCGGAAATAGGGACGAACTAAATTAATTAAATAACTATGTTTATCTATTAACCTTTCTGTCTCTAAACTGGAGAGTTTTTCTGCTTTTAGCGCATAGGGGTTAGCCCCTTGGAGGTGCGCTCTTTCCCAAGCTCGATAAATTTCTTGGCGTAACATCTCCGCACGAATACCACCTGTGACTCTGTAGATACGTCCTGCTTCTAAAGAATTATTTCCTAAAGTAGACATGGGTTTTAACTAAACAGTTTTAACTAAATATTTTTTATCTCTTTTGCCTAAGTGGTTTATCACTATCTTTAATCATAGCAAGTAGTCAACACAAAGCTACAGGGCTGAAAATGCGTTGTATCAAAAAACAATTTAATTTTTTGAAGATTTTTATGATTAATATCATGACAGTTTTCAAGTATCCGTCAAAAGGACTAATCTTCTATATAACTATCTAGGGGTTACTGAATAAACATGAAAAGATTATAGGTAAACGGTTTGAGGCATTTTCAGGTAAAAAAAGTGCAAGCTTTTACGGGGTGGAAACTTAAAAACCTTGCATTTAATTCCTACTCAAAGGAAAAATCGTTCCTATCCAACCCTTGAAACTGTTCCCTGTTCTCTGTTCCCTGTTCCCTGTCTCCACGGAAAGACTTTTTCAGCAAACCCTATCTAATTGCATGAATAAAACCTTAACAAAACCAAATTCAACCAGATTAGTATCAACCAAACGGATGGCTTTTTTAGTATTTTAATTTAACGATGATTCATCTTTTTGATAGAGGTGGTAAATCTAGTCAATTGTCAAGATGTAAAAAACCTTGAGAGGTGGATGAAAATGACTAAAGCAAATCCAGTTGAACTCCAAAAACACTTGAAAGGAGTTGACTATCCTGCTACTAAGGACGAATTGATTGAAATAGCTAGAGAGCAAGGTGCTGATAAACAACTTCTCTCATTACTGGAACAATTGCCAGAAGATGAGGAGTATGAAAACCCGGCTGACCTTAACAAAGCTATAGGTGAGATTCAGTAATTGGTGATTGGTAATTGGTAATTGGTAATAGATTTTTTAATTGCCAATTACCCAATCAAAAATCTACACTTGCTGATAATCTCCTGATTTACCACCAGTCTTACTTACCAAACTAATTGCTTCAATTTGAATCGATTTTTCTAAAGCTTTCGCCATATCATACAAAGTTAGCGCCGCAACAGAAACCGCCGTTAAAGCTTCCATTTCCACACCTGTTTCCGCCTTAGTTTTCACCGTGGCATAAATTTGATAACCAGGAAGTTGCTCATCTGGCTTGATATCAACAGTAATTTTTTGCAAAGGCAAAGGATGACAAAGGGGAATTAAATTAGCAGTCTGTTTAGCGGCCATAATTCCCGCTAACTTAGCAGTTGCCAAAACATCCCCTTTAGGGGCATTTCCCACTTCAATAGCTGTAAAGGTTTCTAGCAGCATCCTCACTTTAGCAGTGGCTACAGCTTCCCGCACAGTGGCAACTTTCCCAGACACATCAACCATTTGCGCCTCTCCCTGGAGGTTGAGATGAGTGAGTTGAGAAGAATTTGAAAAAATATCTTGCGTCATTTGAGAAATGTGTGTTATTATAAAACTCGTTGGTTAAGGGCGTGTAGCTCAGTGGACTAGAGCACGTGGCTACGGACCACGGTGTCGGGGGTTCGAATCCCTCCTCGCCCGCTAAATAACAATAATTGCACAAACTCTGTCATAGAGTCTGTGCATTTTATTTTATTCAGATGCCCAACTTCTTCAAGAAGTCGGGGATCTATATCCGACTGTTTTCATCTTTTCAAAGCATAGACATCTTCACCACGGCCAAAGGCAAAGCGCAGAGAGTGAGATACATTACGACTGGACTGGGTGACAAAAATCAGAATTGCCAGGATAGTTAAGCCCGTAGCAAAACCAAACATACTCCGGTAGCCCATTTGTTCAGCAACAAAACCCCCAACGGGGCCAGCTATTACCAGTCCTACATCGAAGCCCATTAAAGATACTCCAAATATGCGCCCCCGTTCATGGGGTAAGGCTCTATCTGTCATCATTGCAGAAATCATGGGAATGGCAGTACCAGAAGCAGCACCTTCCATAAATGCTCCTAATAAGAAAGTTAAGGCGCTATTTGCCTGCCAAATTAATACTAATGCCAAAGTGTAAGCAACCAGGCTGAAAGTTACAAATAAACCACGTCCATATTTATCAGAAGCCCGTCCTGCAACTAACCTAATACTAAAACTGGAGATAGCGGCGGCTGTAAAAAATAACCCAGGATTTAAATCTACTCCTGTTGATTTGATATACAAAGCAATAAAGGTATGTACAGTACCCAAAGACAAACCAATCAGTAACAAGACGATTGCAGGTATACGGACACGAGGACTGATGATTAATTGCCAAAATCCATCATCAATGGTGTTTACGGGTTTTTCAATCACAGGTGGATTGACAATGGGCAAGATACATAGTAAACCCAAACCACCTAAAACAGCAGCAGCAAGAAATAATGGCGTGTAACCTGCGGTTGCTTGTAAATATCCACCTAAAGCAGGCCCTAGTGCCACACCAACGGGATTCACCAAACTCATATAACCAATAACTTCACCCCGACGGTGTTCTGGTGCTAAGTCTCCTACCAAGGCAATGTAAGCTGTACCAAAGGCGGCAATACTGATGCCATGAAAGGCACGAATTACCATTAAAGGTACAAGAGATTTTACTACTAAATAACCAAGGGGTGCGATCGCAGCTACTGCCATTCCAATCAGTAACACAATCTTTCTGCCCCGACGGTCTGCTAACATTCCCACTTGGGGACGAAATAGCAACATCCCGATGGCAAAGCTACCCATGACAATGCCAATCTGTTGCTTTGTTGCGCCAATAGACTCTATATATAAAGGTAAAGTCGGCAACAATGAAGCTAAACTTGACCAGAATAATAAACCCGCTGCAAATAAAATCAGCAGGTTGCGCCGCAGATTAGCGTCCAAGGTATCAAAATCTTTCACGGCAGATGCAACTTAATGTTAAGTAATTTGTCTTTCTATTGTTACGTTACTTAATATTTTTTGCCACTACTTCCCGCACTCGATATATCGGCCTTCCCTGAGATTCATGATAAGTACGCATTAATAATTCTGCCAAAAGACCGAAGCAAAATAACTGCACCCCTGTTACTAACAACAACACAGCTAAAATCAATAAAGGACGATTACCGATATCCGCATGGAAAAACAACTTCACAAAAGTTAAATAAATTCCTATTCCTCCCCCAGAAACCATCGATAGTAAACCCAACAACCCAAAAACGTGCATAGGACGGGTGAGGAATTTTTTCATAAAGACAATAGTTAACAAATCCATTAATACCCGGAAAGTCCGGGAAATACCATATTTACTTTTACCAAAGCGTCGCGCATGATGACGCACAGGCATTTCTGTAATTCTCGCCCCTTCGATATAAGCTAAAGCAGGTAAAAAGCGGTGTAATTCTCCGTAAAGATTCATATCTGCAACTAATTCGGCACGATAAGCTTTGAGAGAACAACCATAATCATGAATATAAACGCTGGTACTGCGGCGAATTAACCAATTAGCGATTTTTGAAGGTAAAAGACGATTTACTGCGCCATCTTGACGATTTTGCCGCCAACCACTCACCAAATCATAACCTTCATCCAGCTTTGCTAATAACATGGGGATATCAGCCGGGTCATTTTGCAAATCAGCGTCTAAGGTAACAATTGCTTTGCCTGTGGCATAATTAAAACCAGCCGACATCGCCGCAGTTTGTCCATAGTTACGCCGTAAAATCACCGCTTTTAAATCAGTGCGGAGTTGTGCCTGTTCTTTAAGAAATTCTGGAGAACCATCAGTAGAACCATCATCTACACAGATAATTTCATAACTCAACTCACTAGCTGTTAAAGTGGTAGAAATTGCTTCTAGTAATAAAGGTAAACTTTCTACTTCATCTTTTATGGGTACTACTACGGATACATCTGGTAATTGGTGATTGGTAATTGGTGATGGGTGATCAGTGATGGGTAGTTGGTAATTGGTCATAGGGATATTAAAACAGTTAGCTGGTTCCCAGTCTCTGACTGGGAATTCTATCATAGAGGTTCTACCTCTAGTTTTATTAAAGGCAGAACCTTTAGAATTCATTCCCATACAGACTATGGGAACGAGGAATTAATTACGAATTACGAATTACCAACATAGCTTTTCACAACTCTACCAGCACCGCGTAATTGTTGATAATATGACTGACTAACTTGATCACCTTGTTCCGAAAGTTGGTCAATACCTATGCCGTTGCGTCCTTGTTCTTTTCCTGAACTGTGAATATAGCAACCATCACCTAAATATAATCCTACATGAGTGGCTTTTTGAGGAGTGCCAAAAAAGATTAAATCACCTGGTTGTAATTCAGTTAAATCAATTTTTTGGGTAAAACTTTCTTGTTGATAGGCATCTCTCGGTAGCCACACACCTACTGATATAAAAGCTGCTTGCATTAAACCAGAACAATCATAATTTGGTGCAACTGTGCCACCCCAAAGGTAATAATTATCTTGTTGTTTTGCTGCTTGCATAAAGGAGATAATTTCGGGTATGCGTTGTTGAATTTCTGCTGCTGATATAAGTTGGGGTTGATATATTATTTCTGTGGGTTGGAGAAACTGCAAATCTTTCACAGATAACCATCCTGGATAGTCATCTTCACATAAACAAACTGCAAATGCTGTATTTTGATGATTTGATGTGATTTTCAAATGTCGTCCTGTTGCGGCTTGGGTTGCTAAACGGACACATTCAGGAGAATCATAGATATTTAGGTTGGTTTTACAGAAATATTCTTGTGTGGGGGAAAGGAGAATTGGTAGGTTTATTGACATGATTAATATGATCTGAATTAGGATTTACAGGATTTAAGGATTTACAGGATTTTGTCTGATAGCGTGGCGTGACTTAGCCATGCCGACGATTGCTAGTAACTATACTATTAATGATAAGATTAATGAAGAAACAATACTACAAATACCATCCATCAGGAAATTATTCACAAAATGGTTTTTTTTCATAAAGACGAACAACTAGAACATCTCGGTAATCAAATTTTAGAGGCTACTTGGTCTAACTTTGCAAGTTTAGCCCATAACCAAATTGCTTTAACATGGATTGTATATGATCCTCCTGTTCCTGTAAATACAGGTGGTGCGTTGACTCCTGATGCTTTTTGGAATCATCCGGTGCGGGGTTTTAGTTATCGTGGTGGAGAACGCATTTATCCCGCTAGTGTCGTCAAGTTGTTTTATTTGGTAGCGGTTTACGAATGGTTAGAAAAAGGCATGACTAACACTTCCAAGGAATTGGCACGAGCCTTAAGTGATATGATTGTTGATTCTAGTAATGATGCTACCAGTTTAATAGTCGATATTCTCAGCGGTACTACTTCTGGTCCTGAGTTACCCACTGGACCGTTTGAAACTTGGAAATATCAACGCCAGATTATTAACCGCTATTATCAGTCCTTGGGTTGGGAGGAAATGAAAGCAATTAATGTTTGTCAAAAAACCTGGGGTGATGGTCCTTATGGTAGAGAAAGGGCGTTTTATGGTGAGATGTTTGAAAATCGCAATATGCTGACTACCAATGCTACCGCCAGATTATTACATAGTATCGTGGGTGGGGTGGCGGTTTCCAGTGGGCGATCGCAAACTATGATGAATTTACTTAAACGCAGTATTCACCCTGATGAGTTACCCCAAGATGTAGATGAAGACCAAGTTACAGGCTTTATAGGCGGTGGATTACCCCAAAATAGTCAAATCTGGTCAAAAGCAGGGTGGACAAGCACAGTGCGCCATGATGCGGCTTATATAGAATTACCAGATCAGCGTCCTTATCTGCTAGTGGTATTTACGGAAGGGAAAGCACAAGCTAAAAGTCGGGAAATTTTACCGTTTGTTGCTCACAAAGTGGCTGAAAGTCTTGCTACTTTATGAGCTTGACACTCAATTATGTATTTTACGTCTTTGTTGAAAATAAACCTACAAGCAAAATTTAGATTTTGCCCTTAAGATGAACGTTTTACTTATATATCCCCTATTTCCCAAAAGTTTTTGGTCTTTTGAAAAAACCCTGGCTTTGTTAGATAGAAAAGCCATGTTACCCCCTCTAGGTTTGGTGACAGTAGCGGCGATTTTACCCCAAGAGTGGAATTTTAAGCTAGTAGACCGGAATATTCGCCAAATCACAGAAGCAGAATGGGCTTGGGCAGATTTAGTGATTTTATCCGCGATGATAGTCCAAAAAGAGGATTTACTGGCACAAATTCAAGAAGCAAAACGACGCGGTAAGCGGGTAGCTGTGGGTGGACCCTATCCGACAGCCTTACCCAACGAAGTCACAGATGTAGGCGCAGATTATTTGATTTTAGATGAGGGAGAAATTACCTTACCATTATTTATAGATGCAATTTCCCGTGGTGAATCTTCAGGGATGTTTCGCTCTGGTGGTGAAAAACCAGATGTGACAAACACTCCCATTCCTCGCTTTGACTTACTGGAATTTGATGCTTATGCGGAAATGTCGGTGCAGTTTTCCCGTGGCTGTCCCTTCCAGTGTGAATTTTGCGATATTATCGTTCTCTACGGTCGCAAACCCCGCACCAAGACACCAGCCCAACTCCTGGCAGAACTTGATTATCTCTATGAATTAGGTTGGCGACGTAGTATTTTCATGGTAGATGATAACTTCATCGGCAATAAGCGCAACGTCAAATTATTCCTCAAAGAACTAGAACCTTGGATGGTTGCACATCACTATCCTTTCTCCTTTGCAACCGAGGCTTCCGTTGATTTAGCCCAAGACCAAGAATTGATGGATGCAATGGTAAGATGTAATTTCGGATCTGTGTTCTTGGGAATTGAAACCCCAGACGAAGAAAGCCTTGCTTTTACACAAAAATTCCAAAATACGCGAGATTCCCTCAGCGAAGCGGTACATAAAATTACGCGCTCCGGGTTGCGAGTCATGGCAGGTTTTATTATTGGCTTTGATGGCGAAAAATCTGGTGCTGGGGCAAGAATTGTTAAATTTGTGGAACAAACATCAATTCCCACCGCTTTATTTAGTATGCTCCAAGCCTTACCTGATACAGCATTGTGGCATAGATTAGAAAAGGAAAATCGACTCCGCAGCAAATCTGCAAATATCAATCAAACCACATTGATGAATTTTGTCCCCACCCGGCCTTTACCAGAAATTGCCAGTGAATATGTAGAAGCGTTTTGGGAATTATACGAACCATCACGATTTTTAGACCGTGCTTACCGTCACTATCGGATTTTAGGTGAAGCAACTTATCCGAAAAAAGGCAAAGGTGCAAAAAAACCATTGAATTGGAAGGTATTGCGGGCTTTGTTGACTATTTGCTGGCGACAAGGTGCTTTACGTAATACCCGCTGGCAATTCTGGCGTAATCTCTGGAATATGTACAAACATAATCCTGGTGGTATCAGTAGTTATTTATCTGTTTGCGCTCAAATTGAGCATTTCTTAGAATATCGTCAAATTGTCCGCGATGAAATTGAGGCTCAAGTGGCTGAGTTTTTGCAAGCAGAAGCTCAGGTAAAAATGGCAGAAGAAAAAGCGCAAGTGTTAGTTTAGGGAGATCCCCCCAACCCCCCTTAAAAAGGGGGGCTGAATTTATTAAATTCCTCCTGAAAAAGAGGGGCTAAATTGCTCAAAGTCCCTTTTTTTTAAAGTAAAAATTGTCATCCTAAAAACAATTTATAAGCAGGGTTTTGGCTTTCATCCCAATAGCGATAACCCAAGGAATCAAGAAATATTTGCCATTGTTCCATTTCATGAGGTGGTACTTGCATTCCTACCACAATTCGTCCGTAATCTGAGCCGTTATTGCGATAATGGAATAAGCTGATATTCCAGTCGGGAGACATAGAAGCAACAAATTTCATTAATGCACCAGGACGTTCGAGAAATTCAAACCGATATAATAATTCATTTTGAGCAAGGGTAGAATGTCCGCCTACCATGTGCCGTAAATGTAATTTTGTTAATTCATCATCGGTTAAATCAATAGTTTTTAAGCCGTTAGTTTCAAATTTTTCCACAATTTTGGCTGCATCGGCACGGTTTTCTATTTGCACTCCAACAAATATATGTGCTTCTTTATTATCAGCAATGCGATAATTAAATTCTGTGAGGTTACGATTGCCTAAACATTCACAAAATTGACGCAGACTTCCTGGTTTTTCAGGAATATTCACCGCCAAAATGGCTTCTCGACGTTCTCCAAATTCTGCTCTTTCTGCCACAAACCGGAGACGGTCAAAGTTCATGTTAGCACCGCAAGCAACAGCAATCAGGGTTTGTCCTTCTATTTTTTCTCGTTCTGCATAACATTTAGCAGCTGCGATCGCTAATGCTCCCGCCGGTTCTAAAATAGAACGAGTATCCTCAAACACATCTTTGATCGCTGCACAGGTAGCATCGGTATCTACCAAAATGATTTCATCCACATATTGCTGACACAAACGGAAGGTTTCTTCCCCCACTTCCCGCACCGCTACCCCATCCGCAAATAACCCCACCTGGGACAACCGCACCCGATGACCAGCTTTGAGAGACTGACTCATAGCATCAGCGTCTACAGGTTCGACACCGATAATTTTGATTTCGGGACGCAACCGCTTCACATAAGCTGCTATACCGGAAATTAAACCACCCCCACCAATAGCCACAAAAATGGCATGAATAGGCTGTTGATATTGGCGGAGAATTTCCATACCGATAGTTCCCTGGCCAGCGATGACATCAGGATCATCAAAGGGATGTATAAAGGTTAACCCTTTTTCTGCTTCTAATTGCCGAGCGTGGGCGTAAGCATCATCATAGTTATTACCATGTAGGACAACTTCTCCTCCCCGTGCTTTGACTGCATTTATTTTTACCTGGGGCGTAATCACTGGCATGACGATAATTGCTTTTGTACCCAAGCGACGGGCGGCTAAGGCTACACCTTGGGCATGATTTCCCGCAGATGCAGCAATCACACCTTGTTTAAGTAAGTCTGGGGTGAGATTGACCATTTTGTTATATGCACCCCGCAGCTTGAAGGAAAAGACAGACTGCATATCTTCCCGCTTGAGTAGGAGTTTGTTGTTAATGCGGTGGGAGAGGTTGGGGGCATTTTCCAGTGGTGTTTCTTGGGCTACATCGTAAACGCGGGCTGTAAGGATTTGTACCAGGTAGTCGCAATACATATCAAGGGGTGCAATTGGGGATGGATGTTAATTTTACCGCTTGTTGGGTAGTTGGGGGGATGGGTCAGATTTATTATTGTTGATATATTCGCTAAAATCATGATTATGAAGATATGATCAGTGTAATTCAACCAAAAAAAGCGACTAGCAAATGAAGGTAGAATCAATTTATATTCAAAACTTCAAAAAGTTTCAAGATTTGAGGGTTTCTTTTAAAAATAAAATCCTTGATGAAGTAAGCGATCGCTTTCTAATTCTAGGTGATAATGGTTCTGGTAAAACAACATTATTACAGGCGATCGCTTTACCATTAGCATTAGCAACTGGACGCATCCAAAAAGTTTCTGATTTCGATTGGATTGGCTTTTTACCTGGACGTTACTGGAAATGGGGAACACCAAGAATTGAATTAGAAGTATCGTTTGAAGAAGAAGAACTAGAAGCAACTCGTAAAATTGCCAACATATGGTATGATTCTCTACCGTCGGATTTTCGCCCTGATGAGTTTATTCAACCAGGAAATAGTCGGGTAGTTAAAGTGATTTTAAATGGAGAACATTGGAAAGTCGGTAACACACCAGAAGAACGCGCCCAGTTTCGAGGACGTTATTATGCACAGAGTTTTATCAATCGTGGTGATCAATCAGTTCGACATTATTTTTCTCAACTACCTGGAATTTTTTGGTTTGATCAATTTCGTAATTTAGGAACTCCTAGTCAAGAAGCAGGAGAAGGTAATAAAGAACTTAGAAGTGAGACATCTTTTGATTTAGGTGTTGGTCGTTTACGACAATATTTAATTCGTTGGAAACGTAGACAAGAGACAGGAATTAATTCTGAAAATAATTATTTACAGCAGTTAGAAAGATTATATAAAAAGGTATTTCCTGATCGTTGCTTTGCAGAATATTTAGAGGAACTTCCCAGTTTAGAGTCTCCCACAGAAGAAACTACATATTTCTTACTCAGTGATGGAAATAGAACTTATGACATTGCGGAAATGTCTGCTGGTGAACAATCAATATTTCCTATCCTCTACGAATTTGTGAGACAACAAATTGCTTATGCAGTAGTTTTAATTGATGAAATAGACTTAAATTTACATCCTTCATCATCTCAATTTCTTACAGGTCAATTAATGAGAATTGCACCAACTTGTCAATTCATTATCACAACCCATTCCGAAGCGGTAAGCAATGTCATTAGTGAAAATGACATATATCGGCTATCAGGAGGAGTGTTGTGTCTGTAAGTGTTCTTTATTGTGAAGGAAACTCTGGTAGTTATGATATAAGACTTCTTAGGCAAATTTTACCAAAATGTGAAATTAAACCCCTTGGGGGAAAAAGTTTTATGGAAAAAATTATTCCTGATAGAGAAGTCATACCAAATCTAGCTGGAATAGTGGATCGTGATTTTGATAACTATGATTTTACTCCTACAAATTCACCGCTTCCTTACAATTATGAAGGAATACAAATAGGTTGGAAGTGGCAAAGGAAAGAGATAGAAAATTATTTAATTGACTCAGTAGTTGTACAGCGTACTATCAGAAATAAAATTCCATCTATGGATTCATACCGAGCAGCTTTAGATGAAGCTGCAAGAGAAATTGCAACCTATACAGCTGCTCGTTATGCTCTAGATTACTTTAAGTTTCCGAATTCTTGGGGAGAGTCAATGCAAAAAAATGTATTTGGTTCAGAACATAGCTTTCCTCGGAGTAAAAATAAGAAAGCCTGCCAAACAAAAATACGAGAAATAGTTCAAAATAAGAAAGAAGTTCGTATAGTTACAGCAGATGCTGTTTTAGAAAAATTTGAAGAGTTACTTCCATCTTTTAGTTCTGGTGGATTTCATTTTGAACATTACCTCACTTTTTTTGCTGGTAAGGATTTATTGTGTAGCATGGAAAATAAGTTAAAAGAGTTTGGTTTTCAAGCAAAAGCGTCAGGAGTGAATAGTCCAATTCCAGATTTTTTAGACCAAGTTTTTAGGAAACTAGAGCGAGAGGAAGATATTTGGAAATGGCTACCAGAGTGGGAAGAGTTGAGGTTGCAATTTACCAATGTTAATTTTACCGCTTGTTGACTATGGCGAGCGCACTCTGTTTCAGAGTAAATTGGTATAAGTGATTTACAGAGTAAAAATGCTGTTAATTTTGTTAAAAATCTATACATTATGGAAAAACTAGATTGGTTAGAATGGGACTTTACACCTCAAAATCTGGAATTTAGCATCACTCAAAGGGGAATTCTTCCCTCATATATAGAGAAAGTAAAACTATTTAGAGATTCAGACTTCAAGATACTGGCACATGGACAAGGAACAATAAATCCTGATGAATTTTTTTCAAATCCTTTTAACTTATCTGAAAATAAACAGTTAAAAGCAGGAAAGATAATTCCTAGTTCAGAAGATACTATGGGGAAAAACGTTTTTTAGCAATTGTAGAAGATTTACTTTCTCGTCCTCATCTCACACCAGAAGAAAATACATTATTAGAATTATTAGTGAGATTAATTGAGGACTTTGAAAATCAACATTATCAGCTAAATGTTTCTACTCCTCGTTCCAGAATTTTGCATTTATTGGAAGCACAGGATTTAGAATTAGGTGATTTA
>RDYJ01000210.1 GCA_004293145.1 Nostocales cyanobacterium | reverse complement strand
TAATTTAATTGAGGTGACAGATTTTAATGGTGTTGTCACCACTTATAAATACAATGAGCGTAATTGGTTGATTGAAAAATCTTTCTCTGATGGTACACCAACAGAAACCTTTACCTATACTCTTACAGGAGAATTAGCGACTGTTACTGATAATCGTGGGGTGACAACTTATGTTTATGATGAACGTGATAGGTTAATTTCTCGGACTGAACCTGATGGAAGGAAGATTGAATATATTTATGATAATGCCGGAAATATTCTCACTTTAAATGTTCCTTCAGGGACAACCACTTATACTTATGATGCCCTAAATCGGATTGATACTGTCAAAGATGCTGATAATGGGGTGACTGACTATGATTATGATCCTGTAGGTAATTTGATTAAGACAGTATTCCCCAATGGTGTGATTGAAAATCAACAATATGACTTTTTGAATCGTTTACTTTACTTAGAAAACCGTAATCAAACGGGCATTATTTCTAGTTATACCTACACTTTAGATGGTATGGGTAATCGTCTCAAAGTAGAGGAAAATGACGGGCGAATTGTTGAATATAGTTATGATAAACTCTACCGTCTGATTGAGGAGAAAATAACTGATACTGTTGCTGGTAATAAGACGATTCAATATCAATTTGATAATGTAGGTAATCGTTTACAAAAGATAGATTCTGTTGAGGGAACAACTACCTACACCTATGATAATAATGACCGATTATTACAAGAAATCCTTGGCGGTAAGGTGACAAACTATCAATATGATAATGAAGGTAATCTCACCGCTAAAATAGAAAATGAGCAAAATCAGACTGTCTATGAATGGAATGCTAAAGGGGAATTAACAGCAGTAGAAGTTACAGAAAATGGGGAAACGGGACGGATTGAGTTTGAATATGACCATAATGGGATTCGAGTTGCTATTAATGTTGATGGGGAAGAAACTCGCTTTTTAATTGACAATAATCAACAGCAATATGCCCAAGTGATTGAGGAATATAATGTTAATGGTGATGTGAAGACTACCTATACTCATGGTTGGGATTTGATTTCTCAAGATAATGGCAATAATCGGATTTACTATCAGGTGGATGGTTTAGGTAGCACTCGTCATTTAACAGATAATAATGGGGCTGTTGTGGTTGAATATGATTATGATGCTTATGGTAATTTAACCCGTAAAGTGGGTAATGCAGATAATAATTATCTGTTTGCTGGTGAGCAGTTTGATGATGCGGTAGATGGTTATTATTTACGTGCAAGGTATTATGATTCATTAACTGGGCGGTTTGTTTCGACTGATCCTTTTGAGGGTTTTCTTTATCTACCTGTAAGTTTACAAGACTATGTATATGGTAATGATAATCCTGTGAATTTCATTGATCCTAGCGGTAAGGTTGCTGTCATAGGATATGCTAAGATAATATCTGAAATTGTTATAGGTAAAACAGGCTCATTTATCGGTTCATTGATTGGTTTCTTGCATGGATTCTCTGGGGCTAATCTTTTATTTTTAGGAAACATTCTTGAAATAGCTAATTCTGGTGAAGATGTTGTTGCTCAATGTCAAAAAGCAAGTGATAAAACACAGGAACAAGCTGAGAATATTCAGGAAATTCTCGAAAAATCTTTTGGACAAATAAAAAAATCAGGTCTTATTTCCGGATTTATTGGTGGGGCAGGATATGAAATTAAAATTGATATCAAAATTACTGTTGGTGGTTTATTTATTGGAGATGATTCTATAATTGCTGTCGAAGGTTCTTTCAACCCAACAACAACTATTGAACTTCGCGGAGGAGGATATGAAGATGGATACAAAGCCGCACTATTGTATTTTGAATCACTCAAACCGTAATCATGATATAGCCTGTAGGGTGCGTTAGATGGCAATAGTTTTTGACAAAAAAACCAAATTAACAATCCACCGTAACGCACCAACTCTATCATCAATTCGGTGCGTTACGCTGTTGCTAATACACCCTAGTTTTTCATTACCTAAGCATCATTTTCAAAATAAGAAAAAATGTTTTTTATGAATATTTAGTATAAAAATTGGAGGAGTGAAACAATGATGTGGCTAAATTCAATTATTAGCGCACTTCCGGGAGCTTTAATTAGTGGTGCTGTTATATCTTCAATATTTAATTGGCAATTAAATCAAAGACGTTTACAACTACAAACAACCTTTGAGCTTCATCGTGAATGGAATGGTGAATCACTACGCCTTTCCAGAAATTTAGGAGATAAATTTTTACTAGCTCATCCAAATAAAGATTTGATTCAAATTGATAATGATGGTAGTGTTAACCCAGAAGACTCTGTACATTTATGGATAATAATTGGTTTTTATCAAAGACTATGGATTCTGATTAAATATCATCAAGTAAAAGAAAGTTTAATACCTGAATTATTTGGTGAGTCATTTATATGGTGGTATAAAAATTGCTTTCATGAACGATTAATACCCACCAAATATGACTCTAGTAACCAAATATCTGAATTAAATAATTGGAAAAAATTCTGAAAAATCACACTTATAACAATGGAATTTTGTAGCCGAAAAAGAGAATTTCTGGCTAAGTGGGATGGAGTTGAAAGTGCAATCATGATACTGTGAAATAGGCGATAGCGCAAGCACTGACTTGTCAGTTAGCTGATATTTTAACGAATCATCGTTTAAAATATAATGGAGTTCTAGTAAAATTGATATGAAAGCAGAATTAACAGCCATCATTGAGAAAGCAACGGAAGGAGGATACTGGGCAATTTGTCCAGAAATTCCTGGTGCTAATGGTCAAGGTGAAACCATTGAGGAAGTAAAAGAAAACTTGAAACTTGCTATTCAAATGATTCTTGAAGATCGTGTGGCAGATATCCGCAGGGGACTAACAGAAGATGCGATTGAAGAGACTATTTCAATTCCATGAAACGTAAAGAATTAGAAAAAAAGTTACGACAAGCAGGTTGCTACCTTAAACGAGAAGGTGCTTCTCATTCCCTGTGGATTAATCTAATCCTGAAACTGGGGTCATTGAAGCTATACCAAGACATACGGAAATTAAGGAATTGTTAGCTAAGAAAATTATCAAAAGCTTAAATGCTGAATAGGGCTATAGCTACGCTTGCCGCAGACATCGCGTAAGTGCTGAATTGTCATGGTATGCACTAAATTTATTGAATTAATGGAAATTTACTCATTAAGCCATAAATTAAGTATTACCGATGCTTTAATTGCTGCAAATTAATTCATAATATTGATTTGTATACTTTGAATCTTAAAGATTTCCGCTTTATTAAAGGTCTAAATTTCTATGAGTGCGATCACTGATAGCTTGCGTGGCGTAGCCATACTTGCTTGTAGTGCAATGAAGTTTAAAGAGCAATCACGCTTCCGCACACTTTCGTAGGCGTTAGCGTAGCTCACCGTAGGTGCTGTAGGTGTGGGTTCAAGCTAAAAAATGAAAGTTTCTCATTCTTTACCAATTTGTCAATTTCAGAGATTTTTGGTACATAAAGATTAAGTAACCTACACGGTTTACCTTTATCCCATACTTGACATCAAGCATAGTGAGTGCTAAACGTCTACCAGAAACCACCGCCAATGTCAGAATCACCCGCCAATCTTGGCAACATGGCTTTCTTGAAGGTGATGTCAGCGCCGGCGATTTTGAATGGCATTTTCAATGGCATTTTCGCCGGGGAGAACTTTCTGTCAAGCCTTCCCAGGGTCGCGCTTTAATTAAAGAACCTCTCGGTCGCTTTTTGGAAAAACAAGATTATCAATTAGAACCAGGAGGCGATTATGCTTTTACTATTCGGGCTGAACTGTAATTAGTCAGTTGTCAGTAGGACTGCTGGAAGTTAAGCGGTTGAGGTAGCGTTCAATTAACAGGATGGCTACTATATCATCTATTGGTCGTGGCGGCTGTCGCAAACCCTTTGGTAACAGCTTGGTGAGTCCTGTTGGTGGGAACATCTGCCAATAGCGATCGCGTGCTTCTAAGGTGCTATATCGCTCATCTATTAAAATAATATTCAGCGAATCTGTTAATTCCTGATTTAGCTTCTGTTTCCATTTCTTAGCGGTAGTTTGGTCGCCCATCACAATTAAGGAAATGGGAAATTTTTGTCGTAGTGTTTCAATATGAGCGATCGCCTCAGCCGCAGGTACAACTTGATGATCATACAGCTGCCGATCCAATCCCATTACAGCTACACCACATTTATCTCGACCAGGATCAAAGCCTAAAATTGCAGGTTGTGTATTAGTCATAGGGAACAGGGAACAGGTAATAGAGAAGTGGGAACAGGTAATAGAGAAGTGGGGAGATGGGAAGGATTAATAACCCAATCACCAGTCACCAGTCCCCAATCACCAATCCCCTATTTAAGTGCTAAAAATAATTTGTCCATTGAAAATTGCTACAAGTTTGACTCTTAATGGACCTGCTGTGTAAGTATCCTCAGCGGCTATGGCTTTAATTTCTAGTGGTTGTTCGGACTGTTGGAGTTGGGCAAAAAAGCGGATAAAAGTCCCATCTATCTGCACTGTTTCCACAATACCAGCATTGCGAGCGCGAAATTGAGAAGCAGAAATCAGTAAGTCTAGACGTTGGCGTAATTGATATGATGTCATATTTTTCATATCAGCAGAGCTTGTAGCTAGAATTTCTCCTGCGGAAAATACCAGTTGATTTGGCATTGCATCAGCAAAAAATTCTATCTGTTTTTCTCCCCTGACATAATTACCCGCAGAGAAAATTCGCACCACATATTCTCGACCATTTTGAATTTGTTTAATCAGTTGTTCAACTCTTTCTTGGGTAACACGCAATAGCTCTGTATTTGCAGGATTTGTTCCAGGTTCGCTTAATTGAATATTGGCATTGCGGTTAGCTTCTTGTAAAATTTGGATTACCACTTCACGAGCAGCAGCAGGTTGATCTATACGAACTACACCAGCGGCCAAAACTTGACCACGAACTAAGGCCAGTTTACCCAAACGCAGGTCACGGTAGGACTGATAATATTTTTCTAGCCTTGCTACTTCCTGTTCTAAATATTTTTGCTGGTTTTCTAATTCTTTGAGGCGAGATTCTCTAGTGGCAATGACTTGTTCTCGCCGTTTAATTTCTAGATTGCGATTTTGAATAAGTTTATCTAAATTAGCAATTTTCTGATCACGTTTATCAATCGCTGTCTTCGCTTCCTCAATTGCTTTTTTGGCTTCAACATATAATCGCTGGCGTTCTGCCTTTAATTCTTCCACTGCGGTTTGCAATGTCTGACGCTGATTGTAAAGGCTTTCCAATTCAGATATAGCTTGTCTATACTGAATTACTACTTCACCCAGTCGGCTTTGAGTGCCTTGCAGTTGAGCTTGAGTTTTAGCTTGTTGGCTGATAGTGCGATTGAGTTGAACTTGTGTGATTCGTTGTTTGGCATTTGCAGCTTGTAAAGACTGATTAATTTTCTGTAAATCTTGCTGTGCCTGAGCTTGTTCTTTCCTAGACTGGATTAACTGATTTTCTACCTGACTTTTCTGAGTTTCTGCGGTTTTGAGTTGTTCTCGCTTGTTTCTGAGGTCTTTTTGAATATCCTCCAACTCAAAAACGCCTTTCCGCAACCCTTCATCAGCAGCAAATAAAATTGCCAAAGTGGAGGCGGAAATCACACCACCCGTAAAAATAGTTACTAATACCGCTGTGTTTTTGGGACGCAGTTTAAATAATGAGAGGCGCGCCTTGCCAACTTTTGTGCCAATGCGATCGCCCACGGTGGCAATCACGCCTCCCAGAATTAAAATTGCTGCTATCAGGATGTACCCGGTGGCCATCTTTAACTACCGCCAGAAATGCTTCCAGATACAGCCTACTACTTTCAACCGTTGTCTGTGGGGGAAAGAAGATTGGCAAAAGCAGAATTTAGTCAATTTTTAAATTACCTCCGATTGTGGGTATTTTTTCTCAAAACACAACTTGTACCAACTTTCTCCCCCAGTAGCTTTTAAGTAAATTGCTTACTTAAAGTGACAGGCTTATGCACAGTAATCTTTTTCTTGTGGATGGAAATCATTTTTTTCTCGCGTAAATCTCCCAATAACCTAGTCACAGTAACGCGAGTAGAACCGATTGCTTCAGCGATCGCCTGATGAGATAGCTTCAAACCAATGGTAATGCCATCAGCACAAGGTACACCAAAATCTCGACAAAGAATTAACAAAAAGCTTACCAACCGAGAACCCATATCTCGATGAGCAAGGGTTTCAATCATCATCTCTGTTTGCAGAATCCGCGAAGATAGTCCCCGCAGCATCAACATTGATAATTCTGGATTTTCCTTCAGAGCTTGCTCTACTTGTTCAATTGGTGCAGACAGTAATTCTACCGCCGTAAAGGCAACTGCATGATAAAATCTATCTGACTTATTACCCGTTAGCAAAGACAACACACCAAAAACGCTATTTTCCCGCAGCAATGCTACCGTTATTTCTTCTCCTGCCTCATATACCCTGGAAAGTTTTACAGCACCCTTGAGAAGAAAATAAACTCGTTCGGCGGGATCGCCGGGAAAAAAGATCGTTTTGTTGCGTTCAAACGTCTCGACAACTGGCGGAAAGGCTCCTGTTGCCATCTGACGAAAAACATTTGCTAGGGCTTTATCTTGTGTCACGATCATCTCCCTTCCCCTACCCAATGCCGGAAAAACAAAAACTGATTACCTAAGA
>RDYJ01000065.1 GCA_004293145.1 Nostocales cyanobacterium | reverse complement strand
AAATCCTGGACATCCTGATTCTGACAAATAAAACTTTCATCATCAATAAAAATCCATAAATTACTATCCTGAAAATCCTCAAATCCTGGATATCCTGATTCTGACAAATAAAAAACCCAGACCCCAAAAAAATCATCCAACAACATCCTGAAAATCCTCAAATCCTGGATATCCTGATTCTGACAAAGTAGTCATCCTGATTTATTACTGCTTAACCAAATATGATATAATAAAAGACTAGAACTGACGAGGTGTAAAGAATGTACGACAGCGATAAACGCAAACTATTATCAGCCTTATCTCACGGGGCAATTTTTTTCAGCACTACTATTGTATCCGTTGGTTTACCCATTGCCTTATTAATCATCTCTGATGATCCGGTTGTCAAAGACAACGCCAAAGAATCCATCAATTTCCATTTTAACGTCTGGTTTTATGGGGGAATTTTGGGAGCTTTGTTTTTTCTTCTCGGTTGGTTAGTATTACCATTGGTGATATTATTGCCATTGGCAGGTTTGGGATATTTGATACATTGGGGGTTAACAATTTTTGCCCTCATCAAAGTTTTTGCTAATCCTGATACACCCTTTCGCTATCCATTCATTTTCCGAGTTTTTTAATAATCATTTTCATTAGGTATTTATTTCATCATATCAGGATACAAAATTAAGAAGTTTGCCATTTATTCTCACTCCTGACTCCTGACTTTAAAATTATTTTCCCAAATTTCTTCCAAGAAAGTGTCAACAAAGCTGTAAAATACAAAATTGCCCCACAGCTTCATGAACAGCAGGGCAAAGACAGTTAAGCACTGTTTCTAGTTTGTCTGAAGGTCACAAAGTAAAATGTGGCTTTTGTGACGCTTTGTGTTATGTCCATTGTATTTTTGCTTGATAAAAATTTATGTTTCCAACACATCGTCCCCGTCGCTTACGTACCCATCCCCAACTACGTCGCATGGTACGTGAAACCGTTTTAACAACCAATGATTTAATTTATCCTTTGTTTGCTGTTCCAGGTGAGAGTATTGCTAAAGAAGTAAAATCTATGCCTGGTGTCTACCAACTTTCGGTAGATAAAATAGTTGAAGAAGCAAAGGAAGTTTATGATTTAGGTATTCCTGCTATTATCTTATTTGGAATTCCTGAAGATAAAGATGTAGATGCTACAGGTGCATGGCATGATTGTGGTATTGTTCAAAAAGCAGCAACCGCAGTAAAAGAAGCAGTTCCTGATTTAATTATTCTGGCTGATACTTGTTTGTGTGAATATACAAGTCATGGTCATTGTGGTTATTTACAAACTGGTGATTTAACAGGTAGAGTGTTAAATGATCCAACTTTGGAATTATTAAAGAAAACCGCAGTTTCCCAAGCTAAAGCTGGTGCGGATATTATTGCACCTTCGGGAATGATGGATGGTTTTGTCCAAGCAATTCGTGAGGGTTTGGATGAAGCGGGATTTGAAGATATCCCCATCATGTCCTATGCTGCAAAATACGCTTCCGCTTATTATGGACCATTCCGGGATGCAGCAGACTCGACTCCACAGTTTGGAGATAGACGCACTTACCAAATGGACCCTGGTAACTCCCGTGAAGCTATCAAAGAAATTGAGTTGGATATTGCTGAAGGCGCTGATATGCTGATGGTGAAGCCGGCTTTGGCATATATGGACATTATCTGGCAGGTGAAGCAAGCTAGTAATTTACCTGTGGCTGCTTATAATGTCTCTGGTGAGTATGCGATGGTGAAGGCTGCGGCTTTAAATGGTTGGATAGATGAACAGCGTGTGGTTATGGAAACTTTGACTGGGTTTAAACGGGCTGGTGCGGATTTGATTTTGACTTACCACGCTAAGGATGCGGCTCGGTGGTTGTAATTTAAGATATTATCTCACGCTCCAGACGCAGAGGCGCGGAGAGTGTTTTTGTGTTTGGGCGTGAGATTATTAGTATTGTTTATGCAAAAACAAAGAAAGATAAGAAAGATTATTTTGCGTAATCATACTGTTGTCTTAATAACATGATATTTATATCTTCATATTACGAATGGTTTATCTTAGGAACAATTAATATGGTTAAGCTAAATTTTTACGGAGAAAAAGGCACTTTGGTTTTTTCAGATGAATATAGTCATACTGAAGGAGGAATTGTAGATTTTTATCTTGGACAAAAATATGATTTTGGCTTATCTAATAAAAGTGGAACAATTATTGAATATAGTGAATATGGTATCGCCTCAAAGATTTTACCGGGTTATGATAACTATGTAACAGTTAAGTTTGATGATGGAAACATCAGTGATTTTAATCTGAGTTATATCTATCACGAAATTAACTATATACCTATACCTTAAGTAATAGCAAAAATAATCTAAAAAGCCAGAAGAACAGCCTAATTTTTCTGGTATTTTTTTATTATCCCAAACAAGAGTATCTAATTAAGAAATCTTAGAAGTATCAAGAACTTCATCAGAAAGAGTCTTTTTAATGATTTCGTAATCTTTAAATTCCTTTAAAAACTGATGTGGATTAACTATTTGTATTTCTTGGTAATTTTTTAACGGTAATAAGTGTTCTCTGTCCAAACTTATGATGTAATCAGCTTTACCTTCTAAAGCAGCAGCTAAAATCATATTGTCTTTTATATCTATATCATCTAATTTGTAGCAATTGTAATCACCCGATATTATAAATATATTTGATTTTATACCGCTAAAAAAAGTCCGAACATAATCTTGGGTAAAACCGTGTTTTGGTCTAGTAGCAACATCTTGAGTTTCTAAAAATATTTGGGGGCTTAAAATAGCTAAAAAATTGCCCTCGCGTAAGTTATCTATAACTTTCACGGGGGCGCTTGTTGTACTTCTCGATTTAAATGATGCTAGATAAACAGAGGTATCAATTACAGCCCTGACCTTGGTTTCCATTGGAAGTAGAATATTTTAGTTCGGTTTTCAAATTTATCTGGCCTCCTGTCAGAATGAAAGAACTTAATACGTCTTATTCTGAACACTAAAGGAAAGACAAAATTTCTTTTGCTTCCTCAATTCTACTCTTTTCCAAGGGTGTTGACCGTAATTCTTTCACTTCATCTGTTATAGCCGCAGATTCCACTGTGTCAAGAATTACATTTTGATAATGTTTTAGAGCTTCTGTTAAAGCATTTAAGCCTTTTTGAAGAGTCAGGTTTACAAATTGCTGTTTTTCTTTGATAGTTGACTCTATTGAAGTTAATTGTTTTGTCAATTTTTCAATGTTGCTTAATTCATTTTCTAGATTTTCTGATGACAAAGTGCTGATATAGTAATCCCAATTGGTTTCAATTTGATTTGCTCTTTCCTGGAATTTTTGACTAATTTGCAGAAATAAATTGCCAAAATCAAGATATGTTTTTGTTGCTTGGGCTTTAGGTTTGAAGTCAATTTGCTTCGGTAAATCTGCAATTAGTTGAGAAACGTCGCGCTCTAGTGTCAGCATTTTATTTATGCTCTTAGCTTGACAATGAAATATAAATATGTTGTTTGTATTTTACCCCATTTTAACCAATCTAACAAACCTTAACGCCCGCGTACACCTTTCAATTTCAAATATCCAGAAATGAATTTAACTTTTTCTATGTTTAGGCGTGAGATTATTGATCTACAGGAACAGCGATAAAATGGAGAGTTTCCTGAAAAACATTTTTTAGCGTCTGTACAGAATCATAGGACATTGCAAACTTGAGAATGGTAACAAGTCGCTCCCAAGCATACAATGTCCCCTTATCAGGCGATTGACGGAATTTTTGAGTATAAAATTCTTGCCAAAAGGTAGGTGCTTTATAGGTTTTCAGTTTTCGCCACCGTTTGCGCCAAGTGAGAATATCTTTATCTGTAGGCGGTTCTGCTGCTAAAATGGGTGGTAAGTCAGCATAACTGACAAATCTGACTAAATGCTCGGAAATTACTAGGATGACGTGCGGCCAACAGCGAATATGTTTGATTTGTTGAACTGGTATTTTCAGGAGTAAAGCAACTGCTTCTTCAGTGACAAAGCGAAATAAAGGGTTGACGTAGTTGGATTTTGTCGCTTCAAGTGTTATCATTGTCATATATCTAAATCTTGTGGGTAGATGAACCTGGTTTTCGGGTAAATAGACCCAAAGGTTGAAAATAGCTTTTAACTTGTCGATCGCACTTCTGTTTGGTAGACTAGGGGCGATCACTTTTTATGATCTCTCTATTAAAGACTATTATTAGGCTTTTGTCAAGTATGGGTTTGGTGAGGTTGCGGATTAAAGAATTTGCGGCTGAGAAAGGCTGGACGCTAAAAGAAGTTTCTGACCGTTCAGGAATTGCATACACCACCCTCAAGAACTATGCGAAGTCACCAGGCTTGGCAACGGTGGACGTAACTTCTCTTCATAAGTTGGCACGGACATTTGATGTAATGATTGAAGATTTGTATGAAGTGATACAAGAGTAGGACAATTCAATTAAAAATTAAAAATAAAAAATAAAAAATAAAAAATAAGGACTGGTAATTACTATCTCCAGTACCCAGTACCCAGTCCCCAGTACCCATTCCCCAGTCCCCTGTTCTCAATAAGAGTGCGATCGCTGACGTTATTAGGGACGATGGCGCGATAAAATTTGAAAACAATAAATTGTGATAAAGGTCTAAATGGCAGAAACACTATTTTTCAACGCCCTGCGGGAAGCCATCGATGAAGAAATGTCCCGCGACTCTAGCGTATTTGTTCTTGGTGAAGACGTAGGACATTACGGCGGTTCTTATAAAGTTACCAAAGACCTATGCAAAAAGTATGGTGATCTGCGAGTCTTAGATACCCCCATTGCAGAAAATAGCTTTACTGGTATAGCGGTAGGAGCAGCAATGACGGGGTTAAGACCTATTATTGAAGGCATGAACATGGGTTTCCTGCTCCTAGCTTTCAATCAAATTTCTAACAACGCGGGTATGTTACGCTACACTTCCGGCGGTAACTTTAAAATCCCGATGGTAATTCGTGGACCAGGGGGTGTGGGAAAACAGCTAGGTGCAGAACATTCTCAACGACTAGAAGCTTATTTCCAAGCGGTTCCAGGATTAAAAATAGTTGCTTGTTCCACACCTTACAACGCTAAGGGGTTATTAAAAGCCGCTATCCGCGATGATAACCCAGTGTTATTTTTTGAACACGTTTTACTCTACAACTTAAAAGAAAATCTGCCAGAAACAGAATATGTACTACCACTGGATAAAGCCGAAGTGGTACGCAGCGGAAAAGATGTAACAATACTTACTTATTCTCGGATGCGGTATCATGTACTGCAAGCGGTCAAAACCTTGGAAAAACAAGGATACGATCCAGAAGTTATTGATTTGATATCTCTCAAACCTCTAGATTTTGATACAATTGGTGCTTCGGTACGGAAAACTCACCGTGTAGTAATTGTCGAAGAGTGCATGAGAACTGGGGGTATTGGTGCAGAATTAACCGCCTCCATTAATGACAGGTTATTTGATGAATTAGACGCGCCTGTACTGCGGTTGTCTTCCCAAGACATTCCTACACCTTACAACGGTAATCTAGAACGATTGACCATTGTTCAACCAGAGCAAATTGTGGAAGCCGTCCAAAAAATGATGGCTTTGCGAGTATAGGTGACAGGTGACAGGTGACAGGTGACAGGTGACAGGTGACAGGGAAGAAGAGTGCAGGGGGAAAGATTAATTCTTTCTTCTGATCGTGATATCTTAACTCCTGACTCCTAACTCCTAACTCCTAACTCCTGATAGGGCAATGTGGCGTTAGCCATACTCCTGACTCCTGACTACTGACTACTGCCTCCTGCCTCCTGGGAAATCTTCTACTCAAACCTGACAAAAAGAACGTTATTATAGCCTTTGTCAGTTGTGAGTGATGGTATGCAAAAACAGCAATCGCTATTAGCGTTAATTATAGTTTTGGTAATCGCCGCTATTACGGTGATTGCGACAATTCCTATACCGTTGGGTCTAGACTTGCGGGGAGGATCACAGCTTACAATTCAGGTGAAACCAAGCGAGGAAATTAAGGAAATCACCGAGCGCGAATTGGAAGCCGTGAAAAAAGTCGTCGAAGGTCGTATCAACGGTCTAGGTGTTTCTGAACCAGTGATCCAAACTGTGGGTACTGATAAAATTTTAGTCCAGCTACCTGGGGTGAATGATCCCGAACAGGCTGAAAGGGTACTAGGGGGTACAGCACAGTTAGAATTTCGCACTCAAAAGGCGGATACAGATACTCAACTCCTGGCTTTAAGAGTGTCACAAACGGAACTCAAAAATAAGCAGGAAGAATTGCGAAAGAGCAAAGATCAAGAAGCCATTGCTAAAAATCAAGAAGATTTAAAGAAAAATAATCAGGCGATAGCCGAATTGTTTGAAAGTACAAACCCACCGCTAACAGGTAAATATCTCAAAGATGCCCAAGGTGAACCCACCCAAGGCAATAATTGGAATGTTGCTCTGCGTTTTGATCCTAAAGGTGGTGAACTATTTGCTGACTTGACTAAAAAGTTAGCAGGTACAGGCCGCACTATCGGTATTTTTCTGGATAATGAATTAATTAGTTCTCCCTCAGTCGGTCCAGAATTTGCCGCAACTGGTATTACTGGCGGTTCGGCGGTGATTACAGGACGTTTTCAGGCAGAAGAAGCTAATAACTTAGGTGTACAGTTACGAGGTGGCGCGTTACCCGTACCTGTAGAAATCGCTGAAAGAAGAACAGTAGGCGCAACCTTGGGTAAAGATAGTATTCAAAGTAGCATTTATGCTGGTATCGGTGGTCTGGTTTTGGTATTAATTTTCATGGTGGTTTATTATAGACTGCCAGGACTTATTGCTGATGTATCACTAGTGATCTACTCCCTGTTCACTTGGGCTACCTTTGCTTTGTTAGGTGTTACCTTGACTTTGCCAGGAATAGCTGGTTTTATTCTCAGTATTGGCATGGCGGTTGATGCCAACGTGCTAATTTTTGAACGCACACGGGAAGAATTACGGGCAGGTAAATCTTTGTATCGGTCTGTAGAATCTGGTTTTTACCGAGCATTTTCCAGTATCTTGGATAGTAATGTTACTACCTGGATCGCTTGCGCTGCTCTATTTTGGTTAGGTTCTGGGTTAGTTAAAGGTTTTGCGCTGACGTTGGCCTTAGGAGTTGGGGTTAGTATGTTTACTGCTATCACCTGTAGTCGCACCTTCATGTTTTTAGCTATTTCCATTCCCTCTTGGCGGAAAACAGAATTCTACTGTCCTAAGCTGCCAGTATCAAATAAGCCAGAGGTGGCTCGATGAAACTATCTATTAACAAATCGCGATCGCTCTGGTGGACTATTTCATCTGCCATCATTCTCACTGGTATCATCTCAATGGTGATTTCTTGGCAAAATCCCAACATTAAAGCACCACTACGTCCTAGTTTAGATTTTATTGGTGGGACACGCTTACAGTTAGTTCGGGACTGTAGCTTACCTGGTAACTGTGACAAACCAATAGATATTAACGCTGTGCGGGAAGTTGCTAAAGACCAGGGACTAGGAGATAGTAGCATTCAATTAATCTCCGAAAACGGTCGAGAAAATGGTATCACCATCCGCACCAAAAACTTGGAAACAGAGCAGCGTACTCAGTTACAAAATGCTTTAAGTGAAAAAGTTGGTACTTTTGACCCGCAAAAAAACCAAATTGACTCTGTTGGTCCGACATTAGGAAAAGAACTATTTAGGACTGGAATTGTAGCTTTAATAGTTTCCTTTATAGGTATTATTATCTACTTGAGCTTTCGCTTCCAATGGGATTATGCTGTTTTTGCGATTGTTGCCACATTTCACGATATCTTCATTACAGCAGGGATATTCTCAATTTTGGGTTTGGTTGCAGGTGTAGAAGTAGATAGCCTTTTTATTGTCGCCTTGCTGACTATCACAGGTTTCTCTGTTAATGATACGGTTGTAATTTATGACCGGATTCGGGAAACTATAAAAACCAATCCCCAAAGACCAATTGCAGAAATTGTTGATGATGCTGTCAATCAAACTTTGTCCAGGTCAATCAACACTAGCTTAACAAGTATGCTGTCGTTATTTGCTATTTTTCTATTTGGTGGGGAAACCTTGAAATATTTTTCTCTAGCTTTAATTATTGGCTTTGTAGCAGGGGGGTATTCCAGTATTTTCATTGCTAGTACTCTCTTAACTTGGTGGCGAGAGCGTACAGAGCAGTTGACGATAGATAATACAATTGATACATCTGTCAGTTAGTTCCCAGGATAGTTAACTCAGGGTTGCTTGCTTGAGGCTTTCAAAACCTACCTCCTACAATCAATAGTCTTCAATCACCTATGGACTCACAGGAAGAACCACAAATTAATGACTTAAGCTCTGAAAACTCTGATGCTGCTTTTATTGAACAAGTGCAGAATTTACACCAGCTGACAGTATATGGCAGATGGTTATTTGTTAGCTCTTTGTGGCTGACAATTGCTCCTGTGTGTCTGTGGGATTTACGTAGAGAATTTCAGTTGTGGCAAGAATATTTTACTTGGGCAGCGGTGCGGTATGGACTTGTTTTCCATCCCCTGTCTACTCTGGGTTTAGCTTTTTGTATTGGGATGACGGTTTCGGTTTTGGTTTGGCAAAGTCGAAATATTTTGATAGGATTACCGCAACCAGAAAAGCAACGTTTAGAAAAACAGGTTTATCGCATACGTCAACAGGGATCTAGTCATCCCCTGTGGAAGTTTGTAGTTCGTAGTTCGTAATTCGTAATTCAGGATTTACAGGATGAAATGGATGTAGATGGTTACATGATCTGATGGCGATTCCTGATGCTGCGTTTTGGATACATTGTGAAGCATCCTCCTAAAAGTGTTTTTACCGATTTTTCTCCTTTTCTTTTTCTTGAAACCTAAGTATATTCCTATATATTTGAGTGTCTATAAATTCACGCCTTTTCCCACTTCTTTAGCCAGCCCTAATTAACCATATTGCAAAAACTCAATATGAGGTAACAAAGGATCATTTACCATTCCCACACCAGCGAAACCCCAACGTTTTAACAAACTTCCCACCTGTGAACCTGGAATAGATTCTACAGTTAAACGGCTTGCTAAATCACCAGCATGAGTATTTAAATAACTGAGTGCATCAAAATCTTCTTTAAACAATAATAAATATCCTAATTGATCATCATCAACTCGCGCAGTCAGATATTTACCATCTGTTCTTGACCGAATAATATAATAAACTTCAGAAAGCATAGGACTCTTTACTGGGGACTCTTTACTGGGAACTCTTTACTGGGGACTGGGTATGATGTTTATAAATGACAACTGATAACTGATTAATTCAAATCTTCTAATTTAATTCTGGGATCAGCAGCTTTTAACATTAAATCAGCAATCAAGTTACCAATAATCAGCAATACTGCACTCATCACTAAACTGGCCATTACTAAATATTGGTCTTTTGCTAATACGGCTTGTAAAGTCAACTTACCCAAACCTGGCCAGTTAAAGAAGTTTTCTGTAATAAACGCACCACTTAATAAACCTGCTAATTCAAACCCTAACAAAGTAATCAAAGGGTTGATAGCATTCCGCAAAGCATGAACATAAATGACGCGGTTTTCAGGTAGTCCTTTAGCACGGGCAGTCTGTATATAATCTTGCCGCAAAACATCCAATAATTGACCACGCATGATCCGTTGTAAACCAGCAAAACTGGTAATACTTAACGCAATTAAAGGTAGAATCGTATGCCAACCGATATCTAAAATTTTACCCAGCCATGTCAGTTCAGCGTGATCAATACTAGTCATGTTACCCACCGGAAACAGTGGGGTTGTAATTTGGGCTAGAAATAATAAAAATAAAGCAATGATAAAACTAGGAACTCCTTGTCCAGCATAACTTAATACTTGCAAAATCTTGTCAGTGGAACGATTTTGTTTGACAGCAGCGAGGATACCTAGAGGAATAGCTACAGCCCAGGTGATCAATAAAGAAGCGATCGCTAACAACAAAGTTGCTGGTACACGTTCCCATAACAGGGAAGAGACAGAACGTTGATAAACAAAACTCGTACCAAAATCACCCCTCGTCACAATTCCCATCAACCAAAACCAAAACTGTTCTGGCCAAGACTTATCTAAACCAAATTGTTGCCTAATTTCCTCAATTCTTTCCGGTGAAATTTTCGGATTTTGTCGCAGCGTATCTACATAATCCCCCGGTGAAAACTTCATGATAAAAAATGACAAAGCTGATGCCAAAAAAATCGTTAACAGCGCTTGTAATAGCCGTTTTATTACATAAACAAAAGTCTCATCTGTCACCAGCTTAATTAGCCAATTTCGACCAGCATCCCAAGAAATTTTTGTATTAGTCATTAGTCAGTTATCAGTTTCTTGATTGTCACCTGTCACCTAATATTCAACCAAGGAAATGATAGGCACATCAGGCAGATATTTACGTCCTTGTAAATCTCGTAGCTCGATGATAAACCCAAAACCCACAAGTTCGCAGCCAATCTTCTGTAATAACTTAGCCGTAGCACTTGCAGTTCCACCCGTAGCAATCAAATCATCGACAATCAAAACCCTGCTACCTGGACTTAAAGCATCCTGATGTACTTCCAAGCTGTCTGTACCATACTCTAGTTCATAATCAATACTGTGAACTGCTGCTGGTAACTTTCCTCTTTTGCGAACAGGAATAAAACCAGATCCCAATTTATAAGCCAGAGGAGCGCCAAAAATGAACCCCCGTGATTCCATTCCCACAACGCAATCAGCTTGAATTTCCAATTCAATACATTTTTGTGCTAAAAAGTCAATAGTATAACGCAAACCCTCTGGATCACGCAGTAGGGTGGTAATATCTCGAAATAAAATTCCAGGCTTGGGAAAATCCGGTATGTCACGAATCAGAGATTTTAAATCCATATTTGTGAGGAGATAGGGAACAGGGAACAGGGAACAGGGAACAGGTAAAAGGTAAAAGAAAGATAAATATTCCCCAATCCCCAATCCCCAGTTCCCAATTCCATGAAAAATCGTACACTATAATGTCATGCTCTGGGAATTATTGCTCTGTGTTTCGTCAATCATTGACAATAAATGAGAATTTAACCCAAGCTAGAGATATATTTGCACCGTTAAGGAAGATAAGTAGGTAGGTGAACTGATGCTTTAAAAGATTCATTACAGTATGCGGAAATCTTGGAGTAACAAGAGTAAGTATTGTATATATTGGGATGTCCATGCCATAACCACAAGCCTGAGTCCTGGTTTGGCTATCTATCTGAAAATTGTCTTGAATTTTGTTTTACACATTTCACTCAGTTTGTTGGAATAGCACAAGGTATTGTATAGAATGAATGTCTCCGCAAGCGTAACGTCATTGAATAGTCCAACTCCTGAAGCCACGCCGACGATTTTGGATACATTACCAGATCCGGCAATTGGTCCCAAGGGATGCCCACGCAGAACCACATTGGAAATAGACCTGATGTTACTGGCAATTGAAGCCTTAGAACTTGGGGGTTCTGAAGCTATCCTGGCTTTTGCCCAAGAATTAGACCTGACCAGAATTATTAAAAATCGGGTAAATTTATGGCAGATGCGTGCTTCTAATCCCTTACGGAGAGCGCATACGCGCCGTCCTTTAAGCATCCCGGAAGCAAAAGCTTTAGTAGTAATTGCTTGCTACATAGCTCGGCGCTTAACAGTCGTGATCCGTCAACTACTAATGATATATCAGCAACTATCGGAAAAGCAGATTCCTCTAGAGCAAAATTTACGTTTAGCTAATTATCTGGAACGGTTTAGAGCGCATTTTAAAAGCCGGATGAATGCCAGACGTTCTGTTTTACTAACATTAAATTCAGACGAAAAATTAGATGAACTGGCTATAGATTTATTAGCAAAACTACTATTCTGTACTGGTACAGCAGGAATGCAGCGTTTTTGGATTTCTCTTTTTGACGGTGAAGTGGAATGAATATTCAACGTAAGTACAGTTTACCTAATTGCACGCTACTCTTAGAGGGGTTAAGTGATGTTGCTCCCACAACCCAATTTCAAGAACTGCGTCCAGAATTATCAATATTGGTAAATGCAGAATGCTATTTATCCAGTTATGGTCAACCTATAGCCGGAGGGCGGGAATTTTTTGAAAGCTTAGTCAGGGCAGTCAGCGCCTATGCTCAAGAATTTTTAAGCAATGTCCCCAACTCCCAAGCCCACAACAGTGAGTCAGAGTTGGTAGAGTTGCAAAAAATTGATAGTAACCACCATAAATTAGTTGTGCATTCAGAAATTACTGCTGAAGGTTTGCAAGCTAAATCAAACCAAGTGCAACCAGCGCCTATTCAAATTGATTTGAATACCGTACAGTTGTTTGATTTAGTCGAGGCTGTGGATCAGTTTTTTGCTGATACCCAAACCTTACCAGAGTTAACCTTAGAACTACAACCTGTCACCAGACGCTATGGTGGTGCTAGTCAAAGTTTATTGAAACAAGCAGTACCCGCAGGTGTAGGAGTATCAAGTTTGGCAGTAGCAGCAGTGGCCTTTAGCTTAATTCCCCCTCCCCAAGTACGTCCACCTGAACCACAGTTAGAGGCGCAAACTGAAACCACAACACCCACAGCCACACCAACTCTGGAAGCCACACCCACAGACTCACCCACACCGACGACAACACCTACAGCCACAGCCACACCGATTATCAAAGATTTAGAAGCACTGCTCAATACAGTCCCAGAAATTTCTGATCCTTCCCAATTACGTGCTTTGAATCGCCAAGTATATAACCAAATTCATCCAATTTGGAGTAATCGTTCGGAAATCAAAGAAGATTTGGTCTATCGTTTGGGTGTAGCTGCTGATGGTAGTGTCATTGGTTATAAAGCTATCAACCAAAAGGCTAATGACGAAATAGAAAAAACGCCACTGCCGAAAATACTATACAATCCTGCTAACCGTAGTGTTACCAACGAACCCATTGCCCAATTCCGAGTAGTATTTACCAGACAAGGTGTATTAGAAGTCAGTCCTTGGTTGGGATATGCAAGACAACCAGATGTGATCGGTGACAAAATCACTGATTCCACCACAGTTAAAGAATTAAATCAAAAGCTCTATCAGACAATCCGCCAAAATTGGAGCGTTACACCCACCTTTAGCAAAGAATTAAAATATCGGGTGGCCGTCAACAAAATTGGTGTCATTGCTGACTATGAACCACTGAATCAAGTCGCCTTTGACTATTTTCGGGAAACACCCTTACCGCAAATGTTCCAATCTGTGTACGGCTCAAACGCAGCTGCTCCAAACAACAAAGAAGCTTTAGCCCATTACCAAGTCATCTTCAAAGCTAACGGTACACTGGAGGTCAATCCTTGGGAGGGATACAGGTAATAATTCAGAATTCAGAATTCAGAATTCATATTTGAAAAATTAATTATGAATTAGGACTTACGCACTGTACAAATTAACTATCATCTGCATGAACGATATTTGGTCGTTTCAGGTTTTGCGGATGAAGTCTAGATAAATAGCGATAGCGAAGCGCTGCTGCAAGCAGTTCGCTCAAAAATCATCGAAAAATCGGGTTTAGATCCCTGAAAGTCATACCCCCTATTTGGTATTTCCTGTCAATGCGTAAGTCCTATGAATTATGAATTAGTAATTATGAATTTATTTGGCGATTTTCCGCATATAATTCCCCCATAACTGGGCTGCTTGGGCGCTGCTACCGGATGTAGGGGAATTATTGTCATTTCCTAGCCAAATACCAGTGACAAATTGCCGACTGGGAATAAAACCAATAAACCACAAATCAACGTTTTTATCAGTTGTTCCGGTTTTGCCTGCTTCTTCTCCCAGTCCAATGGCTGCACCACGACCAGTACCTCTGGAAACTACCCCCTGCATCATACTGGTCATTTGATTGGCAACTTCAGGCTTTAGCACTCGCTGATTGCCATCTGGATCTTGGTCGAAGGAATAGATAACGCGACAAGTCTTTAAATCATTGCGATCTTCACAATCACTGCTGTCTAAAATCCTGCTAATAGCATGGGGCGGATTCCACACACCACGATTGCCAATAGCGCCAAAAGCACCAGTCATTTCTAAAACATTGACTACACTTTGACCAAGAACTAAACCGGGAACAGGATCAAGTGATGATTTAACTCCTAAACGCTGCGCCATATCTACTACTTTATTTAATCCCACTGCCCTGGCAATTCTTAAAGCAATCGGGTTTTCTGAGAGTGCCAAACCAGTGGCCATATCTAAACTACCACCACCACCAGAACGGCAGGGTCTGTAAGTAAACCCTTGCCAGGGTAAAGCGGCGCAAGAATAACTTCTTGATGGCGATATGCCTTGCTCAATAGCAGCGGCGTAAGCAAAAATTTTGAAAGTAGACCCTGGTTGTCTTTGAGCTTGTACAGCCCGGTTAAACTGGCTTTTTTTGTAATCAGTCCCCCCTACCATTGCTAAGATGCTGCCAGTTTTGGAGTCTAAAGTCACAAGCGCCCCTTGGGAAAACCGAAAACTTGAACCGGCGTTACTAACTGAATTTCTGAGTGCTGATTCTGCCTGGGCTTGAATTGCTGGATCTAACTTGGTTTCAATGATGTAGTTACCTTCTCTTGCTGCACCCTCTCCTAAAATTGATTCCAGTTCTTGAAAGACGTAATTGTAAAAGTAGGGGGCAATTGTCTGAGCTTGCCTTTCGCAAACTTTAGGACTGACTTGGACAGTAGAACGTCTGGCGCGGTTGGCTTCTTCGGCGCTAATTTTGCCCATTTCTAGCATCCGCTTAATTACTCGATTACGATAATCTGCTGCTCCCAGTTTCCTCGGTCCATCGCCGCAAAAATCAAAGGCGTTGGGAGCGGGTAGAATTCCTACCAGTGTTGCTGCTTCGGCAAGAGTTAATTCTTTGGCGGATTTTTCAAAGTAATATTTAGCTGCATCTTCAAAGCCGGAAGTATCCCCACCTAAAAATACTCTATTTAAGTAGGTTAGTAAGATTTCATCTTTGCTGTAGAAGGTTTCTAATTTGAGGGAAACAACTGCCTCACGGACTTTTCGCCCCAAGGAATCTTGTCTACCTACATATTCGCGGAATAAACTGCGGGCAACTTGCTGAGTAACTGTACTAGCTCCCTGTTGTACGTCACCTGTGCGGCTATTGATTAATACGGCTCGCAAAATTCCTAAAGGGTCAACTCCAAAGTGCCAGTAATAACGACTATCTTCAGAAGCGACTACGGCAGCCGGTAGGTATGGACCAAAATCTGGTAACTGTTTTAAGTCTACGTGAGCAATATTCCGGGGTTCTCTCAGTGGGGTAGAACCATCACGGGCGTAAACTACTACGGGGGCGCGTGTGGCTGTGGGTAGGGGTCTGACGGAAAATTTTGTCCATTCTAGACCAATGGCTAGGGCGAATAAGGCGCTCATCCCACCAATACCATAAAATCCCCATGTTGCTGCTTTGATATACCAGGCTGGTGGATCGATGTATTGCAGACGCACGGAGGCGGCCAGTTCTGGCGGTCCCAAGGTGAAAACATCACCGTGTCGGAGTTCTAGGGATGTGACTCTTCGCTTGCCAATATATATACCATTGGTGGAATTTTCATCTTTGATGATGAAGGTGGGAGTTCTTTGGCTGGAATCCCGTGATAAGGACAGGTGAATTTGGCTGACGACTGGGTTACGGACGACGATATCGCAGGATTTGGAACTACGCCCTAATATGTAGCGATCGCCCAATAGGGGATATATTTCCGCTTTGTCCGCCCCCGCATCCTGCACCCAGAGTTCCGGTACTTTGGCATTTGGCTTGAGCGCCAGTTTGGAAAAATCTACCCTGGCTTGAATTGTGTTTACTGCTTGCGTCAGTTGACCAAGTAAGGTTTGCGGCTTTTGCGGCGGTTGCGGGGAACTCATCGGCTATATCACATCACAGCTATTGGTGAAGACAGAATCGCACGGATCGCAATTTTAATGCTAGTCTGACACCATTTTACTCACAAGCCCAAAATATAAGTAGATTGGTACTAAAAATAGTCGTTGATACAAGGCAGGGGCAGGAAGCAGGGAGCAAGGGAAAACGGGTTTCAGTCCTATTTACTTTTCTTCACACATTTTGGTTATCTCAAGTCCACCTACTTAGCCGGTGACAGGTAACAGGTGACAAGTGACAGGGTTGAAAGTCTGTTTGTGTCTAAGTTTTCTGATTAGTTAATGTTCTCACCATCTTAGCGGTTACTATAAATTGACGGTACTGAATTTATATAGTCATTTTTTATATAAAACTTGCCTAAATCAGATCATAAATACTTATAATATATATCACTAAGCATACATACATATAAGTTCTTGTCCCTGGAATCAAATGTTGATGCGAGCAAATATAATTAGCTGTACAAGTTTAATTACTATATTTTTTTTGTATTCCTAAAAACCACTATTCAATTAACAGAAGATTTAAATATTACTTTCGGCAATAGCATTTACCATTTAACAGAAATTTTTACATCTTCCTTGAGACAGATTTTGTCTAATCAAGAGTTTGATTTAATTAGCGCAGTGTTCCTTTGACCTTGAGGTTAATTTCAGAATGAAGGGAAAATCTCTGACTTTGATTGGTACAGCCATGACTTTGATGGGTACAGCTATGAATTTGACGCTTACCAGCAATGTTGCAATGGCTGAATCAAGTAAATCCTTGTTGACAGAATCGAGTGACTCATCAATGGTTTCGCCAACAGAAATTAAGATGTCACCAGAAGGTATGGAAATTCTCTGTCAGCGTTTCCCTCTTAATTCTCGTTGTCCAGGTGGGATACCACTTGATCAGAATTTTCGTAGTCCTGCTCCAGCAACAGAAAGTAATTCTGTTGAAAACAATACTCCTTCGGATACTACCACAGTCCCAGTCACACCGACTACTTCAACTCCTGAGAATTCCACTCAGTTAACTCCAGCACCAGTTACACCAACTACTTCAACTCCTGAGAATTCCACTCAGTTAACTCCAGCACCAGTTACACCGACTACTTCAACTCCTGGGAATTCCACGCAATTCACTCCAGTTCCAGAAAGCTCGTCTTCTAAGGAGTTTGGTAATTCAGGTACAACTAATGAACAAGGGGGAGCTTTGACTGAGCAAGCGCCTGGGACTATTTTGCCACAAAATCCCCCCGCTGGTACGTAAACCTAAATCATTGATTTCGACTCCCACTCCTTAAGGAACAACTTTCGCCACATTTATTTGTTCAATCAGGGGATTTTCCAAAAGTTTGCATCAACAAAATAGTCTCTATCACTAAATCAGCGGCTTTTTGAATGTCAAGAAGCCGCTGGTATTGGTGATGGAGATTTAAATTGTGGGTTTAATTTTTTGTGGCGTGGTACAAGAGTTATGTTTTACAATACAGATACTTCAAGTTAAATCAGAACAGCTGATTAGCGTACTCTGTGACTAGAGGTAGGTGTGTTTGAGAAAGAAGCAATTAATAGACAAACAATACCAATACTAATAAAAGAATCAGCCAGATTAAATACCGCAAAGTTAATGAGGCGGAAATCCAGGAAATCAACGACGTAGCCTAACGCAAATCTATCAATACCATTACCGATAGCTCCACCTAAAATTAATCCATAGCCCAACTGTTCCCAAAAGCTTAACACTGGACCCAAGGAGGCGATCACTATCAATACTAAACTTACTCCCAAAGATAGCCAGCGTAACCACTCAACTTTTCCACTTAAAAGACTAAAAGCTGCACCTGTATTAGTGACATAGGTAAAGTGAAATATTCCTGGTAATAATGGTAATGTTTGTCCTAAAGTAAAAGTTGTCACTACCCAATATTTTGTTAATTGGTCTGTCAAAAAAGCGATGAAGGAAACAATCCAGAAGAGGTGATTTTTTAAACGCATGATAAATTAGTCAATTAGTCATTGGTCATTAGTCATTAGTCATTAGTCATTTGACAACTGATCACTGAGGATTGACTAATAGAACATGATATGTCTTAGTGCATAAGCTATGCTGGTGACAGCACAGACTACAACCAGTTGTCCTGGTAGTGAAAACCAAGAATATTTGAGGATTGCTTGCATTAAAGGTAAATTGTCTGCAACTCTCCAGGGAAAAATATAACTGATCATTAAATAAGCAATTCCACAAATATGGACTGTTAGCAAGCCGCAAAGGCAGCTAAAGGCGAGAGTTTCTAAACGAGGTCTGGCTTTAAAGGCAATATAGCCGCAGATCCAAGCTCCTGGGATAAAACCTAGTAAATAGCCAAACTGAGATAGTTTAACATAACCTATACCGCCTCCTTCGGCAAATACAGGCAGTAGGGTTAATCCCATTACTACATAAGCAATCTGTGAAAGCGCACCAGCGTTTTTACCTCCTAAACAACCGACCAACAACACCGCACCAATTTGATAGCTAACACCTAAAGAGAAGGTTTTTATTCCTTGCTGACTCCAATTCCAAGGTAAGGTAGTGCCATAGGCTTCTAGGAACGTGCCACCCATTGTCAGGAGTAAGCCAATCATGGACCATAGTAATTGATTGGAAGCAGCAAACATTTATCAGGCAATAGGGAAAAGGTTAAAGGAACTCTAACAGCAACCAGTATAGGCGCACAATATTCAGAAGTTATGCAAAATTTCTCTGATATCTTTTTTCTGATCTTCGCCAAAAAATCATCTTCCTTAACTCAATCTTGGATTTTATCAAGAGAATGGGTTGGATCCCAAAACTCAAAAATTTGCATTTCCTTAATCTTCCCTTAATCTAAGATTAAACATTCAGAGGTATGTTAGAGGCGCTTATCTGGCAATTTACAAAACTTAGACAGCAATGCTATTACGTAAAATCACTGTCAAAACCACTCATTTTAAAACTTCAGTTACCGTATTAGCACTGGCACTGGGTTTAGCCGCTTGTGGGGGAGAGTCAAGCCCAGACAATGCTGCTACCAATGAGAATTCAGGAAATACGCAAAATACTACTGCCTCTAGTCCGGCTAAATTGGATCTAGGTGGAAATATTACCTTGACTGGTGCTGGTGCATCTTTCCCTGCACCACTTTACCAAACTTGGTTTACTGAGTTGAACAAAAAATATCCAAGTTTGCAAGTTAACTATCAGTCAGTGGGTAGTGGTGCAGGGGTTGAACAGTTTACCAAAGGTACTGTAGACTTTGGTGCTAGTGATGTGGCGATGAAGGATGAAGAAATCGCTAAAATACCACCAGAGAAAGGTGTAATGTTGTTGCCTGTGACGGCTGGTAGTATTGTTCTGGCTTATAACCTGCCGGATGTTCCTGAACTGAAACTACCACGGGCTGTATATACCGATATTCTACTAGGTAAAATCAAGTCTTGGGATGATCCAGCGATCGCCAAAGCTAATCCTGAAGCCAAGTTACCAAAACTACCTATAGCTGTTGTTTATCGTGCTGATGGTAGTGGTACTACAGGTGTGTTTACAAAACATCTCAGTGCTATTAGTCCAGATTGGAAAACAAAAGTTGGTGAAGGTAAAAGTGTAACATGGCCTGTGGGAGTTGGTGGTAAGGGTAATGAAGGTGTAACTGCCCAAATCCAACAAACTCAAGGTGCGATTGGTTACATAGAATATGGCTACGCTAAACAAAGCAGTTTGAAAACGGCTGTTTTGGAAAATAAGAGTGGTAAATTTATTACCGCAAATGATGCCTCAGCCTCTAAAACTCTAGAAGCTGTAACCTTACCAGAAAATCTGCGTGCTTTTATTTCTGATCCAGAAGGTGCAGATTCTTACCCCATTGTCACGTATACTTGGATTCTGGCATATAAAAAGTATGCCGATGCTGCCAAAGCCAAAGCAATGGAAGCAACTATCGAGTATGCTTTAACTGAAGGGCAAAAGCTGGCCGGTGAATTAGGTTATGTTCCGCTCCCAGCAAATGTGGTTACTAAGGTAGCTGCTGCTGCTGATCAAATCAGTCCAGATTATAAAATTGCTGTTGGTGGCGCTACTAGTGCGAGTAAGTAGTAACACTGGTTGAGACAGTTTGAAGACATTCGGTGATGGAATTAACCAATCAGATGGGAACCCTGATTAGTTGGTATGTCATCAGCAAAAGCGACAAAGCAATAATTTTAAGTAGTACCAATTCTTGAAAATTCGTCAAAAGATTCAAAATGAGAAAACCAGTGAAAATCTGAATTTCTTAAATTAAGAATTACGAATTACGAACTGGTCTAAGTCTGGTTCCCCTTTACATTTTCTTAGATTTTATTTTTACAGTCAGTATACATGACTACTAATTCTTACCATTTGTCATCGGAAATTAAACAACGCTCTGAACTGGACAAATCTTTAGATCGGGGCTTTATTTGGTTGACACGGATTTTTGCCTTGGCGATCGCTGCTATTCTGTTATGGATCGCTTTGCAGGTAGCTAGTGCTGCTTGGCCAGCTATTCAAGAGTTTGGTTTGGGCTTTTTAGTTAAAAGCACTTGGAACCCAGTAGATGACAATTATGGAGTCTTACCAGCGGTTTATGGAACTCTAATGAGTTCGTTTATTGGACTGTTGTTAGCTGTACCTATCGGCGTTGGTACGGCTATTTTATTAAGTGAGAATTTTCTCCCCTCGCCAGTACGTCTGGTATTGGTATTTTTAGTAGAACTACTTGCGGCTATTCCTAGTGTTGTCTACGGAGTTTGGGGCATTTTTGTTCTAGTCCCAATTTTAAATGATTTGGGCAAATGGCTGCATAGTGCTTTGGGTTGGATACCATTTTTTAATTCTGCACCTACAGGTCCGGGGATGTTACCCGCAGGAGTGATATTAGCAATTATGACTTTGCCTATCATTACTGCTATATCTCGTGATGCTTTAATTTCTCTCCCTCCTAGTTTACGTCAAGCAGCCTTGGGACTAGGAGCAACTCGGTGGGAAACAATTTTTCAAGTTCTCATCCCTGCCGCTTTTTCTGGTATTGTCAGTGCAGTCATGTTAGCACTCGGTCGGGCAATGGGTGAAACAATGGCTGTCACCATGTTAATTGGTAATTCAAACAACATTAACATTTCTTTGTTAGCACCATCTAATACCATTTCCTCACTACTAGCAAATCAATTTTCTGAAGCTAGTGGTTTGCAGGTTGCAGCTTTGATGTATGCAGCTTTGGTGTTATTTATCTTGACGTTGGTAGTTAATATTCTGGCAGAATATATCGTTCTTCGGGTCAAACGATTTTAGTGACAGCAGATATCAGGATCATGAGCATAAGCTCAAATTTTCAACTCCTGATTATACAAGTGTTATCACTAGCTGCTGATTACTATATATAGGTTGAATTATGACTTCCCTTTTTCCCGCCAACAGCCTGACTCGCTCTCCTACGTCTCCCCGCACCTTATTTAACACGGTGATGACTGTAGCTGCATTTATCTGTGGAATATTGACCCTACTTCCTTTAATGGCTGTGCTTTCTTATGTATTGTTTAAAGGCTTGAGTAGTCTCAATCTCAATGTATTTACACAGCTACCACCAGCACCTTTCCGACAGGGAGGTGGTTTCGGTAATGCCATTTTAGGAACATTGCTAATGGTTGGTATTGGTGCTGTTTTTAGTATCCCTACTGGGGTATTAGCGGCTATTTATTTAACAGAGTTTAGTAATGGTAAAGTTGCTCGCATAGTACGTTTTGCTACTAATGTTTTGAGTGGTGTACCCTCAATTATTGCTGGTGTATTTGCCTATGGAATTGTAGTTTTAACCTTGACAAATCTCAAATTAGGCTCTTACTCGGCTTTGGGTGGTGGGTTTGCTTTGGCGATTTTGATGTTACCGATTATTGTCCGTACCGCAGATGAAGCTTTACAGCTAGTACCTCAAGACTTGCGACAAGCATCTTTTGGGTTGGGAGCAACTAACTTTCAAACAGTCACACAAGTAGTTTTACCAGCTGCTTTACCAGCAATTGTCACTGGTTCTACTTTGGCGATCGCTAGAGCATCAGGAGAAACTGCACCATTACTGTTTACTGCGCTCTTTTCCTCTTTTTGGCCTAATGGCTTACTCCAACCTACGGCTTCTCTGGCTGTTTTAGTTTATAACTTTGCCATTTCACCATTCAAAAACTGGCAGTCACTAGCTTGGGCTGCTTCTCTGATTTTGGTGCTGATGGTTCTAATCACAAGTATCATCGCTCGTTGGGCAACTAGACAAAAAGCTTAACAAAATATCATCAACAGAATGCCCAAATCATCTTTACAACTTAATCCTGAACTCTTTATGGCTGCTAATCCTAGTACAATGAATGGGACTGAAGTGGTTTTACGCACCGAAAACCTCAACATCTACTACGGTAATTTCTTAGCTGTACAAAATATTTGGCTAGATATCCCCAAAAATCAAGTTACAGCTTTTATTGGACCTTCTGGTTGTGGTAAAAGTACACTGCTTCGGTGTTATAATCGTCTAAATGATTTGATTGAATCTTTTCGCGCAGAAGGTAAAGTTTGTTTTTACGATAAGAATTTGTATGCGCCTGACATCGATCCTGTAGAAGTACGTCGTCGCATAGGGATGGTATTTCAAAGACCAAACCCTTTTCCTAAATCAATTAAAGAAAATATTGCTTTTGGTGCTAAAATCAATGGCTATCGGGGCAATATGGACGAATTGGTAGAACGAAGTTTGCGACAAGCAGCTTTGTGGGATGAGGTAAAAGACAAGCTTAACCAAAGCGGTTTGTCTCTATCCGGTGGACAACAACAACGGTTATGTATTGCTAGGGCGATCGCTGTTCAACCAGAAGTTATACTCATGGATGAACCCTGTTCTGCGCTTGATCCTATTTCCACTTTGCGGGTTGAAGAACTCATTCACGAACTCAAAGAACAATACACCATTGTCATCGTTACCCACAATATGCAGCAAGCAGCACGGGTTTCTGATAGAACAGCTTTCTTTAACGTGAAAACCTCGGAAAAAGGTGGACGTACAGGTTATCTGGTAGAATACGCCGCGACAGAATTAATTTTCAACGATCCACAGCAAGAAGATACAAAAGCTTACATTAGCGGTAGGTTCGGTTAACTATAATAGTTCTGTCACAGTTTCTATTTTGATGTGACAGCTATCTATGAAAAATAATCTAAATCTACCTATCACTGGAAAATTTGTACAGTGATATTTTTTTTATTGATATTTTTTTTATTTAGGGCTTGCTGAATAAAACTGAAATCCTTATATATAAAGATTTTCAGGAATATTAGAGACTAAAAAGTGCAAGGAATAAGCTTTGAAACCATC
>RDYJ01000209.1 GCA_004293145.1 Nostocales cyanobacterium | reverse complement strand
CAGCCCCACTTGACCGAAACCCCTGATTTTGACCCAAATGAACCTTCCATCAATGTTAATATTCGCACAAAAGGCGAAATAATTGAAATGGAATGGGATGTAGTTGGTTGTCTCAGCTTTAAGAAAGAAATGGGTAAATGGTCAAAATTGCGTCCCGGTGAATTAGTCCCTACTTGAATTTTAGATTTTGAATACCCAGATCACCGCCTTCTCAAAGAAGTCGGTGATCGATGAGACTATGGTTTATTTTATAATCTATATTTGCAGTTATTCTGATAAATCACTTTGACCACTAAACTAAAACCTCTCCTCCCCACAAAATACGCTTTAGGACTGCACACAACTACCCCAGAATTGGGTTTAGTAATTAGTAATTTTGCAGACGATACCCGCTCCCATGTTTGGAATTTAGGACGTGATTTATCTAGTCATATCCATCAATATTTAATGGATTTAATCAAACCCCAAACCTGGACAGATTTAGCTTTTATTGCCGTTGCTAAAGGTCCAGGTGGTTTTACAGGAACTCGTATTGGTGTTGTTACAGCCCGCACTTTAGGGCAACAGTTAGAAATTCCCATATTTGCAATTTCCACTTTAGCCGCAGTAGCTTGGCATGAAAAAAGCAAAAATCCAAAAACACAACCAATTATTGCTGTAGAAATGCAAGCACAAAGAGGGCAAGTTTTTGGGGCAATTTATCAAATAGCTGCTGATAATTCTGGCATCACTGCTTTATTACCAGATACAGTATTCACACCAGAAAAATGGCAGGAAACTTTAGCTAATTGGCAAACTGAATATCAATTAATTAAAGCCACATCTGGTTTGGCTGCAACCGTCAGCAGTATTTTAGAATTGGCGTATTTAGATTGGCAACAAAATAAACGTCCTCATTGGTCTGAAGCCATACCATATTATGGTCAGCATCCTGTAGATATTTAATAATAGAATCGATGCTTGAATTGGTAGGTTAAAAATTATAGCCATTTCCATGCAAGTGAAGTACAGGAAGAAAGAATTAACCGCAGATGAACCTAGATAAACACAGATAGCTTTGTACCTGATTAGACATCTTTGGTAAAGATTGTAGAGCCGAGAATCCCTACCCATGCAACGTTTCTACAGGGTTTTCAGGTCACGCATATTTAATTTTCACCAGAGGTCTATGAGATTAGGAAATGCTATATGACAATGACTGAAGATACTATCAAGCCTGTATTAATTCTTTCCAAGTTCCTGAGTACAAAGATTTATACAACAATTGCTAGAGGAAGAGTAAAATATTTCTCCATTTACGTCTGCGGCCAACGCCAATTATAGCGGTTCCATTCATAAATACCTTGAATCTCATACTCTGTACCATTAAAGAAGCGAATCTGGCAACTGCTAAAAGTATCATTACCATCATGAATTTCATCAACCTGAATCACCATACAAGAAAACCATTCTTTCTGAAAAGATTCATCTTCTGGAATCCATTCCCACAGCGCATTAGAAACTTCAATGCGATCGCCTATCCTTAATTTTAGCGCCTCTTCTACATAAGAATATTTATTAAAATGGTATGCTTCCACCCGATTCAACCACTGTAAGCCATAGCGTTGACGGATAAACTGCACCTTTCCCGAATCTTGTGCTAAAAGCCAATCATTGAGCAGCTGCACCTTCCACGTGCGGTTTTGTTCGTCTTCTGCTTTGACGAACTCTAAAAACGCTTCCAACTCCTCTGGGGTGAGTTCATCCAAGGGATTAGCAGTATCTGATACCCTAGAGGTTGAGTTGCTCTGAATTTTCTCGACTACTTGCAGCAGTATTTGTTTCTGCATATCAGTGAGAGGACAGCTGGCTGCATCACAACGACTAAAGGCTGTTTGCAAAGCTGCCTCAATCTCATCTGGATTCATAAGCTCATAGCAAGTGAGAGTCTATTTTTACAATTATTGCAAAGTTAAATCCAACTCTCCAATCTACTAACAGGGAAATTTCGGTAAGCTGAAGTTAAAAGTTGCTTATACTTTTAATAGAGTTATGGTGTGTTTTATGCGATTTCGCTCAGTAACGCTGATCTTCATTGGTTGCATTATCGGCTTTCTCTGGTCGGTGTTTACTCCGTCAGCCTTAGCACTCACAAAGATAAAATTATCTGACCTATCATACAAAGATTGTCCAGCAGAACTAGCAAAAGGTGCTGTTATTAGTAGTGGTTCTGCATCTGCTAATTGCTTTATTGTCACAGGTAAAGCGCAAAATAGCACTTACAAAACAGTTTATGACGCAGATATCTTTGGACGTATTTATGATGCCAACAATAACCCCATCTTACAAAACCGCACTCGTCTAGGTTCTATTCCTGAAGTACCACCAGGGATGAGTGATTTTGAGTTAAGAATTACCGTACCGGCAAATCAGCCAACTCCATTACAACTGAAGCAATTTAAAGCATCTGGGTTTAGCGGTCAAGTACGAAGATAAGTGGGGAAAAAGGGTTTCAGCCCTATTTACTTTTCTTCACATATTTTGGTTATCTCAAGTCCACCTAATTAAGTTAATTTAGAGCTTGCTGAAAAAGTCTGTTCGTGATAGCGCAGCCTGACGTAAGTCATGCAGAGAGAATAGAGAAGAGGGAGAAAAATTCATTCTGCCTCCTGCCTCCTGCCTCATACTATACATCCCCGGCTGGTAGAAAACCGGGGAATTACGCAACTTAGTTAAAATCCTTGTCCTAATGGCAGACGACTCAGACCCGCCAGAAAACTTCCCGCGAAATTGAGTACCAGGAAGGCTAAGATGGGCGAAAAATCCATACCACCCAATGGGGGGATAATAGAACGAAATAGATTGAGATAGGGGTCACTAATCTGGCTCAGAGCGGCAAATGGTTGATTATACCAATTGATTTGGGGAAACCAGGTTAATAAAACCCGAGCAATGAGCAAATAGCTATAAATTTGGACAAAGGTGGACAGTGTCGTAATCAGTAAATTCATGGATGGGTTGGTTTTCTGCTAAAAGTTAAATGCAGTGTTATTTATTGATTTTAATGGAGCTAATCTGCAAATAGCACTTACATCTACCAAAAATAAGGTTTACACCGTGAACAGATGCTGTTTAAGAGTCTTGAGAGATAGAACGTTCAGCTGGCTGAGATGAACTACTACTATTCACATTCCCTAACTGATTTCGCACATCATCAATTGTGGCATTGAGTTGGGCAATTTTATCTTCCAGCGATCGCCGTGCCGTTTCCATTTCTAAACCTTCACCAGCTGCGGCTCTCATTTGCCTTCTTCTGGCTGCTCCTCTATTTCCTTCAATGGAGCCATTATTCAGTTCTGTCTCTTCCTCTGCAACAGCATCCCGTCGAGATGCCAAGATAGCACCCAAAACCCCACCAACTACACCGCCCACAATTGTCCCAAGTAAAAAACCACTGGTAAAACCATCTTTCTGACTCATATTTTCACCGCCTTGAACAAAGAAAGCAACTTTTTTACTTAAGTTCCAAAGATGCGATCGCCAGCATCTCCCAATCCCGGTACAATAAACCCCTGATCGTTGACTTTTTCATCAATCGTGGCACTGTAAACTGTTAAGCCAGGATAAGTAGCATTCAACTTTTTCAAAGCTGGTGGCGCAGCTACCACACACACAATTCGTGTAAATGCCGGATCAACACCCCTTTGTGTCAATTCTGCCATTGCTGTCATTATAGACCCTCCTGTAGCCAACATCGGATCGGTAATTAACACCCTTGTTTCTGGGTTGAATTTCTCTGGCAGTTTATTCAAATAACAAGAAGGTTCTAGAGTTTCCTCGTTTCGCACCAAACCCAAATGGTAAATTTTCGCTAAAGGTAACAGCGTTTGCGCTCCCTCCAATAAGCCTAACCCAGCCCGGAGAATCGGCACAACTGCCACTGGTATTTTTGGATCAATGAACGTTGCGGGACAGGGAGCCAAGGGAGTCTCAACTACAGTTTCTTGTGTTGGCAACCAATCTCTGGCCGCTTCATAAGTTAGCCATCGCCCCAACTCAGTGATAGCAGAACGAAATAATACTGATGGCGTAGCCGCATCACGAGCTACTGTCAGCCAGTGCTTGATTAGGGGATGGGGTGGGACATAAACAAGCAATTGTTGTGTCATGGCTAGAAAAGGTCAGCCTGTCATTATATAGGAACTGAAAAACTATCATACTCTTTTCAGTGTGTTGATGGGTAAAACTAGGTCATTATAAAACCATAGTTTTGATATGTTTAGCCTTAGTTTAGTCACCCAGTCAATTTTTGCCGATTATGGTTCAATACACTCTCGCTCAAAATCCAGACATTATCCTAACTGTTCCTGGTAAAGATTCTGCTAAAGCCCGTGATAAAGCAATGGATCAGTTGATGGAACTGATGGAAGCTGATCGGCTATCCACAGAACTGGAAGAAGGATTTAGTCCTCAACAGTTAATTGAAATCAAAGAACCAACCATTGATAATACTAGCGATGAGGATGCCATTACTCAAGCTGTTCAAGTTCTCAGCAATTTGGCTACACTAAAGTTGAAAGTACAAGAAACGCGGGCTGAAGCTTTGGAAATTCGCAAAGCGGTTGATGTACTTTTCTCCGATAATCCCGTGACTGAGGAAGAAATTACCCGTCTCAAGGAAGGTTTTAAGGTTCTCAAAAATTTTGCCCAAGCTAATATCCGTTATCAAGAAGCAAAAAAGAAAGCGGAACAGGCTAGACAAATTTTAGATCAAGCTCTTAAATCACCTGAGAAGTAACCGGCGATAAATCTTCAAATCTCATCCTAAAAAACCAAAAAGGGTAGATTTAAAAATCTACCCTTAATAATGCTGGGGCGCTAGGATTCGAACCTAGGGATGGCGGGACCAAAACCCGCTGCCTTACCACTTGGCTACGCCCCAATGACTCACGCTTTAAATAATATAGCAGTTAACCTATGGTTTTTGTCAAGTGCTTTTCCAAAAAAAATTTCAGAATCTAGAATAGATCCCCAACTTCTCCAAGAAGTCGGGGATCTGAAAGGGAGATGATCTGGCGCAAAAAAATAGGGAAGGCTTCTATTCCTTCCCTTGGCTTGTTGTTTTGGTTGTTGTCTGGCTTTTGAGCTTCTTTGAGTTTGTTTCTCAGCATCTGCCTTTGTTTCTTGAGTTGTCTCTGTCTAGCAGATCCGCCCCGGCCTTTATCGTTTCTCCCTTGTTTACGGGGGGATTCCCATCTTTTTAAGCGCATAGTGTTGATGTGGGTTGTTTTTACTTGTCTTATTGTACTACAAGATTTTTTATTTTGACAAGTACCCCTTCACTGAATTGAGAGATTTAGATCCCCCACTTCTTGGGTTAATCTTCTCATTTATCAGATCAGTTATCTCAGAAGTCGGGGATCTTTGACCACCAACTAACATCCTGTATATCCTTAAATCCTGGTTATCCTGATTCAGACTAAATATTTTTCTGTAATCTTTAGATTTTACAGTTTACTGTTATGAACGCAAGATCAGAACTATTACAACCGCTTTCCAGTAATCATCTTGAGAATACAAACTAATAACTACTTTCCACCACCATATCCAACCTACGGGAAAAAAAGGAAGATGCGCTTTTGGTGCTTTTGTGTCAAAGGTAATCTCGTTATAAGAGAGTAAATTTTTTCCTTTTCTCCATCCTACTTGATCTATAAATTTATTCCAGATTTGGTGGTTGTAAGTTGTTGTTCCCCCCACACTTTCATAAATCTGCTTCTGCACAGAAAAACCAAAGCGTCCATTACTATTCTTTACCCACAAATTGTCTATAATGCTAATGTCTTCACTGGGAAGATATAAAACACTGTCTATGTCCAAATAACCTGGCACTCCTCGATTAGCAAGTGTTAATATTAGACCTCTTGTTTCCTCATCTGCTTCTTTCCACTTCCCATCTGCTAATAATTTCTCTAATTTTTGATACTGACTGGGTATTTTCACAGGTGGTTGAAATGGTCGAGGAATTTTCACAGGTGCTAGAGGTGGTGGAGGTAAAATTTGAGGTGGCGATCGCCTCTTATTTTGATCTACAAAGTTTAACTCCTGAATTACTTATTTAACAGATTGATAACGATGTTTAGGAATAGGATTGGCTAATTTTTCTAGAATCTTCCCTAATTCATCACTTACCACATTCCCATTTAAATAATCTCGCCATACCCATTCCCCTTCCATGGGACTATATAAATCAAACGGACTAATTCCTGTTAATAAATGCAAACAAGTTACCCCGAAACTATATAAATCACTAATAAATAATGGTTTCCCCATAGACTGTTCAGGAGCGCAATATTCAGCAGAGCCGATCATTGTTCCTGTAGCTGTGCGCTGCTGGGGTTTAACTATTTTCGCAGCCCCAAAATCTACTAAAAATAACTTTTTGTCACTACTGCGAATAATATTTTCTGGTTTAATATCTCGGTGAATTACTTGTTTACTATGAACAAATTCCAATATCTGCAACAGTTCTATTAATAATTCTCGAATTTGCTGTTCAGAAAAAACACCATTTTTATCTAACTCAGTTTGTAGAGTTTCACCTTTAACAAATTCCTGTACTAAATATTGACGATTATCGAATGTAAAATAAGCCATTAATTCAGGTATTTGCGGATGCTTACCTAACTCCTCTAAACGTTGTGCTTCCTGTGCAAATAACTGGGATGCTTTTTCAATACTATCCGTTCCCTGTGCTTGGGGTAAAAATTGTTTAATTACACAAAAAGGTTTTGATGGTTTATCCTCATCAATAGCTAAAAA
>RDYJ01000208.1 GCA_004293145.1 Nostocales cyanobacterium | reverse complement strand
TCATAAATTTGTTCTAACTGCTCTAGGGTAATCAATCCATACTGCCACAGGATCATGGTTAAAGAGCCTGTATCCTGCTCGCGATGACGCAAAGCCACAGACAGAGAAGCTGTTGATATTGCCAAATCTTCCTGGAGAAAATTAATTAAACGAGAATATCTTGATGGTGCCATTTGTATCTCACCTCCTTGGGTAGAGTGTATTATCATATATCCTTTCCTCTTTTCTCAGTGATCTAAAGCCAGTATTTTATGTGTCACTATCCCGTGACTGGATAAATTTCCGAAACAGTAGAAAATCGAAAAACCAAAACTGAAGACGGTATAAGTTTCGTCTTGCTTGTTTGTTCCAATCTGAAAGTGCAAACTCTCTCGTTAAATTAGCTTCATCCTGTTTAGTTTTTTGTACTTGATTAATTACATCTGGAGTAAAAAAGATTCCATAGCTTATACTCCTCTATTGATGACTATTTACACTTATGTCAAAAGGATGATTTTGCTAATTAAACTTTCAAGCCGGGATTCTAGCTGGATAACAGCTAAGTCTGATGTTATGAAAGCTACTGTTAAATATCAACCTCTTTATTTTACGTAATAATTTTTTTACCGCCGTATCTTCATCCAAAATTGATAAATTCTTCACACAGGCAATGGGTTAGCTATCTGATGTGCTCATGATCAATGACTGCTGTCACTAAGAAGCACTGGCATCGATCAATTCAATTTTTACCTTGTCGCCTAGCTTTAAACCTAATTCCGCAGCGCGTTCAGACCTGAGTTCAATTACTTGGTCTATGGGTACACTGGGCCCGTAGGTGGGACAAGTTTGACTTTCACAAGGAGGTGCAGCAGTCTGGATATACTTAATTACGCCATTGTGAAGAAATACCATATCTAAAGATACTGGTACGTTTTTCATCCAGAAGTTGACTGGTTGTGCAGAACTAAATACAAACAACATCCCCCGATTATCCGGTAAAGCTGGTCGATACATTAACCCCATCGCCTGCTGTTGGGGTGTTCTCGCCACTTCTAATTTGATTATTGTCCCGTTGGGAACTGTCGCTTGAGCAGAAATTGGCAACATTTGACCGCTAGGGGCTGGTGCTTGGACTTGAGTTGATGTATCCGTGGGTTTTGCTGTAGTTGGTGGAGAGCAACCCATAAGTAAAATGCTGAGTAAGAGACAAAACACAGTTAGCTGACGCAACATAAGCAATTAAAAATTCAAATTTCTCAGTGGACAAGTGCAAACAGGTGGTAAAGGGGAGGTATTAACTAAATAATTCAGGTTTTTGTAATTTAGATTTTGATTTTACAGAAATTTCCACAAAATAGCCCGTTATTTTCAATTATTTTTTGGCGAGCAAAAATACCACCGCTGTTGATATCAATTTTCTATCATGTTGCTACAAATCAGATTCTGCCAACTTTGTATCGGTTATGGCAATTTGGCATAAGTATGTAAAGCTGCTTTGGCGCAACCTCTGTTCTGTACCTTATTTACCTGTAATCTGCTGTATCAATCTGCTCAGGTTTGGCAAAAATAGTCAGCAAAACTGGACCCAATAAATAATAATGACCTAAACACAAAAGTCCAGCACGATTGCCTAGTTGTTCACGTTGTTCTTGATTATAAAATTTAATTCCTGTCGGAGAATTGGCCATAAGTTGAAAGGCTGGGTTATTAGCAGTGATATCAACTAAATAAAAGCTTCCACCAGGAGCAAGTACCCGTGCAATTTCAGTTAAAACTTTTTCTGGTTGAGGATAATGCAAGAAACTAATAGTATTAAAAACAGCCTGAAATTGACCTTCAGCAAAAGGCAGTGATTCCGCGTTACCTTCAACATAAATTAATCGCGGACGGTGTTGATTGCTTTGTCTAGCTACCCGCAACATTTGGGGAGATAAATCTAATCCTGTCCCCCGCAACTCAGAAAATTCACTGGCTAATCTGTTTAGTAAGCGTCCAGTTCCACAACCTAAATCAAGTACATTGGCATTTGTTGGTAATTCAATTTTGGAAATTAATCTTTTATGAATAGCTTGGTAAATAAAAGAAGGAAATGTCCAATCGTAACTTGAAGCCCAACGATCAAACAGTTGTTTTTTATTATTGATAAAGTTATTCATAGGTGCAAGGGAAGAGAAAATAGCTATCTATTCTAAGTAGGTTGGCGTTGAAAATTGTCGTTATCGCAAGACAAAAGGCACTCATGCAAGAGGGAAGAGACTTGCAGAGATTTTACATTTTGTTACATACCTCGGTTTTTTCGAGCCGACTTACTTATTGTAATTTGAATTTGATATCAGGGTGGATATTCAGATCCCCGACTTCTTTGAGAAGACAGGGATCTGATGGAGTTACTGTTCACAAAGTGGCTACCAGTTCCTGTAATCTTTCCCTTCCATCCCGAAAGATAGACCAACCATCTCCAACTAAGACCGCTTGTACTTTTGTTAATTCTGCTAACCGGTGAACAGAAGTAATAGCTTCCTGTCGATTCAGCAACTTGTTATCTGGTAAAATGGACAAGCTACCTGCTATGGGCGATCGCACCAAATCACCGGTAATTAAAGTTGTTTCTTCCAACAGCAAAGCTAGTTCACCGGGAGTTTTCGAGCCTTGTAGTTCAATCACTTTCAGTCCTGGTACTAATTCTTCACCATCAGTTAACCAGCGATCACAGGAAATTGGGAAATTTTCTTTCTCAGCTAGGGGTGCTGCAATTTTTGAGTATGTTTGATTAGCAATTTCTTTAGCTGAACGGAGATGATCGGAGTTTGTCAGGACAATCCAAACTACACCACCGAGAGATTCCAGATGATTCCAATCATGGTTTGATAAAGCTACTGGATCAATCAAGATATTACCCTCTGGACGAATCCAGGCGAACCCATTGAAATCAATATTTCTTGTCGGGTTAAAACAAGACCAGGTATATAAATCGGGACGGTGCAGAGATTTCATGATGATTCTGGCTTGTGAACCTTCGATAGTTTGTGTTTATGAAGTCAGCATCAATAATGTATCATTCATACTCACCTAACTGCGAAAAAAATGTTAATAATCCTCAAATCCTGATTCTGAATATTAACTCAAGGCTGAATACTTAATAAAAATCACCCATAAGACAGAGGGCAAAAAGCAGTTTATCTAAGTTAATCAATACTGTCATCAACTAAAGATGACCTGAGTATTGAGCTAAAAATAACTCTTTGTTAAGACACCAACTTGAAAGCGGAGAAATTGGATCAAATCTCACTTTTTATCAGAGAGGTTAGGAGCCAAATTTTGGGAAAAATACTGCCAAAGTAGCAATAAATCCTCTGATTTTTAGGCTAATATTCATTGTCGGAGTTAGCGGTTGATAAATTCAGGTATCAAGGCATATTTTACCCTTGAAAAACTAGAAATTAATGTTGGATTAGTCCTATTTAGGACTATAACTACGCATCAAAAAATCAGGAGTATTTTCTATGATGATGATGATGACTGAATCCATGACTACCGAAATGCAAACTTGCATAAATGCTTGCATGGAATGTCATAAAATCTGCTTGGAAACCATGACTGACTGCATGAGCAAAGGTGGTAGGCAGATGGACATGGGAATAATGAGCATAATACGCGATTGCTCAGAAATGTGCATGATGTGTACGAATATGATGATGAGTGGTTCCGAGTTTATGGGACGCACTTGTATGTTATGTGCGGAAATGTGCGATCGCACGGCCGCAGCTTGTGAAACAATTGGTGATGATAGCAAGATGATGGAATGTGCCTCAGCTTGCCGGAGATGTGCGGAAACTTGCAGATCGATGCAAATGGCGCGTGCTTAATTTGATCAACTAGCAGAAGTTTCTCTGCAACCTATTCAGGCGCTCAAGCTGTTTTAGTTTGGGCGCTTACGGTTTTTAAACAGATTTTTCTGTAGCTGAAAACAGAGGATGATGAAAAGGTACAGATGTAGCCAGGATGATGAGGAAATTATTGATCCTTGAAACCTAAGAATATCAAGGGTTTCACCCTTGACTATGCCTATTGCCTTCTGCTATACATTTACATCATGTTGATGGCAGTCGTCAGAACGGGAAACCCAAGCAACTGACTCGATAATTGCTAAACTCCTGATTTTTTGAGGATGAAGAGACTCTAAATTCAGGCTTAAATTTACAAAAATTCAAAATTCCAATTTAAACTTATAGTCAAGCCATATTCATACTCAACCCATGCTCGATCATGGTTTACCAATTTCCATGACAACCTATACAAATGTCTTGACCTCCACAAAAACCTGGCTTTGGCAAGGTTTCCCCATTTGTTACCAAACCCAAGGTACTAATGGACCTGCTGTAGTTTTGGTGCATGGCTTTGGTGCATCCTGGGGACACTGGCGCAAAAATATACCAGTTTTAGCAGAAAATTATCGTGTTTATGCTATTGATTTGATTGGTTTTGGCGGTTCTGCTAAACCGCAACCAGGAGAGAAAATAACCTACACATTAGAAACCTGGGGACAGCAGGTAGCAGATTTTTGTCGGGAAGTAGTGGGAGAACCTGCATTTTTAGTAGGTAATTCTATTGGTTGTATTGTAGCAATGCAAGCTGCGGTCAGCAACCCAGATATAGCTTTAGGAACTGCTTTACTTAATTGTTCTCTGAGATTATTACACGATCGCAAACGGTTAACTCTACCTTGGACAAAGCGCGTGGGTGCGCCAATTTTACAAAAGTTTTTATCAATTCAAGCAGTTGGAAACTTCTTTTTTAGCCAACTAGCTAAACCAAAAACAGTTAAAAAGATTCTCTTACAAGCTTATGCCAATGGAGACACAGTAACAGATGAGTTGGTAGAGATTCTGATGACACCAGCAAAAGATCCTGGTGCTGCGGCTGTATTTCTAGCCTTCACTGCTTATTCTAGTGGACCATTACCAGAAGACCTTTTACCTGTACTACCTTGTCCGGCGATTATTTTATGGGGAACGGCTGACCCTTGGGAACCGATTGATTTAGGTAAAGAGTTAGCCGATTTTCCCCAGGTACAAAAATTTATTCCCTTAGAAGGAGTGGGACATTGTCCTCAAGATGAAGCACCTGAGTTAGTAAATCCAATTTTACAGAATTGGATTGGTGCGCTATCAGTTTGAGATTTTTCCCATGTTTTACAATTATCGGAGAAAAGGTTAAGAGGTAAAGAGTAAGTAGCAAATCAAAACATTTTACTATTTATTGATCTTTTACCGCTCAACCCACAGGAATTAGAAGTCTATTTACGTTGTGGACTTGTCCAAGTCACTACCACCATCCGCCATGGCCATGATGGTGATGTCTTCTCCAGGGATGACCCCAACCTGGTCTACCGCCGCCCCAGCGTCCCCAACCTGGTCTACCGCCGCCCCAGCGTCCCCAGTTACCACCAGATAGAAGTTCCTGTTCTTCAGTGGATATCTCCTGAACTAAATCAGATTTAATGTTTTGATCTGACATAATTGTTAGCCTCAATTGGTTTACTAAAGTGGTTCATCTGTGTTATCAAAACAAACCCTACTTTTCTTATAAACTTAGTATTTATAAATGCAATTATTCTCTAGTTAGAAGCTAACATTGATAATTTCTATCTTTAGAAGTAAATAAATTAATGTAATTAAGGTGCAGGAGAAAAGTAAAGGCTATGTATAGCAGTTACTTTTCTGTTATCTGCACTTTTGATTTAATCCCTGAAAAGAATAAAGGAGAATCCCGAAATATTCTCAAAATTTGATTCAATTTGTATTGAATAAATTCTCTAAGTTTTCTCCTTTATTTACTAATTCAAGAGTTTAAACTAGGGGATGATTTAGCTTTGCGGACAGTGCCAACTTAAACTGCAACGCCCTCTGTCAGCAGGACTAGGACTTCCTTAGCGTCCATAGCCAAGGCCCATGCAGCCTCCTTTCATCATGCCGCCACGTTCACCGTCATCGTCGCCGCCACCGTTACCGCCACTGTCACCGCCACCATCGTAGCCTTTGTCATAAGAATTTTGTGGCTGAGGGACGATCACATTGATGAACTGAGCCTGCTTCTGGTTCTGACCCCTGCCTCTGCCCTTGTATCGACGGGATGGGTCCTGATAATTACCCCCGGATAGCAGTTCCTGTTCTTCAGTGGATATCTCCTCAACTAAATCAGGTGTAATGTTTTGATTTGACATAAATTTTAGCCTCATGTACTGGAATGGTTGAGCTTGTGATTAGGAAAAAAGAGGAAGTTGAAAGATCCACGGTGATCTTTAGTAGTTCTCTTGGTATTATCTGGAAGTTTAATGTAATGCTTGAAGAGAACATTGACTCTACCCAAACTCTCTCAAAATTCAATTATTTTGAGATGGTTGATAATCTTTTTTTCCTCTAATAAATGCCGGGTAGAAATTAAGTAGCTACCCAATGCTTGGATTTTTCCACCTAAAATCTTTGACATCTTCTATCGAAATTGACATCAACATTAAAAAAGCAACATCGATATGACCTTATCTACGGCCTCTACGTCCACCTCTACCTCTACGTCCACCACTTCGGAACTCGTCATCGCCAAAGTCATCTAAGGGGATGCAGTCCAAGCAGCTCCATTCTTCACCACCACCACCAAAGCTGCGTCTACCTCCTCTTCTTCTCCTTCCTTGTCCTCCTGACAGAAGCTGTTGTTGGTCTGTGGATAACTCCACAAGTAAATCAGAAGTAATGCTTTGATTGGACATGATTTTTGACCTCACTTTTTGCATAGGTGTTATACACCAATAATCTTTTTATAAACC
>RDYJ01000266.1 GCA_004293145.1 Nostocales cyanobacterium | reverse complement strand
GGGAAGTTAATAAACCATGACGAATTACGAATTACGAATTACGAATTACTAATTATTTTAATAGTATATTTAAATACAGTTAAATTAGAAAGAGGTGGTGGCAGGTGAAAACATTGCTGATGGTGTTTGTGGTGGTTGTGGTCGGGTTGTTTGTAGCGATAGAGTTGGGATTGCGATCGCTGTTTGGTTTTGGGAAGCCGCTAATTTATATTGGTGATGAACAAATTGGTTATTTATTAGCACCTAACCAAAGTACCCGTCGTCTGGGAAATCGCATTGAAGTCAATGAATATTCAATGCGGAGTGCGCCAGTACAAAAACTGCTTCAACCTTCAACACTGCGAATTTTGTTGTTAGGTGATTCTATTGCTAACGGTGGTTGGTGGACAGATCAACAAAATACCATCTCTAGTTTGATGATGGCTTCCTTGGGATCTAAAAGTAATTACCAGCAAGTAGAAGTGCTAAATGCTTCAGCTAACTCCTGGGGACCAAGAAATGAATTAGCTTATTTACAGAGATTTGGCAGTTTTCAAGCTCAAGTGATCCTGTTATTAATTAATACAGATGATTTATTTGCTACTGCTCCTACATCTTTACCAGTGGGACGCGATCGCAATTACCCAGATCGTAAACCGCCTTTAGCAATTGTGGAAGTTTTACAGCGTTACTTATTTAAACAAAAGCCAATTCCTGAACTGGAAGCAGTCCAAAAAGAAGCGGGTGATCGCGTGGGCATTAATTTGGAAGCGATTGGTAGAATTAAAAATTTCGCTCAAGAAAATAAAAGTAAGTTTATACTTGCCATGACTCCTTTGTTAAGAGAAATTGGCGAACCAGGACCCCGTGATTATGAAATTGTAGCCCGTAAACGTCTCAGTGATTTTGCTCAATCACAACAAATTACCTACATTGATTTTTTACCAGAATTAAACGCAATTAAAAACCCTAAAAGCTTATATCAAGATAATATTCATTTCAATTTTAAAGGTAATCAATTAGTGAGTGAAGTGATAGAGCGATCGCTGTTATAAATTTCGATATTTTGATATAGCGATCCTATTTGAGTTCAGAACTTATCAGTGAGGAAAGGGAACTCTTAACAGGGAACAGGGAACAGAAAGTGTTCATGAATCATTTAGGATTG
>RDYJ01000207.1 GCA_004293145.1 Nostocales cyanobacterium | reverse complement strand
ATTGGTGATGCACTAACTGCTGATATCCATTTTCATCAGGCAGGTTTTCGAGCATTATTAAAAAACTAACACCTTTGCATCCATCAGCCTAACAAATCAATTGAAAAAATTGAAAAATCTGATCTGCACAGAAAACCTAAATGTTCACTTAAACCAACATCCCTGCAATACCAGCAGTAATAAAACTAGCAAGTAATCCCCCAATCATTGATTTAAAACCCATCCGCGCTAAATCATGTTGACGGTTAGGAGCTATAGCAGTCATACTACCAATAGTAATGCCAATTGTACCAATATTAGCAAAATTACATAAAGCATAAGTAGTAATAATCGCAGCGCGTTGGGAAATTTGCTGCTGCTTAATCATTTCACCTAAATCCAAATATGCCAGAAATTCATTTAAAATCGTCTTTTTACCCAATAAAGCCCCAATTTTACCACAATCAGCCCAAGGTATCCCCATCAACCAAGCTACAGGAGCCATAATAAAAGATAACATCCATTCTAAGGATAATTGCGGTAAACCTACCAGTGAACCCAACCATCCTAACAAGGCATTTACAGCAGCCAGCAAACCCAAAAAGGCAATAATCATTACACCGACATTAACCGCTAACTTCACACCATCAAGCGCACCGGTGGTTGCTGCATCAATGACATTGACAGAATTACTCTTTGTTTCCACACTAATTTTACCAGCAGTTTCCGATACTTCTGTTTCTGGATAGAGTAACTTTGATACTATTAAAGAAGTAGGAGCAGTCATAAAAAAAGCAGCTATCAAATGTTCTGCGGGAATACCGAAAGAAAGGTAAGCACCTAGTACACCACCGGCAATAGTAGAAAAACCACCGGTCATCACCGCAAATAGTTCTGATTGAGTCATATTAGCTACATAAGGCTTAACCATTAACGCCGCTTCTGTCGGACCTAAAAAGATATTTCCAGCGCAGGATAAAGACTCAGAACCAGTTGTTTTCATGGTTTTCATCATTACCCAAGCCAAGCTACTAACTATTCTCTGGACAATACCATAGTGATATAAAACACCGATAAAAGCGGAGAAAAATATGATAGTTGGTAAAACTTGAAAAGCAAAAAAATGATCTTTGAAATTTTCACCAAAGACAAATTTAGCACCGACATCAGAAAAAGCTAAGAAATTACCGATAATATCCCCCAAAGACTTAAAGAGATTCAAACCCCAGGAAGTTTTCAGAATTACCAACGCTAAAAGAAATTCTAACCCTAAACCCCAAGCTACAGTTCGCCAACGCACAGCATGACGGTTAACAGAAAGGGCATAAGATATACCAATAAAAACTAAAATACCTAGCGCCGAAATAGCCCGTTCCATTTTGATTCCTAAGCAACATTCACAAAAATAGTAGTATTTTTAACGTCCAAAAAACCTAAGTTAAAAAAATCTTGTGTGATCGGACTATTTGCGCTATCCTGATAACGATTCTCATTGCTTCTAGGCTATGAAAATGAATCCTCAAATGTAGATGTATTGTTAAATATTAATTATGTCCTTAAAAGCAAAGATACAGGGTGATTTTCAGCAATCTTGGGGAGGGATGTTATCAGATTATATAACAGCGATCGCTTGGTCCCCCCAAGGTGAAATTCTTGCAGCCAGTTCAGCCGCTGGAGAAGTAATTTTATACCATAACCTAGAACAGCAATTAGTCAAATATTTACAAACTTCTAACGGAGAATCTATAGACAGTCTTGTTTTTTCCCAAGATGGACAATTTTTAGCCGCAGGTGGGCAAAATGGACAAGTGAAAATTTGGCGTTTACACTCAGAGGAAGCAGAGCTGATCAGCGTTCTAGAAAATAACCGCACCTGGGTAGACCGCATGGCCTGGAGTCCTACCAAAAATCAACTAGCTTTTAGTTGTGGTCGCTATGTGCAGGTATGGAACGCAGACACAGGTAACACAGAAACCACCCTCAATTTTGATACATCTTCTGTCCAAGATATTACTTGGCATCCCAATGGAGAAAGTTTAGCCGTTGCGGGTTATCAGAGTCTGAAATTTTGGATGTCCGAAAATTGGAATGATGACCCTTCTGTTATACCAGTTGATTCAACCAGTTTAGTAATATTATGGTCAGCGGATGGTAAATATATTGCTTCTGGGAACATGGATCGCTCGATCACTGTTTTGGAGTGGAATAACCCAGAACCCTGGATAATGCGGGGTTTTCCTGGTAAAATTCGCAATTTAGCATGGTCAAATACACTGGCAAAATCAGGCGCACCCTTATTAGCTGCTTCCAGTGTGGAAGGGATAGTCATCTGGGAAAAAGATGCTGATAACTGGGACAGTAGAGTATTACCCAGACATGAAGGTAATGTTTTATCAATTCAATTTCAACCCCATACCCATTTATTAGCTTCCGCTTCTGAAGATGGTAGCGTTTGTTTATGGAATCAAAGTAAACGACTGCTGCAAGTTCTTTATGGTGCTAACAACGGATTTTCCTGCCTTTCTTGGCATCCTCATGAATCTACATTAGCAGCTGGAGGAAAGAACGGTGAATTAATTATTTGGTCAAAAGGCAGCAGAGGTCAAGGTTTTGGTCGTCGTTGATAACTAGGGAAGGGAACAGGGAACAGGGAACAGGGAACAGGAAGATGGGGAGATGGGGAGAAATATTTACCTCCTGACTCCTGACTCCTGACTCCTGACTTCTTACTTCTTACTCATTTACTATTTCCAGATTTAAACAAATTTAAAAGTTTAGCTGAACGCTGCGCCATTTCAGGTCTAGTGAAAATTCCCTGACTAGGACTAAAAAATAATGCTAATACAAATAGTCCAGAAACCACTAATACTATAGCTGCTCCTGATGGCACATTCAAATAATAACTAATATACATTCCGGTGACACTACTAATTACACCGATAACCGCCCCTAATTGCATCATTTGATGTAATTCTTTGACTAATAAATAAGCTGTAGTTCCTGGTCCAATTAGTAAAGAAACAACTAAAACTACTCCTACAGTTTGCATACTCGCAATAATCGTTAAAGTGATAGCACCAGTTAACCCAAAATGAATTAAATTAATCGGTAAACCACTAGCTTGAGCGCCCAAGGGATCAAAAGTATAAAATAGTAATTCTTTGTAAAATAATCTAACCAAAATCAAGACAACAACTGTAATAATTACAGTGCGTTTGACATCATCTATTGTCACACCCAAAATATCACCAAATAGAAATTGATGCAGGTCTAATTTGCTTTTTAATAGGGTAATTAACATAATACCCAAGGCTAAAAAACCTGAAAATACTAAAGCCATTGCAGCATCAACTTTAATCCGCGATTGAGATTGAATCCAAGCAATTACAAAGGTGCTAAGAGTTCCCGATATAAATGCACCTAAAAAAATATCAATACCTAAGAAAAAAGCTATAGCTAATCCTGGTAAAACTGCATGAGCAATGACATCTCCTAATAATCCCATGCGTTGTACAATCAGGAAAGTACCAACCACAGCACAGAGAATACCTAACAGAATAGCTGTGGTAATTGCTCCGCGCATAAATTCAAAACTTAAAGGTTCTAAAAGAAAATTTAACATTGACAAACATCTCCATACTTATACAAATTTTATGTGAGGCTGCACAAAATCATGAAATCCATTAATGTATTCATCCTCATCTGTGTTTATCTGCGTTTATCCGCGTTCAATTATTCTTGATTTATTATTCTATTCATTTGTTAATTGTTGCATAAAAATTGACAAAATCCACAAACAATGTATGTAAAAATTTGTTTTTTGCGCTGGTAGCAACAATCTAAAAATAATGATTATAATTATCATTGTCAGGTTAAGCTTGACTAGAAAATTCAAAGAAGGAAAACTAAATGTCATTAAATGTAAGTGTGCATCTCATTGAACAAGCCAAAGCAGGTAAAGTTGATGAAAAGCAGTTTGTTGAAAGCATCAGACATTCATTACCTTACGCTTGGGGTATTGTGGAAGGTCTTGCACAACGTCTCATTAAAGGTGAAGAATGGGCAAATCATGAAGTTCCCCCACCCAGTGAACAAGCACGCGCTCAATTATTAAGGATGATGGGTGGAGATGCGATTCGTGGAGCAGTTGAGCGTCATTTTGGCATTAAATTAGCGTTTCAAAATTGCCATAATGTCGCTGTTTTTAGACCAGATAAACTAGATTCTCCTGTATATCTAGATTTCATTTCAGTTCGTAGTCAAATACTCAACCAAACACCTGAATTAGTAGACTGTTAAAATCAAGGGTATAGTGCATAGAAATTAATATATTAATAGTTAATATCTATGTGCTATGCCCTCTATTTAATATCTATTTAATATCTATTTAATAATAAAACACTGTCTCCATAGGCACGTTGAATATTATCCGCTGTCATCACTTCTGTGAGTGAACCGGTGGCAATAATTTGTTTATTTAATAATAATAATTGGTCACATTTTGTCAAGGCTGTTCCTAAATCATGGGTGACTACTAGCAAAATTTTACCTTGTAATTTCAGTTCTGCAAATACATCAAACATGATCGCTTCGGTTTTTTTATCAATACCCACAAACGGCTCATCAAAAAATAATAATTCCGCTTGTTGGGCTAAAGCTCGTGCTAAAAATACTCGCTGTTGTTGTCCTCCTGATAATTCGCCAATTTGACGCGATCGCAACTCTAACATTCCAACTCTTGCTAAAGCTTCTTTGACTATTTCCTGAGATGGTTTAGAAGGTTCTCGAAACCAACCTGTATGTACAGTCCTTGCCATCATGACTACATTCCATACAGTAATAGGATAGTCCCAATCAATTTGTGATCGCTGTGGTACATAAGCCACAGAATTTAATTGTTTTTTTAAAGAGCGATCGCGAAACTTCACAACTCCGCTGCTAATAGGTACTAAACCCAAAATTGCCTTTACCATCGTGCTTTTACCAGCACCATTAGGACCAATTACACCCACCATTTGCCCCGGTAAAGAACGAAAACTCACATCCTCTACAGCCGTCACTCCCCGGTAATTTACGGCTAAATGTTCCACTTCTAACATAAATAAGTTTACTATTTATATGATAATGATAATCAATATAACACTATCAATCAGATTGACGATGTTTTGCAACTCACAATTAAAATTCCTAGCTTCCGTGGCCTTAACCTTTGGTATCATTAGCTGTAGTCCAGGAAGTGAAAACAACCCATCAAATACCATCGGTACTGAAAACCAGTCTACGGAAAAACTGCCCCTAGTAGTAGCTACCAATACAGTCATTTGTGGTTTAACCGAAGAAATTGCCAGAGATACCATAGATTTAAAATGCTTAATTGATCCTGGTTCAGATCCTCACGTCTACCAACCCAAGCCAGATGATAGCAAAGCAATTGAACAAGCTAAATTAATTCTTTACGGTGGTTACGACTTTGAACCCAGTTTAATCAAATTAATTAAAGCCACATCCAACCCAGCACCCAAAGTCGCTGTACATGAAGTTGCAGTACCCAACCCCCAAAAATTTCAGGAGGATGGTCAAACAGTTGCTGATCCCCATGTATGGCAAAATGCCCAAAATGGCATAGCAATAGCAGAAACAATTGCCCAAGAATTAGTCAAATTATCTCCCAATAATACCGCAACTTATACTACTAATCGCAACAAATTAACCCAAGAAATTAGCCAAATAGACACATGGATCAAATCGCAAATTGCCACAATTCCAGAAGCACAGCGCAAATTAGTAACAACTCATGATGCCTTTGGTTACTATTCCCAAGCATACCAAATTGAAATTCAAGGAGCATTAGGAGGAATTAGTACAGAAGAAGCACCAACACCAGCGCGAGTAGGTGCATTAGCAAAAGAGATTCAAAAAGAGAAAGTCCCCACTATTTTTGCAGAAACAACAATTAACCCTAAACTAATTCAAGCCGTAGCAAAAGAAGCAAAAGTTAAAGTTGCCGAACAAGAATTATTTGCAGATGGTTTGGGTGAAAAAGGTTCAGCAGGTGAGACTTATCAGCAAATTCTCATTGCCAATACAAAAACAATTGTTGAAGGTTTAGGAGGTAAATATACAGAATTTAAACCTCAATAATCTAACCTCTCTTAGCCCCCCTTTTTAAGGGGGGTTGGGGGGATCTAAAGATTATGATGATAAACCCATCACTTGACGATAATGAGGCTCAATTTGTGCAACAGTTGGCGATTTACCCCTTGTTTCCCATTGACTGCGGTTAAATAATTCTGTTCGCAAATCATCAACATTAATAGTAGTAACTTGACCATCAGCGATAATTTGCTTACCATTTACCCAAGCACTATTAACAACATTGACAGGACGACCTAAAACTAATAAACCAATCGGATCTGTACGAGGAAGTAAGGATAAATTAGTTAAATCATAAAGAACTAAATCCGCTTTTTTACCGACAGTGAGAGAACCCAATTGATCATCTATATTTAATCCTTTTGCACCACCTAAAGCAGCCATTTCCACTGCTTGACGGGGTGTAATCCAGGATTGATAATCAAAGTCTGTGACATTATGTAAGATTGAACCAATTTTAATTGCTTCTAATAAATCTTGAGAGTCATTACTAGAAGCACCATCACAACCAAAAGTTACATTTACTCCCGCTTGACGATATTTTAAAATCGGGGCAATACCGCTACCTAAACGCAGATTACTTAATGGGTTATGCACAACTGTAGATTGAGTTTCTGCCAGAATCTGAATATCAGCATCTGTTAACCAAACGCAATGGGCTAAACTGGTTTTTCTATTCAAAAAGCCAATATTATTTAAATGTTCAACCCCACTACAACCATATTTTTCTGCTGCTAATTTTTCCTGAGCTTTAGTTTCCAATAAATGAGAATGACGACAAAGAT
>RDYJ01000265.1 GCA_004293145.1 Nostocales cyanobacterium | reverse complement strand
GTAAAGCCTTACCCTCAATTTGCCGAATCCGCTCGCGGGTAAGATTAAATATATTGCCGATTTCCTGTAGACTTTTCTCGCTGCCGTCATCCAATCCGAATCGCATCCGAATAATGTCACGTTGTCGAGGGGTAAGAGTATCTAAAACGCTTTCTAAATCTTCGGTAAACAATTTTTTAGATGCTTGTTCTTCTGGTGTTTCTCCATCGAATTCAATCAACTCTCCCAATGTACAGTCTTCATAATCACCCATTTTAGTATCTAAGGAAATGATAGATTTAGCCGATTGAATAACCAATCGCATTTTTACAATTGTCATCTCCATTTTAGTAGCGATTTCTTCTTCGGTAGGCTTGTGGCCGATTTCTTGAGAAAGCTGTTTGGTAGTTTTCTTAATCTTCGAGATAGTTTCATAAACGTGAACTGGTAGGCGGATAGTCCGCGATCGATCGGCAATAGCCCGCGTAATTGCCTGACGAATCCACCAATATGCGTGGGTAGAAAACCTGGTTCCCTTCGTGCAATCAAACTTTTCTACAGCCTTGATTAAACCGATATTTCCCTCCTGAATCAAGTCTAAGAAATCCAGCCCTCGATTTTGATATTTTTTAGCGATTGAGACTACCAGCCGCAAGTTAGACTCTACCATTTTGTCTTTAGCTTTTCGGCTCCCCTCTAACTCTAACTCAGCAATTTTACGAGCTAATTCAATTTCTTCGTAAGCTTTGAGCAGGGGAATTCGACAGATTTGTTGCAGGTAAACCCGAAGCGAATCTGACAGTATACGATCTTTTTTAAATTCGATGTTGTCAGGAATAGTTTTATGCCAAGCTTCATGAAATTCGTCAAAGTTGCTAAAGCCATGATTTTCATACAACTCTGTCAAAAAAATATTGAAGAGCATTTTTAAATGAGAGTTTGTCGGACTGGCGAATGGGATATCTTTAATATGTTTGACTTTTCCTAATACATCTTCAGATTCATTGCGTTTGTGTTGGCGACGGTTGATAATGGATAAAGTCAGAGTTTCTCCATGCTGAAAAAGAACGATCGCGGGAATCGGTAAAATTTTATTAATCTCGCGGATAATCCCGTCAAGTTGTTCTATAGTGTACGCACTCCTCCGCAGTGCGATCGCGAAAAACAAGTAC
>RDYJ01000206.1 GCA_004293145.1 Nostocales cyanobacterium | reverse complement strand
GGGCTATGATTGAAAGTATTTTACAAGTGCGGTTTGGTGCAGTTGATTCACAGTTAGCAACAATTATCGACCCTCTCATTGCTATGAATAGAGAAGAATTTACTCCTTTGCTTTTACAATTATCTCGTGAGGAATTATTAGCTAGATTTGCGTGAATTGCTTCTATGTGAATTCAAAAGATCCCCGACTTCTCTGCTAAGATCAATTTCAAAAGTAAAATACGTACAGAAATCGAGGATCTTAACCACCGTAAATGCGCCTAATCTAGCCTAGTAAATATTATAATAGATATAAACATCATCTAAAAGTCAGAAGTAATAATGACAACTCAGGCAGAAATAATTAATCAATTAAAAACTCTAGAAGCACTTTCTCAACAAGGAGGATATAGTGATATCCTGGCTTCATCACTCAGAAAAATTATTACTCAAGAAATAAATCATATTCAGCAGCAAATCAAAGAATTAGAAAATGATTTGCAGGTATTTGAGCAACAGTATCAATTATCATCTGAGGAGTTTTATCGGCAATTTAAAACAGGTGAATTAGGAGATGAAGTAGATTTTGTGGAATGGAGTGCTTTTTATCAAATGTGGACTGATTTACAAGCTCGTTTAGCGTTACTTCAATCTTAATTGAATATGATAGTTGAGGATTATTTAACGGAAATAAAAGCTAAATTAATTACCAGTCCGATAATTATTCAAGTTGTTATTTATCTAGTTGAATCTGGTCATGGGTAATTGGTAATTGGTGAGAAAATCGCTGTTTTCATCCTGTTCATCCTTCAATCCTGGACATCCTGATTCTGACAAAAATGCCATGTCTGATGTTGACACGGCAAAGGTTTAATTATATTTAATTGTTAATTAATTTATGCTTTAACTGCTGTTGCTTGTTTGCGTTTACGAAGTGAGGTAACGCCAAAAGCACCTAAGCCTAAGATACCCATGAGAGAAGCGGGTTCGGGAACAGCAGCAACAGCTTCACCTTCTAAAATCACGTTATCTACGTAATTAGTCGGACTATTACTACTGAATGTAAAAGGTCTAAAGAAATTGAGATTTAGTAACTGTGAACCAGTAGTAGAAGCTGTGAAAGTGCCAGAGAGAGTAGAGACTTCTAAGTTGTTAGCCAAGATACTACCAAAATTGAAATTAGCTATATTGGTTCCGGCGATAGAAGCAGTTACTATACCTCCACTTGAATTAGTCCTAGTACCACCAACTGAGGCAATATTGGCAAAAAATGAATAGGTTTTGCCAGCAACTAGAGAAACTGTTTGGCTTAAGTTTAGTGGTTGAGTGCCGAAACCGCCTGCTGCTTTTGTAAAGAACGCAGCAGAAGTGCCAAGAGGACCACCCCCATCTATATCAATTGCAGCTACTCCATTTGGGCTTGATGAAGGGTTACTTATAGTCCATCCTGTTAGTCCTGCGTCAAAGTTACCATTAGTGACTAAATTTGCAGCTTGAGCATTCCCAGCTACACCCAAAGCAATAACCGCTGCTCCTGCGGTGGCCATTGATAACTTTGTCAACACATTTACGGTAGTCATAGTATTATTTCCCTGAGAAACGAGTTTTTTTCTTGCCTTCGATGCCACTGATAGTAATACGGCTTTTTAACGCCTGTAAAGCGGTTTTTAGCAACTTCACAGAAAAAACACTGATAGTAAAAACTACTTTTTTCGGGGGGGGGGTAGCGTTAAATACTTATGTAGCAAGGCTTTGCAGGAAACTTGGTAGTAGATTTCATTACTACCGTTATATAAATTAATGATAAAGCTAGTAAAAATGCAGTTTTGTATGCAGTGGCGTATTGGTAATTGTTCTAGGTTTCCTGTTCACGGTAGAAATGCCGATACAGAAGTTCTGCCTTTATGATGTGGGAACGAGAAATCATGGATAATTTTAAGTACGTTTATTATGCAAATTAGTTAAAAAAATTTACGTAAATGAAACTAGAAATATGTTTAACTGAGTAAGGCAGATTGCCAATCAGAAAAAGTAAGTTTAGTAATCTCAGCATTTATAATTTTTTTGCCCTATTTATTCAAGAAATCGTCCACGTACGTAAGCCGATTTTCCTGAATAGAATTCAATAATTACAAAATTTTGATTCATTAATTTTTAACTTCAGTTTATTTAATTCTCAATTTGATCATTCCTAGACGAGAAAGCAAAGCTTCAATGACTGACTGCGGTGCTTCCCTTTGGATAAAATGCCCAACTTCTGGGATCACAAATCGTTGATAATCCTGTAAAAAAAATGATTCTTTATTGGCGCTGGTTTCTGCTAAAGTTGCACCATCAGCACCTCCATGTAATACAGTTGTTGGCACATTAATTTTAGGTGTAGTCATTAGTTTTTGGTGAATCATTTCATAATTAGGATCATTAGGCGAAATTCCCCAGCGATTGCGATATGAATCAATGGTAATGTCTACCCAGTCAGGGTTTTGAAATGATAATGCTGTTGTGTCAAATTCAGTATGACTAAAATGCCAGGAAGGACACCATAATTGCCATAATTGCCGGACAAAACTACTTCTATCTGCTATTAGAGTTTCCCTTCCCCTTTCTGTGGCAAAAAACCATTGATACCAATATTGTTGAACTTGTGGAAATGAGAGTATTTGATTAGGGTTATTCGTTCCATAGCCTACAGATAATGCTGTTAAAGTATGTAATAAATCGGGGCGTAAGGCCGCAATATTATAACCAATGCGTGCGCCCCAGTCATGACCTACTAAATGTACAGAACCGATTTTCAATGCTTCAATAAACTCAATTATATCCTGTGCTAAAGCTGCGAGTTGTCCACTACGCAAAGTTTGAGAATCAAGAAAATGTGTAGAACCAAAACCTCTCAAGTATGGGGTAATACAGCGATAATTTGCTTTTACCAATGTTGGGATAATTGTATTCCAAGTTAGTGCATCATCAGGCCAACCGTGTACAAGAATTATGGTTGGTGCATTACTTTCACCATAGCTGTGATAAGCGATATTGAGACGGGATGTTTTAATATATTCAATCATCTGGCTTCCATCAGATATTACTTTTACCAAACCATTGACACGTATCAATAGCTACCTATTAGACAGTGTTAGCCTGTGGACTGGGTAGTGCCGACACTTCCAGGATCAAGCAGCAAGTAAACGTTCGCGTAGCGTCCCGTAGGGATAGCTCAAGAGCCTACGTGTCAGTAGATAGGTAGATTTGAGTAGGTTTTATATAGCGGAATTTGACATGATGACGAAAAGAACCAACTGCTTTTTTGACTAAGATATAGCGGTATGCTCTTGAATGAGATACACAATTAACCTCAAAAATCCATACCCTAAAAGACTTTCAACACTGTTAAGAGTTCCCTGTCACCTGCTATAATATCCATTCGGAGGCGCGATCGCCCAAATCTAGAGGGATACTAACAGCTTTACCAAGACGAGGACGCTCCTTTGTTTGTGTAAGAAAATCTAGGACTTGGCTAGTTCCGCCCAAAGCATTGAGATAATTAGCGATACTATTCAGATGCTCTTGGTATTCGGCTTCGCTTAAAGGGAATGAAGCTTGCTCAAGATATTTCCACATGACTTGTAGGAATATCTTCCCCTGAGTCCGACGGAACTGGACATCGTAAGAGTATCCCCATTTATCAATCAACATTTGACGTAATTCCTGTCCTGTCATATTAATTCAAGATTTAGGATTTGGGATTTTGGATCTGGCGCAAGGTCAGGTGATGGGAACAGAATATTTAGAGTGTTCCAAATAAAAAAATATCCCGTCGTTGTGAGGGTAGGGACAGGGAGCAGGGGCAGGAAAAGTCGTTTTAATTTGCTGCAATGGGATCATCTTGTTTGTGGAGTCCTATTATGGCTTATGGCAAGGCTGTCTCAACGCTGGGAAAGATGAGAAACTAAGCCTGATGGGATCATTGGTTTTCTCAATTAGATTTTACATTTAGTTTATGATGTTAAGTTCCGTAACTCCAGTATGATAAGGATATAAAGAAATGTAATGCTAACAGAAATGATGCTAGATAAGTCTTGCAACAAAGAAGTATGGCATCCCTGGGGGCGTTAGCATTTCGACTCAGACAGAGTTTGAGGCTAGTTGCTACGACTCTTGTCAAAATGCTTAACAAATTACACAAAGAGCGCGTAGATTATGGCTCAATTTTCTGAATCAATGGACGTACCCGATATGGGTCGTCGTCAGTTCATGAACCTGCTGACTTTTGGGACTGTGACCGGAGTGGCGCTAGGTGCATTGTATCCTGTGGTCAATTACTTTATCCCTCCCAGCAGCGGTGGTGCTGGTGGTGGTGCAACTGCAAAGGACGAACTGGGTAACGATGTCAGCGTGAGTAAGTTTTTAGAGAGCCATAATGTAGGAGATCGCACCCTCGTACAAGGACTTAAGGGTGATCCTACTTATATTGTGGTGGAAAGTAAAGAAGCGATCGCTGACTATGGCATTAATGCTATTTGTACCCACTTAGGTTGTGTTGTTCCTTGGAACGTAGCAGAGAACAAGTTTAAATGTCCTTGTCACGGTTCCCAGTACGATGCTACTGGTAAAGTTGTCCGCGGACCTGCACCCAAGTCTTTAGCTTTGGCTCATGCCAAAACCGATAACGACAAAATCGTTTTGACCGCTTGGACAGAAACCGACTTCCGCACCGGTGAAGAACCTTGGTGGAGTTAATTGAGTGCTGAGTACGGGGTCTTGAGTTATTAGTCTTTAGTCAACTCTTGACAACTGACCAATGACAACTGACCAATGACAACTGACCAATGACAACTGACAAATGACTTTATAGAGATGAGAAACGCCCGTACACCTGCGAGGTTAACTCGCGCTGCTAAAGTAATGTTAAATACATTGCTTATAGCGATCGCCACCGTGACATTTTTCTTCACTAGCGATTTTGCTCGACCCCAAACTGCTTCTGCTTACCCCTTTTGGGCGCAAGCTGCCTATCCTGAAACCCCCCGCGAACCGACAGGGCGGATCGTGTGCGCTAACTGTCACCTAGCCGCAAAAAACACAGAAGTAGAAGTACCCCAATCAGTATTACCTGACACCGTATTTAAAGCGATCGTCAAAATCCCCTACGATACCAGCGTACAGCAAGTAGGTGCTGATGGTTCTAAAGTCGGTTTAAACGTCGGTGCTGTATTGATGTTACCCGAAGGCTTCAAGATTGCACCAGAAGACCGCATTCCTGAAGAAATGAAGGCAGAAATCGGCGATACTCCCTTCCAAAGCTACAGCGAAGACAAAGAAAACATCGTCATCGTTGGACCCTTACCAGGGGAAGAATATCAAGAAATCGTCTTCCCTGTGCTTTCACCTAACCCCGCTACCGACAAAAATATCAACTTTGGCAAATATTCCGTTCATGTTGGCGGAAACCGGGGACGTGGACAAGTTTACCCCACTGGTGAAAAGAGCAATAACAACATTTACAACGCTTCCGCTGCTGGAACAATCAGCAAGATTGCCAAAACAGAAGATGAAGACGGTAATGTTAAGTATGTAGTTAGCATCACAACTGAAGCCGGTGAAGTTGTTAACGATACTGTTCCCGCAGGTCCAGACCTGATTGTTTCTGAAGGACAAACAGTAGCATCTGGTGATGCTCTTACCGTGAATCCCAACGTCGGTGGTTTCGGTCAAAAAGATGTAGAAATCGTCTTACAAGATAGTTCCAGAGTTGCATGGATGGTTGCTTTCATCTGTTTAGTAATGTTGGCACAAGTTATGCTGGTGCTGAAGAAGAAGCAGATTGAAAAAGTCCAAGCTGCTGAGATGAATTTCTAAATTCTCTGCTAAATCATTATTTGTGGGACAGGTATTTTACCTGTCTTTTTTTTATGGCAGGAGTCAGGAGTATGTATGGCTTACGCCACGCTTCGCTATCAGATAAAAAATAATCTATCACCAACCATCCTGTAAATCCTTAAATCCTGGAAATCCTGATCCAGACAATCATACATTACACTTAATCACTCTTGCTACTAAATAATAAAAACGCCTTTCTACCCCATCCAATAAAAACCACCCATAACGTCCCCACCAAGAATCAAACCAAAAAATTCCACTCGGTAAATGTGCTTCGGGTGCAGTAATATCAAAAGTCAAATCTTCATAATACATCCACTTTTTATCCTTTCTCCAACCAACTTGCTCACCAAAATTATTCCAAAATTCTCGGTAAAAGTTTTTGGTTTCCCGCATACTTTGATAAATGCGTCTTTGCACAGAAAAACCAAACCTGCCATGACTATATTTTACCCACAGTTGGTCAATAGTGCGGATATCTCGACAGGGAAAATTATAAATATCTTTTTCATTCAACCAACCATCATTTTCTTTTCCTACTACTGCTAACATCACGCGCGTGGTTTCTTCATCTGCTTCTTTCCACTTTCCAGATGCGAGTAATTCCCGCATTCGGGTATAGTCCATCTCCACCGCTGAAAGCAGTTTCTCATCTATCTCCTGAGAGAGTAAAATACTAGGAAGACCTAATAATTCTCTAAACTCAAATATCGACTGAGGACGGTTTTCTGGTTCCAAAGCCATCCCTTGCAAAATAGCATCATTTACTCTGTCACTAATTTGTGAGTTAAATTGCTTTGGTGGTGGTAAAATATTACTTTGATTTCTATATTCAGCAGGAATTGGTACTTGTTTAGTCAGTAAAGTATACAGGGTAGCCGCTAACCCATAAACATCTGTATATGCACCAAAATTACCTCTTTTTTTATATTGTTCAACTGGTGCATAACCATCGGTTCTCTCATTAGTCATGCTTTTAATTTCACCATTGGTATATTCTCGTGCTAAACCAAAATCTATTAAAACGACTTCTGATTTTCCTCGACGTAAAATTATATTACTAGGCTTAATATCTCGATGTAAAAATCCTTGGTGATGGATATATTCTAAAGCTTGACCAAT
>RDYJ01000064.1 GCA_004293145.1 Nostocales cyanobacterium | reverse complement strand
TGCCCAGCCTGATGGCCAATCAAGTAGCCATTATAGTAGCAATAGCAATAGCGGTTAGTATTTTCTTTGATAGTAGGCGCGGATGGAACAATTTATTTCGAGCCGATTTAGCTTGTATAGTAGCTCTGTATTTCTTAACACTAATTGAATTTTTATATCCACAAACCAAGTTTGATCAACTCTTGACTCCTGAGCAAACTAAGCACGCTCTAGAGGTGCTATTGATAGGTTTTGGCACTTTCGCAATTGGTCGTCATCTCAACTTCTTTAAGGCCGCACCACCTGAATGGTTGAATTTTGGTAATATCCCTGATAAAGCCTTATTTAGATTCTTATTAATATCAGCTTTCCTGGCATATTTTTATATGCTGATGTCAGTAGATTTCAATCCTGTAAAATTGATTGAAGCTTTATTGGGACCAAGATTTGCTGTACCTTGGGGGCGGGGACAGTTGGGTGACTGGCGAGTATTTTTGTCAGAATTAAAGTTGTTCGCCTATGTTATACCTCCCCTTGCAGGTATTATCTGGAATCGTCGTCAATCATTTCGTGGTTGGCAGATATTTCTAGTCATGTTTATCTTTGCCTTTACTTTGTTTGAAGGATTTTCAGGAGGAACACGTAATGTCTTGGGTTCTTACATTGCCACATTCCTGGGAGGATATTTACTAACATTACAACGTCTAAATTTATTGAATATCGGAATTCCTATTGGGGTGATGGGTTATGCAATGGTCTTTGCTACCCGTCACATGCTGGGGTTTAGAGAGATGGGTATAAGTCAATATTTAGCAACTGTGGCTTACGCTACGGAAAAAGTGCAAGGAACACTATCAGTTGACTACAACCTTTGGAGTATGGGTTTATTGGTGGATGCCTTTCCCAATAAACATGACTTTTTAGGACTTGAACTTTTGTTTGTATTCTTAACTAAGCCCATACCTAGAGTGCTATGGCCAGACAAACCAGAAGGTTTGAGTGTATCGATAGAAGAGGTTGTTGGTGCAAATGGTTGGACAGTTTCTGCAACTTATATTGGCGAAAGCTACATGATGGGTGGTATTTTTGCCGTAATCTTAGCATCCCTTTGTTTAGGACTTTTAGCTAATTGGTGGTCTCGTACAGCGGCTTTTCATACTACTGGATACGGTATAGTGGTCAATGCCCTGGGATTTTTTACAGCTGTAATTTCTATGCGTAGTCTGATAGTTTTTACAACATCAATGTTACCAATTGTGGGGCTAATCTTTATTGCTAAAACTTTTCCCGGTTTATTGGGTGTTAAACGTTTACGTCAACAGTAACCACGACAATAACTTAACTATAACTATGGTGGTATGTTTTAAATGAAAGTTTTACACATAATTCCTTCTATCAGTCCTAAACTCGGTGGTCCGACTCAGGTAGTTTTGAATTTAGTACGGGCATTAAGAGCAGAGGGAATTAATGTAGAAATTGCCACTACTAATGATGATGACGGACTGTTGCTAGATGTACCATTATCTGAGTGTGTAGAATATCAGGGATTACCCGTTTGGTTTTTTCCCCGTGCAGCTAGGATAAAAGCCTTTTTACCTTCCTCTGCATTCACACAATGGCTGTGGCAAAATATCAAAAATTATGACATATTAGACAATCACTATTTATTTTCCTATCTTCCTACCTGTGCGGCTGTTTTTGCCCAATGGCAACAAGTTCCATATACGGTGAGAATTATGGGACAATTAACCCCCTGGGCATTAGCACAAAGTAAGTTTAAAAAACAAGTTTATAGCTATTTAATTGAAGGACGCAATTTAAATCATGCTGCGGCTATTCACTGTACATCTGTAGGTGAAATGGAGGATGCTATCAAATTTGGAGTGAAACCGCCTAAAATCGTTTTACCGTTGGGAGTTAATCCACCTACATTAATTTCTAATGCTAAATCTAAATTGCGTCATCAGTACAATATTACTACTGAAGTCCCTATTGTTCTGTTTCTTTCCCGTCTCCATTATAAAAAACGTCCTGAACTATTGATTCAAACATTAGGTGAATTAGCAAAACAGCAACAGAAATTCCATTTATTAATTGCTGGTTCTGGAGAAGATAATTATATTCAATCTTTAGAGAATATGGCAGCATCTGTCAACATCAAAAACCAAACTTCATTTGTTGGGTTTGTGAGTGGATATGACAAAGATTTGCTACTGCAAGGTTCTGATTTATTTGTATTGCCAACTTATTCGGAAAATTTTGGTATTGCTTTAGCAGAAGCTATGGTATCTGGTTTACCAATTATTACAACTCCAGGGGTACAAATTGCCCCAGAAATTGCAGAAGCTAAAGCTGGCATAATTGTAGAAGGAGAAATAGAATCTTTAAAATATGCTATTGCTGATCTTGTAAATCATCCTCAAATACGGGAAGAAATGGGTAAAAATGGCCGGATGCTTGCTTTAGAAAGCTACTCATGGCAAACAGTCGCTAAACAATTAGCCTCTGCTTATCAAGATATTCTGAATCAAAAATATCCGCTGTGACAGTGTGATATGTTCACATTAACCACTTGGAAACACATTGATTCTATACTATGAGCCAATTGTATTAAAGAAATCCACAAAAAATATAATCCAATAACTATGCTGGTTTAGCAAAAATTTCCACAAACCATTTTTTGAGATTGGGGTATGAACTTTAAGCTGATTTGCATTCCATCCGAACGATCCAAAGAATCTATTTTTCACATTCTCCGTGATAGTGGACGATTTTTGTTGTGGATTGTATCTGGTCGTACCGGAGCAAGGTTCAAACCTCATTTTCGTTCCCCAGTTTATGCGTCTAGATAAATACACCCTTGGTAATTATACCCCTGGATTGCCTTACCTCCAACAACTATTATGCTATTTTCTGGGTTCACCTTTAGTTGAGAGTTATTTCCTACAAATATCATCAGTAAAAATCTGGATTTTACGGTTTTTTGGTGCGAACCTTGGTAAAGGAGTTCGTAATAAAACCGTGAGTGAGAATCAACTTCCTGTGGCGGTTAAGTATAGGCAACTATGTTTGGATTGGTGAAAATACTTGAATTGATAACTTAGCCCCTGTGATCATCGAAAATTATGTTTGCTTATCCCAAGGTGTTTATCTTTGTACTGGTAATCATAACTGGAATCAACCTGATTTTAAACTAATTCCAGCCCCAATTCATATTAAACAAAGGAGTTAGATAGCTGCTAAATCGGTAGTGAGTCCAGGAGTCAGCCTCGGGCAGGGTGCAGTTTTTACTCTTGGCAGTGTAACTGGACAATCCCTAGAACCATGATAATTTATGCAGGTAATCCCGCGCAACCTATTAAAAAACGACGAATAGGGAAAGCAGAAGACTTTCTTCCTGTTCTTGAACAAGATGAGTAGTACCTACCACTAAGCTGTTTATGCTTTGACTTGAAATATATTTAACCATAAAATAAATAACTGAACAGCCAGGGTGTAGAATAATGAAAATAATATTCCTGGCATCGAAAAATACAAAGGAATTTTAACTAGGCATTGCGATAATGTGCCAAATTTTGATACCTTTGAAGACTAACTACATAAAATTAGACTATGAAATGCTCACCTAGTGTCCACATAAATCTAAACAGTGAAAGAAAACAGCCAGCAGATAAACGATCTAATTTTTAATTAAGTAAGTATTATCAAGGAATGCCAAGTGTAAATATGCAAATATTATTATAGAGTTTACACTCAGGGGAATCTTGATTATAATCCTAATATAAATGCTACAGCATAATCAAAAAATACTTAACTAAGATAATTATCTAATCCAAATCCATGAACAATCAGAATTCTACTAGAATCTCAACTCCTAATGAGAATGGCAGGGTGATTATTACACCTGAATTATTGCCACCTCAGAACTTTTCATCATTTGAAACAGAGGATGATGATGGGAATCTAAAGGACTTCTTGGGTGTTCTCCAGCGACGAGCATTAGTTATTATAGGGGTTGCCTCTGTGGTAATGTCTACTATTATTTATTCGACGCTGAAGGAAGAAACTATTTATCAAGGTAATTTTCAGCTTTTGGTAGAACCTGTTAATAGTGACAGTAGTTTAGGACAAATACCTCTGCCTGGGTCTAACATCTCTACATCTAATCTCGATTACGAAAGTCAAATTCAGGTTTTAAGAAGTCAGGAACTGATGAAAGATATTCTGCCAAAATTACAATCTTCCTATCCTGACATAACTTATAATTCACTAATCGGAAATTTAAATATTCGGCGCTTAGGTCTGACCAAGGTTATAGAAATAAGTTATAACAACCAAGATCGCAAAAGAATTAAATTAGTATTAGATACACTGTCTAACTTCTATTTAGAATACAGCTTGGAAAAGCGAAAAACTAAATTAAATCAGGGAGTGCAGTTTGTAGAAAAACAACTACCTGCTATCAGGAGTAGAGTAGCTCAATTGCAACAACAATTGCAAATCTTCCGACAAAGATACAATTTTGTTGATCCAGAAAACCAGTCTAATACTGTAGCGGTACAACTCCAAAAATTAGAAGAAGAACAGCTAGGAATTGAGCAGCAATTAGCTGTAGCACGAGCTAGCTATATCAGCTTATCAACCCCAGAAGGGCAACAGGCAACATTAAATGCAGCGCCCATATATAGTCAATTAATATCTCAACTGCGGCAATTAGAAACCCAGCTATCTGGAGAGTTAGCGCGGTTTCAACCAGATAGCCCATCCATAGTGGTATTAGAAGAGAAAAGGCAAAACCTTTTCCCTCTAATAGAAGATGAGCAAAAGCGATACATAGGTCTAAGATTGGCCGAAGCAACTACCCAGATTCAAAGACTAGAGATACAAAGTCAAGAACTAGCGCGAATAGAAGAGCAAACAAAACTCAAATTTCAACAATTACCAGTTTTAACTAAACAATACACCGAACTTCAACGGAATTTGCAATTGGCCAATGAGAGTCTTAATCGGTTTTTAGCTACCCGTGAAAACCTAGTAATTCAGGTTGCTCAAACAGAACTGCCTTGGGAATTAATACAACCACCAAATCAAGGTGAATCACCTATATTGCCAAATATACCCCGCAGTTTGTTGACAGGATTGTTTAGCAGTTTAGCCGCAGGAATTGCGATTGGCTTGCTATTAGAAAAACTGGATAACACCTATCATGATGTCGCCAGTCTGAAGGAGAAAATCAAACTACCTTTCTTGGGAACTCTGCCCATAGACAAAAGTGTTGCAGGTTATCAATCTTCTTATCCCAATCTCCTGGGTTCAGAATCTGAATCTCGGATACGTTCTCAAGGAAATAGTTGGTTATCGAAACTTTTCCGTCGTCAACTGACAGGTAACAACTATTATGGGCAAGGATTATTTTGGGAATCTTTACAGGTTCTTTATGCAAATATTCAACTGCTCAACTCTGATCAACCGATTCGCTCTTTAACTATTTCTTCCACCATGCCCGGAGATGGAAAAACTACAGTTTCATTCCATCTAGCCCAAATAGCAGCAGCTCTGGGGAAAAGAGTATTGCTGGTGGATGGTGATCTGCGCCGCGCTCAAGTTCACAAATTATCAGGATTAAACAATTTCTTTGGTTTAAGTAATGTCCTCACATCGAATATGCCGGTTGAGCAAGCAATTCAACAATTACCGGAAATGAATTTGTTATCTGTGATTACCGCAGGTCCAGTCCCACCAGATCCAGCTAGATTGCTCTCATCAGATAAAATGAAGCAATTGATGGAATATTTGAATGAAAATTTCGATTTAGTGATTTATGATGCTCCTCCCATGCTGGGTTTAGTAGATGCCAGACTTCTAGCGCCCCAAACTGATGGGATGTTGCTGGTGGTGAGGATCGATAAAACAGACAAGTCCGCGCTAATGCAGCTTCAGGATAGTCTGAGGAGTTCTCCTATCAATGTCTTAGGTGTGGTTGCTAACGGAGATAAGCAAAAACTCAATAGTTATAATTACTACTACAGTGCTGGTAGAGAAGCTAGACAATCTTAGTGGTAAGACTCGATGGTTTTAGGGCTATTCAATGTTGATAATTTGCAAGAAATAAGTGTTGACACTATAAAAACTCAAGCACTGTTTCAGGTTCTAGATGATTCTTCCTTCTGCCCTCCTTTCTATCTCCTGACTCCTACTCTATGGCTTACGCCACGCTGCGCTATCACCAAAAAACTTTTTCAGCAAGTTCTAAATCATACAGCAGATTTCGCTCTAATCAAGTACAAACTGGAATCATGAAACTCTTGTGGTGCGGGCCGGAAAGCCCGCTAGATATGTACCTTATAACACCGGAAAGTGCTGTATATTGGATGACAATTTGAAATTGGAAGGTTTTATAAGCAAACCGTAACATCCGATACATTGGTTTACGAACCATCAGTTATCCTGCACACACCTATCAGAACAATAAATCTGGGGATCGCTTGCAGTATTGTTCACAATTTGTTACAAAAGTACAAAGAACTTCTAGAGACCCAGAACCTAATGTTAGGCGGACTTACTGGTTTAACAGATCCCAAAGGCAGCGATTGGGGAGAGCGAATGCTCAACACAGTCGCCAGCCAAACGATTCGCCACCTGTTTAGCATGAGCGAGTCAGTAGAAGTCTTTGTGCGCTGCTATCCCTCCAGCAAACTGTTGCAAGGCAGCATTGATAGCTTTAAAATGAGCGGTCGTGGCTTAGTAATTCGTAAAGACTTCGCAGTTGAAGAAATGTCTTTTGAAACCGATGCGGTGTCTATTGACTTCAGCTCGGTTTTGAGTGGCAAACTCAGCCTTAAGCAACCTACCCAGGCAGTAGCACAAGTAGTATTATCAGAAGCAGGAATTAACCAGTCTTTTAGGGCGGAACTGGTTAAAAAGCGTCTGCTTAACCTTTCTGAACCAGCTTTGATGGCGATATCTGGTGGGGAACCAGTGTCGTTTACGGAAGTCCAAATAAAACTATTACCGGGAAATCGCTTACATCTTTTAGCTCAAGCCGATTTAAATAACGGTGAACTCATACCGCTGAGTATGACTCTTGGTATAGCTATTGAAAGACGACGACGGGTTTCTTTCAAAGACCCAAAAGTTGAACTGGAACAAGTACCAGAAGCACAACGGGAAATTTCCCAGACTTTAAGTACGGCACTGGTAGAAATTTTAGATAATATGGTCGATTTAGACCGATTTGACCTAGATGGCGTAAAAATGCGACTTAATCGTTTAGAAACTGAAGGTCAAAAGTTAATTTTTAGTGGATATGCAGAAATCGAGCGTATTCCTCGCAGTGCTTAATATCGAAAAAAATAACGCCGCCTAGTTTCTTCTGGGCGGCGATGTCATTAAAAATTAAAAAACACGAGTTCTATATGTTTTTTAATTTTTAATTTTTAATTTTTAATTTTTTTACCGTCCAACACCCACATATTGGAATCCAGACCTCACCATTGCTTCAGGGTCTAAGAAGTTACGACCATCAATCATGACAGGGTGGTTCATCAATTTTGCCATTTTTGCATAGTCCAACGTGCTGAACTGTTGCCATTCTGTAACGAGTACCAAAGCATCACAGCCATCAGCCAGTCTTTCAGCATCAGTTTCTACCAATACTCCAGAAAGGCCATGACGCATACCTGTTTGCGAAATAATCGGGTCATAAGCTTTGACTTTAGCTCCCAGTCGGTTGAGTTGTTCAATCAGGTTGAGTGCGGGAGCATCGCGTAAATCATCTGTATCTGGCTTAAAGGTTAAACCCAGTAGTCCTACGGTTTTACCCTTGAGAATTTTCAAAGCTTGTTGCAGTTTTTCCAAAGCAATCAAACGTTGGCGTTCATTCACACTCACAGCGGCTTTCATTAGTTGGGCTTCATAGCCATAGTCATCAGCAGTATGAATAAGAGCAGATACATCTTTGGGGAAACAAGAACCACCCCAACCAATCCCTGCTTGTAAGAACTTATTACCAATCCGGGAATCTAGACCGATACCTTTTGCTACTTGGGTGACATCAGCACCGACGCGATCGCAAATATTCGCCACTTCGTTAATAAAACTAATCTTAGTTGCCAAAAAGGCATTCGCGGCATATTTGATCATTTCTGCTGAACTTAGGTCTGTTACCAGCACTGCTACAGGAGGTAAAGATTGATCAGCCGCAAACTTGCGTTCCACAATCGGGGCATACAGTTCTTTCATCATCCCAATGGCTTGGTCACTATTGCCCCCCAAGACAATCCGATCAGGGTTAAAAGTATCATAGACTGCTGAACCTTCCCGCAGAAACTCTGGATTACTAACCACATCAAACTGAGTAGCAATCTCAGGTAGTTTTTCTGCCATAGATGAGCCACCTGCCGACACCAATGTTTTCTGGCGTTCAGCAATACCATCTAACACAATCATCCGCACCCAGTCACCAGAACCAATGGGTACAGTAGATTTATTGACAATTACTTTATAACCGCCATTAAGATTAGCGCCAATCCCACGAGCTACGGCTTCCACATAACGGGTATCACTTTCACCATTGGGTAATGGAGGAGTTCCCACAGCAATAAACAGAATTTCCCCATGAGCAACGCCCGCAGCCAGATCCGAAGAAAATAGAATATTTCCACTATTAATAGCAGATTGCATAATTTCCGAAAGTCCAGGCTCGAAAATTGGTGACTGCCCAGATTTCATTAATTTTACTTTCTCTTCGTTGTTATCTATACAAATGACATTATGGCCAATGTGAGCCAAACAAGCACCTGTGACCAAACCTACATAACCAGTTCCAATTACACAAACACGCATTTTTTACACTCCTTGATAGTTTTTCGTTAGTCATTAGTCATTAGTCATTAGTCATTAGTCGTTGGTTCACTTTCTTACTAATGACAACTGACTGCTAATGACTAATCATTAGTTTTGATCCGTTTACGGAAATCTTCTACTGTTAGTTTTAAGCCCTCTTGTAGAGGAATAGTCGGTTCCCAATCCAACCAAGTTTTGGCCTTGGTGATATCGGGACGACGACGACGGGGATCGTCTGAAGGTAGGGGTTCAAACTTAATTTTTGCGTCTGGGTTGACCATGTTTTGTATTGCCTGGGCTAGTTCTAAAATGGTGTATTCATCAGGATTACCCAAATTTACAGGTCCGATGTAGTCACCATTCATGAGTCTGATGAGACCTTCAACTAAGTCAGACACATAGCAGAAGCTACGAGTTTGTGTACCTTCACCATATACAGTTAAAGGAATACCCTGTAATGCTTGCACAACAAGGTTACTCACTACCCGACCATCATTTTCTAACATCCGTGGTCCATAAGTGTTAAATATTCTGGCCACCCGAATATCAACTTTATTTTCTCGGTAGTAGTCAAATGCTAAAGTTTCCGCAATTCTTTTACCTTCGTCGTAGCACGAACGGATACCAATGGTATTGACGCTACCGCGATACTCTTCGGTTTGGGGATGGACTTCTGGATCTCCATAGACTTCACTGGTGGAAGCTAACAAAAATCTAGCTTTCACCCGTTTAGCTAACCCCAACATATTCATCGTTCCCATCACATTAGTTTTGACGGTCTTAATGGGGTTGTACTGGTAATGCACCGGAGATGCAGGGCAGGCCAAATGATAGACTTGATCCACTTCTAAGCGAATTGGCTCGGTGATATCATGACGGATCATCTCAAAATAAGGGTTGTTTAACCATTTGAGGATATTACGCTTGTGTCCTGTATAGAAGTTATCCAAGCAGATCACTTCATGTCTATCAGCCATTAATCGGTCGATTAGATGGGAACCAATAAACCCAGCACCGCCAGTCACCAAAATTCTCATATTTTTCCAGTTATTTTACAGATATTGCCAGGGGTATTATCCTTATTTTTAGATTACCCAGCTTCGGTACAAAAATACATGATTAATGAAGCTCAATCTCGGTACATTAGGTAATTTTCCTACCTATAGCAAAATTAATGATTATCTTCTAATGATTGTGTGATTTTTAGTTAGAGTTCATGAAATCTTCAAAAAACTATAAAGTTTTTAACAAGTATGGCATTTGTCTAAGCATAGGCACAATATTTACAGATGTAATAGATATTTTTATTGAACAACTGCTTGACTGTGGATGCTATTTGACAAAATTAAGTTGTGATGTTGCTGTGGTTCTCCGAGAATGATGATTGAGCAAGTCAGTTGTCTAGCTAATTCGGTTGTAACATCACTAATGGCTAAACCTCCAGGGCTAGTACGATTGCGAATAAACGGTAATACCACTAAATCATACAATCTTGCTGCTTGTAAAATAGCTTGAGCAACATTTTCATGGGTGATAATTTGAATGTCCGGTGGATTTGGTAGAGTTAATTTTGATACCAGTTGAGAGAGATGCGATCTTCTAGCAGCGATTTGACTAGGACTGGTACGGCGATCACAAACATTTAATACAGTAACTTGACTTTGATTCGCATCTGCTAAAGTTTGAGCAAATTGTACAGCCGTTAGTGTTGGTGTGATGAGGTTTTCTATTGGCACGAGGATTCGCTGAATTCTGCTAGGTGATTCTACCAGACGTGAAATAGCGACGGGACAATGGGCAGCCCAAAGCACATTATCAATCACATTACCCAATAAACGCGCCCTCAACCCAGTACGTTTACCCCAACCCATGATAATCAAATTTGCCTTTTGTTCACGAGCAGCCCTACAGATTCCTGGAGCGAAAGCATCATCAATTCTCAGCAATGGTTCAGCTTGTGCGCCCAATAGCTGACTTTGTGCTGTTGCTTTGGCCAATAACTTTTCACTCCGCTGCCAAGACATATCTAATTGGGGTGCATCCATTTGCGCCGTTGCATGAGCGATCGCCAAAGGTAAAATTTTTCCCTGGGATTGACAGGCCAACAAAGCCGCCATTTCAATCAAATATTTTTGAGTTTGGGGATTTTGGACAGGTACAATAATAGTAAAATTACTGGGGGTTAATTGTGTTTTTGGCTTCAGTAAACTCATGAACGGTACTTGTCCGACTGATGCACAAGTCAAACCCGCAGCATTACCAGCCAAAATATTGGTCAGCCACGGTCCAAAAGTTGCTGTAATTAACATTAAAACAATAATACTGTTGAGGATATCTGTTGGCAGCAAGCCAGACCTATATCCTGCCAAGGCTACTCCTAATGTTGTACCTACCAAGGGAATAGATAAAGACCAAATCGTTAATGTCTCTTGCCAACTATAGCTGTAAACCAACTTTGTCAGCACAGCTGCTATAAATTTGCTGGACATCAAACCGACGAAAATTAATAATAATAACCTGATTGTGCTGTACCCATTAAAAAAAGCAGATAAATCCATTCTTAAGCCCAGATCAATAAAGAAAATGGGAATGAATAGCAGACCACCAATAAACACTAATTTTTCTTTAACCGGTCCTTCACCTATAGCTTCATTTACCGCCAAACCTGCTAGAAAAAAGCCAACAATTTTTTCTAAGCCCAACAATTGAGCCATGAAAACAGCTAGGAATACAGACATTAATACACATAAAAACTTATTACCCTCATCATCCCCAGAGCAACGGAAAAATTCTTTGCTGACCCAATCAAAACCTACCAAAATAATGACAAAGTATAGTATGACCCGGACTGATACAGTAATTAGTTGAGCCAAGCTAAATGAACCACTATGAAAGCTGTCCACACAAATAGCTAATATTAGTAATGTGCCGATATCTGTAAAAATCGTAGACCCCATTGTCATGGTGACAGCCTCATTATTTACTACTCCCAAACGACTGATAATTGGATATGCCAAAAGAGAGTGAGAGGCGAGTAAACAACCGATTAATATTGAACTATGCCAGTCAAAACCTAAAAATTTTCCTCCCCATGTTCCTAGCAGCAGAGGTACACTGAAAGTCAAGCTACCAAATACCAAGGAACGACTTTGTTGCTGACGGAAAAGTTGAATATTAAATTCCAATCCAGTTATAAACATCAAGTAAAATAACCCAATGTTTGATAATAAAGTCATCATTGGTGATTCATGCTCAAATAAGTGCCAACCTGATGAACCAAGTAATACCCCAGAGACTACCAAGCCCACCAATGCTGGCAATCTTAGCCTTTCAAAAAGGATAGGTATAACGAGAATGACTAACAGTAAAATCACAAAGGGAATAATTGGTTCTTGTCCCAGCACCTGGGTGGTTGGGTCTAAAGTTAGAACTTGTGACACAAGTGGCATGATGTAAAACAGTTATCAGTTATCAGTTATTACTATTCCCTATTTCCTATTCCCTAATACCTATGAATGGATTTGACTCAAAATGAATCGTAGACGATCATAATCATCTTTTAGCAGCATACTGAGATGTCTTCCAGCTTTGATCAACCATTCTCGGTCAGATTGACGTAACTGATAAACTTCGCGAATAGCAGAAGCAGCCAAAGATTCGACGGGCGCGCCATTAATCAACAGTAGTGTCCTTAAAAAATCTAGTTTTTCGGTGAACTTTATAATTGCTTCTGATTGACACCGATAAACCGCTTGATGAATTTGCGGTGGACGTGGTGGGAGATACTGATATACTCCTTGGTTATAACTGAGATTTTGTGAACCCTGCTCAAATCCAATAATTGCCGCCCGAAATTCAGTTCTGAGCATAGCAAATATCTGGGGTTGTTCTTCACGCAGAGTTTGTAAAGACAAGCCCAATGCCCTAGCTCGGTGTATAGAATCTATGGGCATAGTCGTGGCATGATATACCACAGCATAAATTTGATTTCCAGACTCCTCATCTACAGCACACACCCAACTACCAAAAGGGGGCATAACTGGAAAACTTAAGTCTTCTGGTTCTAGACACTGTGCTAAAAATTCAGTAGTTGTGGTTTCGATCACCTCCGCAATATGGCGAGGATGGCGATCGCCAATAGCAAACTGGGGTAAAGGTAGACGCATAGTTGTCAGTTGTTAGTTGTCAGTTGTCAGTTGTCAGTTGTTTTCCATTAACCACTGACTAATGACAACTGAATCTCATGACTAAAGAATTATTTTCCTTTTTTCTTGCCTGTGGTGTCTACGAGTTCTAATTCTGGAAAGCGGAAGGTAATGATTTTATCCCAATTACCACCTTCAAACAGTACAGCTACCTTACCATCACTGACTCGTTGCACAAGTCCTTCATACCGATAATATGTGTCTGCGGGATTTTTGACACGAACAGTTGCTCCAGGCAGAATCATAATATTACCCTCGATTTGTTCTCTGTTATTAGCTTAATATTAGTTGATTGTCAGTTTTCAGTGGTAATTGATAATTGGTAATTAATAATTGGTAAAAACTTTTGCCCAGTTCCCAATTCCCAATCCCGGTCACCTAATTTAATAATACTTTTGACGTTGCCGGAAATTGGCTACAGATTCTACTATTCCCAGAGCTATAAAATTAGTCAGCATAGCAGAACGACCATAACTCATCCAAGGTAGGGGAATGCCAGCTACAGGTGCTAAACCAACCGTCATCCCCACGTTAACAATTAGTTGAAAGACAATCATAGATAGAACACCAATAGCCAACAAAGAGCCAAAATTATCTTTAGCGGTTTGAGCTACGTGTAGTATGCGGAAGCAAATCAAACAGAAGACAAATAGTACCATCAAACAACCAATAAAACCGAATTCTTCACCAACAGCAGAGAAAATAAAATCTGTATGTTGCTCAGGCACAAAATTTAATTGAGTCATAGGACCCTTAAACAATCCCCATCCCCAGAGTTCCCCTGCACCAATAGCAATGCGAGATTGAATTAGGTGATAACCAGCACCGAGAGGATCATGTTCAGGGTTGATAAATACACTTAGCCTGTCTTTTTGATATTCTCTTAGGACATGATTCCAAGCGAAAATACCTAATTCACCGCCCAAGATATTGATACTAAAAGAGGCGATAGCTGCACTCGCCGAAGGCATCGCACTCGTGCCAAATTTGCGCCAGGGTAAAGTTTGCCACCCAAGAATACCCATAGCGCCTGCCCAAAATAAACCCAAGGGACTAAAAGTTAGTTCTTTTAGCAACACTATGGGTTCTGACAAAGGCCAGGATATACTGAAGAGAATTGCCGCCACCACAGGGGAAATCATCAGGATCAACCAGCCAGGATTGGCATTAGCCCAATACAGCATTCCCAAGACTATAGAGGCAAATACAAGTGATGTAGCCAAATCTGGCTGTAAAAATATCAATCCCCAAGGAACAGCAGTAATTGCCAAGACACGGAAAACTCTCTCCAAAGTCGAGGCAGTACGCCTGTGCAGCAAAGCTGCTAGGGTGATAATTACGCCTATTTTGGCGAATTCTGAAGGTTGAACATTAAAACCTGCAATACTAATCCATCGCTGCGCCCCTTTGGCACTTGTACCAGCCACCATCACCACTATGAGGCTGAAGTTAGTCAGAGCGTAAGTTATCCAGTGCCACTGCATCAGGTTTTCATAACGACAGCGAGCCAAAAACAAAGCTATGATTGACCCAATCCCAGCTACAAGCCAGTGCCACCACCAGTCAGTGACTGGCTTATTTAGTTCTGTACTGAGGATCATGAGTCCGCCAAACATACTCACAGCAACAGGTAGAAAAAATAATAGCCAATCTATTTGCTGCCAGGGCTTAACCCAATATTGCCAGCGGATTTTAGGAACCGAACGTTTTAACAACATTGTGCAAAGTTAATGATGTGAGCTTTAAAGAGGAAATGGTAAATAGCTAATGGGTAGTAATTTTTCACCATTACCAATTACCAATTACCAATCACTAATTACCAATTCCTAACCCTATGTCAGAGCGGCAACTGATACTTTACCGGCGATAGCTAGAGCGATCGCTGTCAGGGCTTTGGCAGAAGTTGAATCTGGATCGGCTACAACTATTGGTACACCACTATCACCACCAATTCGTGTAGAAATTTCTAGAGGAACACATCCCAACAGTGGTACTTCTAATTCTGCGGCGGTTTTTGAACCTCCACCAGACCCAAAAATGTCATATTGCTGATCCGGTTGATCTGGGGGAATAAAATAGCTCATATTTTCCACAATTCCTAATACTGGGACATTCATTTGCTGGAACATCCGCAAACCCTTGCGCGAGTCTAACAGAGCTACAGTTTGGGGAGTGGTGACAATTACCGCTCCTGCCATTGGTACAGCTTGGGTTAAAGTTAATTGAGCATCTCCGGTTCCTGGTGGCATATCCACAATTAAATAATCAATTTCACCCCATTCCACCTGATAAAGAAACTGACGGATTACACCATTGAGCATTGGCCCACGCCAGATCACTGGCTGATCTCGGTCAATCAAAAAGCCCATTGATACTAGCTTGACTCCATGATTAAACGCAGGTTCTAAAATGTCCCCTGTTTCCGTGGAGCGCACAACAATTTCAGCATCAGCTAAACCCAGCATAGTCGGATCATTCGGTCCGTAAATATCAGCATCCAGCAAGCCTACTTTTGCCCCTGTTTGCGCTAAAGCAACGGCGACATTTACCGCTACTGTACTTTTACCAACGCCACCTTTGCCGCTAGAAACAGCAATAATATTTTTCACCCCAGCAATACCAGTCCGGTCAGGTAAGCTTTTTTGTTGGGGTGTTTCTGCTGTTACTTCTACACTGATATCTGTCACACCAGGCAGTTGTTGAACAGCTTTTTTACAATCTTCGACAATAAATTCTCGTAAGGGACAGGCAGGAGTGGTCAACACCAAAGTAAAGCTAACCTTGCCACTATCAATGTTGACGTTGCGAATCATATTCAGTTCTACCAGACTTTTGCGAAGTTCTGGATCTTCCACTGGTCGCAATACTTCTAGGACTGACTGGGAATTGAGGACATCATACATAGCTTGTTTACCGTTGCCGCCTTAATAAAGCTTAAAAAATTTTCATTTTCACCTACTTGAATCTTAACTTTCTTGGGTCACTAGTCATTAATCATGGGAAAAAGGCAAGAGGCAAGAGTTCTTAATTTTGAATTTTAAATTTATTTCTCCCCAGTCAAGAGTCCCTCATCCCCTAAAAATCAAAACAACTGTTGTCTAAAGATTTTTTCTTGCCCGACACTGCGGGTAATGCAGCCTTTTCTACAGCTTCGACTAGAGAACGTGCAACCCGATCTACGTAAGGACGAGACAGAGACCAAATCAGAGGTGATAACCAACCACGTAGAGTTACAGAATAAGACAAATAACTGCCACAAACCGTTGACTCTACTTGATAAATGACCCGTTCTTCAATTCCAGGAATGGCAATAACACGGATACTAAGCATTTGTTTGGGATTTACCCGTTCGACAAAAATCTGGATGGGAATTGGCCAAAAGCGTGTCATCGCTTGGAAAATTAATCCTGGTTTGGGTACTAATCCTAATGGTACATTGGTACTTTTAAGTAGTGGATGCCAGGAAACATCTGTTAAGTCAACTACTTTTTGCCAAAGTTCATCAACAGAAGCGGAACTGATCTCTCGATAACTCCGCACCAGAGAAGCACAAAAACGACGACGTTGGCGGTGGATGAATTTGGATAACCAATTTTGCACTGTCCTAACCTCCTGGCTACAATCTGTCTGGTTACTTTGGCATCTGGGAAAATTAAAGTCAATCGCTATATTCACCACAGATACAATACAGAAAATCGGCGGCTTTATGGACTAATTCTCTAGGGTCTGGTATTGATAACAGAATTGTTTCCACAATAATTGCAAAGAATTGCAAATAAACTTCATGAATCTACAAGCCTATACGCATTTGATGGAAAATAGCTTTAGTCAGGATACTCAATTGGTTTTGACTAGGAAGACAAAGCAAGTTTGGCAAATTGTGCCAGGTTTTTGGCTACAAGTGTCCACAAATTTTTAAAATGGAAGTTTGTAGCTTTCTGGAAATTGTAATTTTAGGTTCGGGAATCTATGTTGACCAATTCGCAAACCCCCATTCTCACAGAATCATCCAAGTTTCTTCCACCACCTGACGCTCAGACAAGAGTCAGTCAGTTCATGAAACATTTACAAGAGGAGATTACTCAGTCCTTAGCAGCACTGGATGGTGTTGGTAAGTTTATGGAAGACAGCTGGGAGCGTCCAGAAGGGGGTGGTGGGCGATCTCGTGTGCTGCGTGATGGCGCAATTTTTGAACAGGCTGGTGTAAATTTTTCTGAAGTTTGGGGTTCTCATCTCCCCCCGTCAATTTTAGCCCAACGCCCAGAAGCAACAGGACACGGTTTTTATGCAACTGGTACTTCGTTGGTTTTACATCCGCGTAATCCTTATGTGCCTACAGTTCATTTGAATTACCGTTATTTTGAAGCGGGTCCAGTTTGGTGGTTTGGTGGTGGTGCGGATTTAACACCTTATTACCCCTTTGCTGAAGATGCGGCTCATTTTCATCAAACTTTGAAACAGGCTTGCGATCAACATCACCCAGACTATTACCCAGTGTTTAAACGCTGGTGTGATGAATATTTCTACCTCAAGCATCGTGATGAAACACGGGGTATTGGTGGTCTGTTTTTGGATTACCAAGATGGTCAAGGTGAAATATATCGCGGACCTAACCCCAATGGGGAAGCAGCTATTTATAGCCACCAAGTGGGAGCTTTACCTGCACGCACTTGGGAAGAGTTATTCGCTTTGGTGCAAGACTGTGGACGGGCATTTTTACCTGCCTATACGCCAATTGTTCAGCGGCGACATGAGTTGGAATATGGCGATCGCCAACGGAATTTTCAACTATACCGCCGGGGAAGATATGTAGAATTTAATTTGGTTTATGACCGAGGAACAATTTTTGGTCTGCAAACCAATGGACGGACAGAATCAATTCTCATGTCCCTCCCACCTTTAGTTCGTTGGGAATATGGCTACCAACCAGAACCCAATTCTCCCGAAGCTGAACTTTATGAAACTTTCCTGAAACCACAAGATTGGATAAACTGGAAACTAAATCAACAGTAAACGGTGGTTTGTCTTAAGCAAAATTACGCAGATTGATCTAGCGACTGTAGACAGGACTTAGGCAAATTGATGAAAAATCAAGGGTTTGGGCTGGGTTTGGGGGACTAAGAAGTAGGAAAAATAGTGGCTTTTGATTTTCTCAAAAACCCGTGATTTCTATGCACATTGGTGGAGAATTCCCCACACCCCATCCCCTACATCCCACAACCCAAGTCTAAGTTAGTTAGTTGGTTTGTTTAGTCAACAGCTAAATCGTCGTGTCTCGACATAGAAGTTTTTAGAATGAGCTAAGTTGATCAAACCCCGGATACAATAATGATGTCTAAGGATGTCAACTGTTTAAATAGTAGTTAAACTAAATTAGATCCAAAAATTGAGCAATAATGTGGCAATTGTGTCTCTAGTTTATAAATCTCTAGTGCCAGATCGATAAAATCGTGTAACTGGTGATTGAACTAAGTTAGTCAGGATTCAGAAAACTACACCAGCAATGGTGGGTAAAAGTGAAAAATCGCTCAAATATCAAGTTTTTTAGCTCACTGCTTGATCTTCAGGGCAATATCACGGAGAATACAGTGAATATAGATCAAAAAGCCTATACAACCCAAGATGGTAATACGGTGATTGTCTTGAAACCAACAGGTCGTCTAGACATCACAACTGCTTGGCAATTTCGTCTCAAGTTACAAGAATGTATTTCTAAACTGAGTCGTCATGTGCTGGTTAACCTGGGATACGTAAATTTTATTGATAGTTCTGGCCTCACATCTTTGGTGGCTGGAATGCGTGACGCTGATAAAGTCAAGGGTAGTTTCTTCATTTGTAATGTCCATCCAGAAGCCAAACTTGTGTTTGAGGTGACAATGATGGATACAGTATTTGAGATTTTTGAAACGGAAGAAGAAGCTTTAACAAGCATCTTCCCGAATTTAGCCAAGAATAAACATAATAATTGCGATCAGGAGCATAAAAATACTCAAGAAACTAAAGATTCTTCTGATTTGAGTTCCTAATCTACTCGTTTTGTGCAGTCATTAGCAGATGAATCTACCCAAGAAAATTACAAAAAATAAATCTGAAGTAGTGACAGGCATCTTGCCTGTCAATTGAAGAAATGAAACTATTAATTGGTTTCCCATCTTCCATATAACTTGGCAAAGTAGCCTTTAAACGAGAAAATAAACATACGTCGCCCTTAACATTTTCTTTGTGAATAACGTCCGTACTGTCTCTGATACAAAGCGAACTTTCTATAATCTTCATACCCGTCCCATCAACACTATTTACCGTCGGGTAGTGGAAGAGTTGATGGTGGAAATGCATCTGCTTTCAGTCAATGCTGATTTTAGCTACAATCCAATTTATGCCTTGGGAGTTGTCACAACTTTTGACCGCTTCATGGAAGGCTATCAACCGGAACAGGATCTAGTATCGATTTTTAATGCCATAATTCAGGCTGTAGAACAAGATCCACAACGCTATCGACAAGATGCAGCCAGATTGCAAGCTGTAGCTCAGAGTTTGCCAGCGAAGGATTTAATTGCGGGAATTAGCCAAACTACTCAATTAGATCAAGATACTGAGTTGCAAGCGCAACTGCAAGCGATCGCTCACAATCCTAATTTTAAATACAGCCGCCTGTTTGCCATTGGTTTATTTTCATTATTGGCGCTGGCAGATTCAGAACTTGTCAAAGATGATCAGCAACGTAATGAGGCGCTGAAAGCGATAGCTCAAGGACTAAGCTTATCCGAAGACAAACTTACCAAGGATTTAGAGCTATATCGCTCCAACCTGGATAAGATGGCACAAGCACTGGTAGTAATGGCAGATATGCTGGCAGCTGATCGGAAAAAACGCGATCAGCGTCAAAAACAAACCAGCATACCTGTTGCTCCCCCCAGCAGCAATGATTAAATAATTCGTCATCACTAATTCGTAGTTCGTAATTAAAGGTTATAAATCATAATAATTACGAATTACGAATTATGTATTTAGGGTTTGCTGATAGCTTGCGTGGCGTAGCCATAAAAGTCTTGCCGTTAGGGCTAGGAGTCAGGTGTCAGGAGGAGGCTGTGCGGTGGACGGGTTTCCCGGCATAAAGGAGGTAGTGCGTTGGGGAGACAGCGCCGTGGGCGGGTTTCCCGACTTGAAGCAACTGCCGTCAACTGCCGTTCAGGAGTCAGAATTAGAAGCAGCTTTTGAATAGTTGCTTTGGGGGAAAAGTGCTTGGCTTTCACCAGTGCCGCAGACAATCAGTTTTTGATGGGTTTAATGTCTATTCCTTGCACCTTCTTCCCCTTGTTCACCCCTGAATCTTTTGATTCCTCTAGGTTTTATCTTTATTCAGCAAGCCCTATTTAAAGCTGGTACAAGGATTAACTTTACACCCCCAATAATTTGTAAATTATACTATTGATAATACTAAGTGCAAAAGCTCCTAAAACAGCACTCCAAATACCATAACGTAAGCGAAAACCTTCCACTAACCAAGCAGCAATACTAAAACAAACAACAGCAATCATGAATGTAAAGATACCAGATAATAAGTCAAAGGTAGCTAAATTTGGTATCGTAAATACCGCACCTAAAACTGGTCTCACTAATGCCGTGATGATACCAAGAACTGCTGCGGAAAAAAAGGCTTTCTCTGGAGGATCAATTTCGACACCCAAAGGTAACTTACTAATAAGCCATAGGCTGATAGACGTAACTACCCAAACAATTAACAGTGTTACAATATTCATTGCCGCAACCCTTGAAACGTAAATGGCGATAGGCGATAAAATTAAGAATTCAGGAGTCAGGAGCCAGAAGCCAAGAGCCAGAATGTTTGATAAATCCGAAGATCATCAAAATAGTCAGTGTAGACTTAAGCCAATACTTATCGGTTAAGGTCAAAAAAGTAAAATTTAGGCTGGGTTAAGGAACGAAACTCAACATTTACAAGCATTTGTTGGGTTATGACATCGGCACACTTCGTGAACAAAATCGTTCTACCCAACCTACGAAAATCCTTAACCGAGTAGTATTGAGGCGTAAGCTTTAAAAAGCTGACTGCTGACCGCTGATAGCTGAATGCTTACGCGATAAATTACTTGGTCTATTGATAGAAAAATCTTTGTAGCTTCACCAATTATTTATAAATTAGCAGAGTTTTTTTCTCTACATAGGATTTATTTTGGATATCTTTAGGTTTATCTAATTTTTCTTGATATGGCTAAAAATAAAATTCCCCCCAGCCCATATTATCAAACAGGGTTGGGGGGAATTTAGACTTATAAACTTTGAAAAAAAGCGTCACCTTTTGGGTGCAGAATTGCTGTTTTGCGGTACTACAGGCTCTAAAGGGGCGCTATTATTGGGAGTTATGGGGGAAATACCTGGAGTTAAACCTTCCTGTGGGGGTGCAGGAAATTGATTTGGGGCTGAAGGGAGAGAAGGGTTAAAATTATTTTGTGGATCAATTCCTGGCATGGGTATAGTATTGGGTATTGGTATCAGTGGAGTGGGAGAAAAGTTTGGTGAATCAGGAAGTGATTGAGATGATCCAGGAATAATTCCCAAAGACACACGATTACCTCCCACTTGTCTGAGCAAATCTAATGTCTGAATAACATCATTATAAGTTGCTGTGCGGGAGGCATTTAAGACCAAAATACCCTGAGGATTTGTTTGGATATACTGCTTTAATCGTGCTTGCAACTCTTCACGTTTGATCGGCTCTTTTTCAATGTAAGTTTGACCAACAGCATCAATAGTCACAGGCAATATATCACTTTTGCTTTGTGAACTGGCAGCAGAAGTTGTACCTGTGCTGGCTTTAGGTAAATCAACATTAATTGCCTGTTGTCTGGTAAATTGCAATGCTGCTAACAGAAAAAAAGTCAGGATACAAAAAACGACATCAATTAAGGGAATGATTTGAATTTGAACTTCTTCAATGGGAGTATGTAGGTTAACTTTCATTTTCTAGCTCTGGTGGGGAGTTAGGAAGGGGATTTTCAACTGGTTTCTCTGAACTAGGTTCAGGGATTTGGGTAAATTTGTTTTTATTTCGCTTACGGGGTGAAGTTAAACTTTCCTGTGCAGGATTCCGTACTATTCCTGATGTACTTTTGTTGGGGTCTGGTGGAGACTGACGGTAAAGTAATTCTAAGTCATTCCCAGCTTTATTAAAAACCTTGACTTGGTTAACAACAAAACCTTGAAACAGGCGATAAAATACCAAAGTTACGATCGCAACTATTAAGCCAGCGGCGGTACTAATTAAAGATTCACCAATCCCAGTAGTTACACCTGCTGTAGATTCAGTACCCAAATCGCCAATTCTAATTGAGCGCAAGGACTGAATCAACCCTAAAACTGTACCCAATAATCCTAACAGCGGGGAAAGGGCAATTACAGATTCTAAAAGTTTTTCTCCTCTCCGCATCCCTGCTACCTCTTCCGCTGCGGTTGACTCTAAAGCCAGTCGGAAGGTTTCGGCATCGCTGTTGTGTAAGCGTAGGGGTGCATAGAGAAAACGTCCAATCGGTTGATCGATTGCTTTTTGGGCAATTTCCGTAGCTATTTCCCAATTTTCGGTAGCAGCATCAAGAACGCGCTCTACTATTTCTTTTTCTTGCGTTAAAATTCGTAACCAGAACCAAAGACGCTCAAAAATCACACTTACAGCTAGGACTGACAGCACCAGCAAAGGCCACATGGCTGGACCGCCCTTGTTAAACAAATCTAAAATATCCACTTTGTAGGTTTCCTCTCTCCATTACTAGAGCAAATATGCTAGGGCATTTTAATTTTAGAGATTAATGCACCATTACCACACTCACCTACTCTATCGCTAGATAAGTAGTTAACAAAGCATGATAATTACCATCTTCTATACACAATAGGGCGGTTATTCCCACCGGGAGTTTAGAGGATTATTTGCCAAAATAAAAGTTAATTGCAGGTACTGGAGGTTAAAAATATGAGCTTTTCAATTCAATCACTTTACACTTGGTATCGCAATGTACTGCGTAATCCTAAATATCGGTGGTGGGTAATTATTGGCACAATAGCTTATCTTCTTAGCCCTATTGATATTGCTCCCGACTTTATCCCTGTGGTTGGTCAAATTGATGATCTTTTGCTGTTAACATTGCTGGTTTCAGAAGTTTCTGGATTAGTAATTGATGGTTGGAAAACTCGTAAAGGTAATGTGGAAACTAGTAGTAATGATTCTCCATCCTCAGAAGATAATACTGTCGATGTTGATGCGGTTTCTGTCAAGTAGTTTTAGCTACAAAATATAATTTATTTTCCACACTCTACATCATCAACCCTCAATAGGTCACAAAATTATCTATTGAGGGCTATTGTTTCTTTAACAAAATGCCAACATATTAGGTGCAATTGTATTTCAACAGAGACAAAATATTAATTAAAGGATTGAGAATACATATTTAAGAATAGATGAGGCTGCTTGATTCGGGGTTGCTCATATATGGAAAAATTCATTTTTATACGTTTATTATTTGGCAAATATCCTGACTTTTGATGTTTAATTTGTACTTAATATTTATTGTGCAAAATGTTATTTTTATCTAACGATTTGGGCATACTAAGATGATAAAGGTCAATTGTCATTGCTAGTGCATTGTGCAAGGGGGGTTTAAATATGAAGCAATATATACCTTTTATACTTATTGGCTTGATTCTTTTTGTTGCAGGAGGAGATAAGGTATTTCCTGGTGCAGTCGGGAAAGCAAGCACTCAAACCCGTACAGCAATGAACAATGTTTTAATTGGTGTGTTTCCCACTTGGAAACCCAAGACAAAACCTTATGAACGGACAGAGAAGGAACTGCGAGAAATAGAACAAGGTAAGTAGTTGGCTAAAAATTAGATATTAGATGCTGATTCCTTTTCTGTGATACGTTTGACTGCCTCTGCGGTAAAATATCCCTAGTTCAAGGAATTTGTATTCAATATCTTAATCAAAGATCAGAAAATATTATTCAGCGTCTTCAAGATTTCTCTGATATAGATATAGTAGTTTGTTCTATTGTCAAAGCGGAATTATTTTATAGTGCAATGAGAACTAATAATCCTGCGAAAA
>RDYJ01000205.1 GCA_004293145.1 Nostocales cyanobacterium | reverse complement strand
GCTCACTTTGCTGAAAAAATCCACTGGTTAAGTCCCACACCAGTTAACTCTGAGTTAATGTCTTGGATAGAAACTGCCCATACTACAACATACATTAAAAAACTTAAAGATATTGCTGCCAGTGGTGGTGGTTATTTAGATGGAGATACCCCGGTTTCCCCTCGCAGTTATGATGTGGCCTTGTTAGCGGTGAGTGCTTGGTTAGATGGGGTAGATGTGGTGTTAAGCAGAGAAAATCCGGCTTTTGTATTAGCGCGTCCACCGGGACACCATGCGGAACGTGATACAGGTATGGGCTTTTGCTTATTCTCTAATGCTGCTATTGCTGCTTTGTACGCTTTAAAACAAGCGGGAATTAAGCGCGTTGCCATCTTAGACTGGGATGTTCATCACGGTAATGGTACTCAAGCGATAGTGGAGACTCACTCAGAAATTGCATATTGTTCTCTACATCAGTACCCTGCTTATCCTGGTACTGGAAAAAATTCCGAAACAGGATTTGACAATAATGTGTTAAATTTACCGCTGCGTCCTGGTAGTGATATTACTAGCTATCAACCCCTATGGAAAGATTTGATTTTGCCTTTTTTAACCAAATTTCAGCCAGATTTATTGATTGTCAGTGCTGGTTATGATGCTTTAGCAGATGATCCTTTAGCAAGTGTAAATTTACAACCTGAAGATTTTGGTTTATTCACTCAATATTGTTTAGGTGTAACTCGGAAAATCTTATTTGGGTTAGAAGGTGGTTATGATTTGTCAGCATTATCAAAATCAGTAGTTAGCACGATTGAACGCTGTTTAGTTTAATGATGTTTTGAGAGTATAGAAATCTGATTATTTACGGATTCTATACTCAACTATATTTAAAACTTTGCCACTTAAATTAGTATGTTGATATTTTCCAAATATTTGTCCTCCTAGTTTTTCGGCAACTCTACGACTGGCAGTATTTACCTGATCTACAGGATATCTGAGATATTCATAATCTAAGTTATCATCAGCCCATTCTTTCAAGGATTTAATTGTTTCTGTTCCATAGCCTTGACCAAATGCTGATTTTTTTAACCAAATTCCAGTTTGGGGATATGGGCTATTCATGTTATGTATGCCACTACAACCTAAAAATTCTTGAGAATCTTTCTTGAGAATCACAAATATTAAATTTTCTCCTCTTTGCATTTCTAGTAAAGATTGATTAATAAAAAATTCAGTATCTCCTATTTCTCTAGGTGGAGCAGCATATAAATAAGTAGTAATTTCCGGTGTGAATTCCCGAAAAATATCTTGTTTATATTGGTGTGATATCGGCTCTAATAATAGACGATTGGTGAATATTGCTAATTGTAAATATTCCATGATCATTCTTAACATATTTGTAAAAAAGGATACAGTAGCGTTAACATATTTACGGTACTTAAAAAAGACGTTATTTTTACTTAAAGGATTTTTCTGTATTGTATATGACTAAATTTGGGTTAAATTCATCAAATCTTGAGGGAGAAAAGTTTGTCATGGGGTTCTGAAAGAGCTAAAGTTTTGTTAAGATACTATTGCTAGGAATTAATCAACGAAATTGACCTATCAGGGTGTTGAAAAATAAATAGCACTAGTAGCCGCTAAAAGTTCAGAAGGTGAATAAATGACCACCTACATTTTTTTTGACGAAGCCCTCCGAATGTTGACCAATGCCTATTTGATTGCCGCAATTCTCTTAATTGCAGTTTCTAGTATAGGTTTGGCAGTGATTGAAACAATTGAAAAAACAGGAGATCACTAAGCTCACACTCCTTGAGTGTAATTCTAAAACTACAAGATTTACTGGGCTTGTTCGTCTGGTATCAGGGGAACAGCAAACACTTCAAGTCTCGCGGCGTTGCAGGTTTACCTGGAGTTGATGAAGGTGTTCAGTCCCGCAGGTAACTGTACCGCTACTGGGACGGAAATATTAATTGGAAGTTAGAAATACTATTTTTTGTCACAGTACAAAAGTACGGTCTGATAATTTTAGATTTTTGATGAAGAAGACAGATGTATCTTTTATGTAATTTCCGAAATTAATAATTCTAGATAAAGTTTTGTAAATATATAGATTTGTAAAGGGTAAACAGGCCTAAGATTTCCGACTTCTCAGAAAAATTGAGGTTCTGCTTTATTTATGACCCCAAGAATTGTAGGATTTGGTAATTAACTTTTATTGATGATCAGTATGCCTGTTTCGGCCACTTTATCCCAACTGGTTGAAGTTCTTGAAGCCCGTCCGGTCAATTTATCTGCATCTGCGTTAACTCAAATCAGCAGCGGTATCCAAACAGATACCAGAATTTTACAACCGGGTCAAGTATTTTTGGCTTTACGCGGCGAAAAGTTTGATGGACACGAGTTTGTAGCGATGGCGATCGCTAAGGGTGCGATTGCAGTTATTGTGGATTACACTTATGAAAATCATGGATTACCCGTATTAGAAGTTACTGATACCCTAAAAGCATATCAGCAACTTGCTAGATGGTGGCGGGATTCTTTTTCTATTCCTGTAATTGGGGTAACGGGTTCGGTGGGTAAAACTACAACCAAGGAACTGATTACCGCAGTTTTAGGAACTAAAGGACGAGTTCACAAAACATACAGTAATTTCAACAACGAAATTGGTGTTCCGAAAACGCTGTTAGAACTGGGTGCAGAAGATGATTTTGCTGTCATAGAAATGGCGATGCGGGGGAGGGGACAAATTGCGGAACTGACGCAAATAGCTAGACCGAATATCGGTGTAATTACTAATGTGGGGACGGCACATATTGAGTTGCTAGGTTCAGAACAAGCGATAGCTGAAGCTAAATGTGAGTTATTAGCAGAAATGCCTAGTAATAGTGTAGCCATTCTCAATCATGATAGTCCTTTATTAATGGAGACAGCGGCGAAATTTTGGCAGGGAGAAGTGATTAGTTATGGTTTTTCTGGTGGTGATATTCAAGGGAAATTAATTGATCATGAAGTTGTAGAAGTAGCAGGAATGGCTTTACCTTTACCTTTACCTGGCCGCCATAATGCGACTAATTTTTTAGCAGCTTTAGCAGTAGCAAAGGTGTTAGAAATTGATTGGAAAAACCTGCAAGCTGGGGTGATGGTAAATATGCCTGGTGGGCGATCGCAACGGTTTAATTTACCTAATGATGTTGTAATTTTAGATGAAACTTATAACGCTGCACCAGAAGCAATGTTAGCAGCTTTGCAGTTGTTAGCAGATACTCCGGGAAAGCGCAAAATTGCTGTATTAGGGGCAATGAAGGAGTTAGGAGATAGATCCCAACAGTTACATCAACAAGTTGGGGAAATGGTGCAGAAATTAAATTTAGATGGTTTGCTGGTATTAGTTGATGGTAAAGATGCCCAAACTATAGTTAATAGTTCTAAGGGTATTTATTCAGAATGTTTTTCTACTCATAGTGATTTAGTAGCAAGATTGAAGACCTTTGTCCAGAAGGGAGATCGCTTATTATTTAAAGCTGCCCATTCTGTAGGATTGGATCGGGTGGTTAATCAGTTTCGGGGGGAGATTCAAGAAACAAAAGGATAGAATTATTTATTGCTTAATCTATCCTTGATCATGATCAAGATAATCAGGACTAGGAGAATATTCCGATCCTGATTTAGATCAAAGTTGTGTTGGCTTTTCATGAACCTTTAATGAGACCATATCAGGTTTTGCCGTTGGTTAGTTGCTCCCTCCCAAACTTCTCTCAGAAGTCCGGGAATTTTAAAGTGTATTGATATCAATCCCTTTAGCTTATAATGGAGCTAATAAGTCTTGATAATTTTGTATCAACTCAATAAGTGGGGGCAGCCGAGAAAAATAAGGTAAGCGAAGGACACACAATATCATAGAATATGAAAAACTATAATAACTATTAAGTAAGGAAACAATGCCTGCGCCTACTATTACCCCGACGATGACTGCTTTTCCGCTGACTGCTGTAGTCGGTCAAGAAGCAATTAAAATAGCTTTGCTGTTAACAGCAGTAGATCCCGCTTTAGGGGGTGTGGTAATTGCAGGCCGTCGCGGTACGGCTAAATCTGTGATGGCGCGTGCAATCCACGCTTTATTACCACCTATTGAAGTTGTTAAAGATTCACTTAGCAACTGTAACCCCAACCACCCGGAAGAATGGGATGATAAACTCTTAGCTGAGGAAAGGCAGGAGATAGAAACAGAAATTATCCCTGCACCTTTTGTACAAATACCCCTTGGTGTCACAGAAGACCGGCTTTTAGGTTCTGTGGATGTGGAACAGTCGGTTAAACAAGGTGATACGATTTTTCAACCGGGGATACTGGCCACCGCTAACAGGGGTGTGTTGTATGTGGATGAAATCAATTTATTAGATGAGCAAATTAGCAATCAACTTTTATCTGTATTATCTGACGGACGTAACCAAATTGAACGGGAAGGGATCAGCTTTCAACATCCTTGTAAACCGTTGTTTATTGCGACTTACAACCCAGAGGAAGGGGCGCTAAGAGAGCATTTACTTGATAGAATTGCGATCGCACTTTCAGCAGATGGAGTTCTGGGTTTAGATCAAAGAGTACAAGCAGTAGAACAAGCGATCGCCTATTCTAAATCTCCCACAGAATTTCTGCAACAATACAGCGAAGACATCGACTCACTCAAAACCCAAATCATTCTGGCACGGGAATGGTTAAAAGAAGTCACCATTACCCAAGAACAAATTACCTATCTTGTCAATGAAGCTATTCGTGGTGGTGTGGAAGGACATCGCGCAGAATTGTTTGCGGTGCGCGTAGCAAAAGCCGCAGCAGCATTAGAAGGACGCAACACCGTCAACGCTGAAGACTTGCGTCGTGCGGTAGAATTGGTGATTGTTCCTAGAACAACGATAGTTCAAACCCCACCACCAGATCAACCACCCCCACCACCCCCACCACCCCAAAGTCAAGACGACTCAGAAGAACAGCAAGAAGAAGAACAGGAAGAACAGGAAGAACAACAGGAAGAACAGGAACAGCAAGAACCTCCTGATATTCCCGAAGAGTTTATTTTTGATCCTGAAGGGGTGATACTTGATCCAGAAGTGCTTTATTTTACGCAAATGGCACAGCGTCAAGGTAAATCTGGGAGTCGCAGTATTATCTTCTCTGACGACAGAGGACGGTACATCAAGCCGATGATCCCTAAAGGTAAAGCGCGACGTATAGCCGTAGATGCCACATTGCGAGCAGCCGCACCGTATCAAAAAGCACGACGCGCTAGACAACCAGATAAAAAAGTAATTGTCGAACAGGGAGATATCCGTTCTAAGCGGTTGGTGAGAAAAGCCGGCGCTTTGGTGGTGTTTGTGGTTGATGCTTCTGGTTCAATGGCTTTAAATAGAATGCAGTCTGCTAAGGGTGCAGTCATGCAGCTTTTAACCGAAGCTTATCAAAACCGTGATCAAATCGCTTTAATTCCCTTCCGTGGTGAACAAGCAGAAGTTTTATTACCTCCTACCCGTTCCATTGCTTTGGCTAAAAATCGGTTAGAAAGATTACCTTGTGGTGGTGGTTCACCTTTAGCACATGGTTTAACTCAAGCCGTGCGGGTGGGGATAAATGCCCAGATGGGTGGCGATATTGGTCAAGTCGTTATTGTAGCAATTACTGATGGAAGGGGTAATATTCCTTTAGCTCGTTCTTTAGGTGAACCCCAAGAACCAGGAGAAAAGCCAGATATCAAAGCTGAACTTTTGGATATTGCGGGGAGAATTCGGGCTTCCGGGATGCAATTGTTGGTAATTGATACAGAGAGTAAGTTTGTCTCTACTGGTTTTGCGAAGGAATTGGCAAAATCAGCAGGTGGTAAATATTATCACTTACCGAAAGCGACTGATAAAGCTATTGCTGCTATGACTAGAGGAGCGATCGCTGATATAAAATCTAGATAGTCTATTGTCTGAAATGGCAGCAGGGGAATCTAAAACTTCAACATCCTTACTGTGTCGATAAATCTCCACCTGACGAGATTTACGATTAATTGATACTAAGTAATTTAAAGTTAGGTGCAAAGACTAAAACTATCCTTTGTGATTCTGATTCAGAGTTAGTTATTCCTGCAACTACTTTAGCTGAGGCTGTTTGGATTTTAGAAAGAGGTAGAACATCTATTCCTGCTCCTAAAGATGTAATTTTAGCAGTAGAAGCTGATCCTCGTGTGGTAATTTATCCACTTGATCAAGAATTCCTCGTATTGCTGGTAAACAATTTTGGAATATGATTTGTATGGATTATGATCTAGTTGAAAATCATATACGAGATATGTTACAGAAAATTGATCAAGCTTTTGCTGAATTGGCTAGAAAATAGACACTTGCTGTTTTATAATTAAAAAAGCGATAATTGTTCAGAAATTTCTTTCCCTTTTGCTTTATTTCCTTGAATTAAGTTAAAAAGATAACTACCCAGTTCTTTAGCAAGTAATACAGGAACTGCATTACCAATTTGTTTGTATTTAGAACTGACAGAACCATAAAAAATCCAATCATCGGGAAATGTTTGAATCCTTGCAGACTCCCGCACAGTTAAACAACGTAGTTCTACAGGATGACACATATCTGTAGCTTTTTGATGGGGACTTGTAGTAATTGTTGGTGAAGGTTTATCCCAGGATAATCTTCTATAAAAACCAACTTTTCCACCTCCAGAATTATAAGCGCCTCCCATAGCTTCTTTCTTTAATTCTTCTGGTAAATGTCGCCAATTTTGTCCAGCTTTTAATAAGCTTAAATATTTTAAACGATTTTCTGAATAAGACATATATTCTGGTTCTATATCAATTAACCCACTTAAAGCATCTTTTAATGTCCTCCATTTAGGTAAAGTTTGACCATTTTTACAATATTTGGGAATAGGAAATGTAGCAGTTTCACCATCTCTAGAACCAATAAATATAACACGCTCTCGATTTTGGGGAACTCCATAATCTGCTGCTTCTAATATGTTGTAAACAACATTGTAACCTATTTC
>RDYJ01000204.1 GCA_004293145.1 Nostocales cyanobacterium | reverse complement strand
TAAAACCAGGTGTAGCACATTGAGGACAGCAACTATTAATCTTATTTAGTAAATCTTGGGTAGCTTTGGCGATATTCTTCATCCGCGTAGGATTATAAAGCGCCCGCATATCTGTTTCTATATGCAGTTTACCATCTTGTAAATTATTTAATAACTAATTTATAGATGCCTGTAATTTTTCTGATGAGGTAATACCTTTAATAATTTCATCAGGTTCATTAGCAAATTTTTCTAACCAAATGACTAAACCATGTTCAGGAAAACCAACTGTTAATGCAAATTCTTGTGCTTCGTGATAATTCTGAATAATTTGATGCTTAAAATTGGTTTCCGTAGAAAATACCTCACCAATAATTTCTAATTCATGTTCTTGATCTAAAAAAACAATAATTTCTCTGTTAGCATAAATATAAGGAAACTGGGGATGAGGTAGAAAACTACCCTCACTAGCGATAGCTATAGTTTCTCCTGAGATTTCAATCGCTTTTTGGGCTTTTAATTTAGCAGTAGCAATTTGTGTATCTGGGCGTTTTATCTCTTTAGTAAATGTTCCAAAAACATCAGTATTTAAGTTTTGAGGAACTATAAGTTGTATGCCCAATTCTTTCTGCAATAATGGGGCAATTACTTTTTCTTTCTGGTGCATTGTTGCGAGAACAGCTACACGGTTATTAAATAATTGCTTTCTCATCTTGATTTTTAAATCCTCAATTTTTATGGGGTGGGCAAAGCCCACCTCAAAACCTAACTTTGGGCTTGGGGAAGTTGATTAATTTGATTAAGTTCTGCCATCATCTTCTCCTGATTACGTCTGCGGATTTTGGCATACATCTGGATACTCACAGCCATGAAAATGACTAAACCAAAAATCAGCCAAGCGGTAATATCTGTAGGTAAATTATTTTTGAAAATAGCCAGCATGACAATCACAACTAACAACAATGTTGGTGCTTCATTTAAAGCTCGCAAATGTTGTCCACTCCATTGACATTCATCTGCGGCTAACTGTTTCATCAACCTACCACAATAATGATGATAGATTAGCAAAATCCCCACAAACCCTAATTTATAATGTAACCAATGTTCTTTTAACAAGTCTGGGTTAGTGGAAAGAATACCAATAGCCATCGCTACCGTTACTATCATTCCTGGAATAGTAATAATATGGTAGAGACGCTTTTCCATAATCTGATACTGGTTTTTCAGTATCGTTTTTGCAGGTTCTGGTTCTTGATTCGCTTCCACGTGGTAAATAAACAAACGCACTAGATAGAATAACCCTGCAAACCAAACCACAAAGCCAATAATATGAAAGGCTTTAAACCATGAATAAGCCATGAATCCTAACCTACCTTAATCAATTTACAGATGATTGCATTTACTCTCATTATTCAGGTTACGGTAATTGTTGACAAGGATATCGATATAGATTGAAAAGTGTGAACTATCGTCACAAAGCTTTAAGTTTTGTATACTCTCAGAATCGGGGTTAATTTTGGCTTCTGGGGGTTACTCAGGTTTAATCTATAAGTAGTTCTTAAAAAATTTTCATTTTTACTTCCTTTAACTGTCACTATAAGAAACCGCAAAAGACATCAAGCAAGAAATAAGAAACCAAAAGATTCGGTGCAGCCTCACAGAGAAACGGTATTACAAATACAAAGACTTAACCCACTCCCATTCTTTCTGCAAACCTTCCCTGAGAGAAACCTGTGGCCGATAACCAAGAATTTTTTGCGCCTTAGAAACATCAGCAGCAGTGTGACGTGCATCTCCCATCGCCTTTTCAATGTGGTTTCGCTTGATAGGCTGACCAACAATTTCCGCCATTGTATCTAACACCTCAGCCAACACCACCCTACTACCACCACCAATATTAAAAATTTCTCCTACCGCTTCCGATACAGTAGCAGCGGCTAAATTAGCAGCCACAGCATCACTAACAAATGTAAAATCCCGCGTTTGTTGTCCATCACCATACACAGGAATAGCCTCATCCTCTAAAATCGCTTTAAAAAACTTATGAAATGCCATATCTGGGCGTTGTCTTGGTCCATACACAGTAAAATAACGTAATGAGATAAAAGGCACACCAAAGTTTTTATGATATAGTCCACACAATCTTTCAGCCGCTAACTTAGTAATGCCATAGGGTGAAACAGGTTTAGGCGAAATTTCCTCATGAGTTGGTAAAGTTTCAGCATCACCATATACACTAGATGTCGATGCAAATACTAACCTTTTCAGCTTGGGAGCATCTTTAGCAGCTTCTAACAAAACCTGTGTAGTGTTAATATTTCGTGCAGTGTAAGCCTGAAAACCGTGACCCCAGGAATTTCTGACCCCAGCTTGTGCAGCCTGATGATAAACTATCTCCACATTTTGAAAAAGTTGTGATAAATCTAAAGATTGAATATCGCCTTCAACTAACGTAAAGTTTGGTAAATTTTGAAAGGTAGCAATATTTTTTCGCTTCAACAGCGGATCATAATAATCATTAAATTCATCAATTCCAATTACCTCTTCTCCCTGTTGCAATAACCTATCAACTAGGTGAGAACCTATAAATCCAGCAGCCCCAGTAACGATAATTTTAGTCATGTTCCTTATGTTTTGATATTTGTGTGCATTTTTTGAGCAGAGTCATCCTAACTATTAATAAGTTAGACTAAGTGGCGATAGATTTCTAAGTAACCATTTTCAATTCACGTAAAAAACATAAAACTTTACAGAAAGTTTACAATTTTAATTTATGGTGATTAATTTGCTCTAAATAAATATTTCCCGTTTCTCGTTCCCCATTCTCTCTTAGCATAAAGCCTTGATTAGTAGGATAATTAGTGAAAAAATTGATCAGCGAGTATCTTTCAGACATTCGTATTTTGCAAGAAACGCACGAGGAAATAAGTGAAGGTTTTAGTTGTCGGCAATGGGGGACGTGAACACGCTCTAGCGTGGAAACTGCTACAATCGGAAAAAATTGAGCAAGTTGTCTGTGTACCCGGAAATGGCGGTACAGCAACTATGGAACGTTGCCAAAACTTGCCCATAGCGGTAGATGACTTTGAAGGCATAAGTCAATTTGCCTTAAAGAATGGCATTTCTTTAGTAGTAGTAGGTCCAGAAGTGCCTTTAGCAAATGGCATTACAGACTATCTGCAAAATCAAGGACTGATGGTATTTGGTCCAGTCAAAACAGGAGCGCAAATTGAAGCTAGTAAGGCTTGGGCTAAAGCTTTGATGCAAGAAGCAGGAGTTCCCACAGCTAAAGCGGCTGTTTTTACAGAAGCAGCAGCAGCAAAATCTTATGTACAAGCACAGGGAGCGCCAATTGTTATTAAAGCTGATGGCTTGGCCGCTGGTAAAGGTGTCACAGTCGCCCAAACTATTGAACAAGCGGAAACAGCCATTGAGTACATCTTTCAAGGACAATTTGGCAGGGCGGGCAATTTTGTCGTTATTGAAGAATGCTTGTTAGGTCAAGAAGTTTCTATTTTAGCATTAACAGACGGGTTAGCAATTCGCCCTCTGTCACCTGCTCAAGATCATAAACGCATTGGTGAAGGTGATACAGGCGAAAATACCGGGGGTATGGGAGCATACAGTCCAGCACCCATCGCTACACCAGAGTTAATGGCACGTGTGCAAACAGAAGTTTTAGAAAGAACCATTACAGCTTTAAGAAATAGGGGCATTGATTACCGGGGAGTGCTGTACGCTGGTTTAATGGTTGCACCCGATGGGGACTTTAAAGTTTTAGAATTTAACTGTCGCTTTGGTGATCCAGAAACACAGGTGATTTTACCATTGTTAGAAACACCCTTAGAAGATTTAATTTTGGCTTGCATTCAACAGCGTTTGGGAGAAATACCTCCTATTGCTTGGAAACAAGGTTCGTGCGCTACTGTAGTTGCGGCTTCAGGCGGTTATCCTGGAGATTATGAGAAAGGCAAGGTCATAACTGGTATTGAAGAATCACAAGCAGCAGGAGCAATTGTTTTTCATGCTGGCACGAAATTAAACACAAGCGGGCAAATCGTCACAGACGGTGGTAGAGTTTTAAATATCACTGGGCTGGGTGAAAATTTTCAGCAGGCGATCAATCAAGCTTATAGTGGTATCAAACACATTCAATTTACAGGGGTGTATTACCGAAAAGATATTGGTCATAGAGTGCTGAAAACAGAGTTATGAGTTAGCCGGTTAGTAGTTTTTCTATCTCCCCACCACCCCATCTCCCCATCTTCCCAATTTTTCCCTAACACCTTTGTGGAATTAACTGTTAATTTTTAAGTGGTTGGGGCAGAAAACAAACAACTACTAACAACTATAAATAAATATATTTAAGATGCTGGCTTTTTTAACAACAATCCGAGATGCGATTAATCACTGGTGGTATGAGTTCACCCTCCAGACCAAACTCCTAGCCGTTGCTACCTTGGTTGTTTCCTTGGTGATGAGTGGTCTAACTTTTTGGGCTGTGAATACAATTCAGCAAGATGCGCGGTTGAATGACACCCGTTTCGGTCGTGACTTGGGACTACTACTAGCTTCTAATGTTGCCCCACTCATTGCTGAACAGAATCTCACAGAAGTTGCCCAATTTTCCCAGCGTTTCTACAGCAGCACATCTAGCGTGCGTTATATGCTTTACGCTGATGAAACCGGAAAAATCTTTTTTGGCATTCCTTTTTGGGAACCAGAAGTAGAAAACTCCCTCACCATCAAGCGGAAAATCCAACTACCAGAAGATTATCCTGGTGATGATGACCAGCCAATGGTAAGGCAACATACCACTCCAGATGGAATAGTCACAGATGTATTTATTCCCCTGATGGCGGATAAAAAATACTTAGGTGTATTAGCCATTGGCATCAACCCCAATCAAACGGCGGTCATTTCTACCAACTTTACCCGTGATGTCACCATTGCTGTTTTTATCACAATCTGGGTAATGGTGATTTTGGCAGGAGTAATTAACGCTTTAACCATTACTAAACCAATTAAAGAACTTCTGGTAGGGGTAAAACAAATTGCCGCTGGCAATTTTAAACAGCGAATTGGTTTACCACTAGGAGGGGAACTAGGAGAACTGATTTTCAGTTTTAATGAAATGGCAGAGCGCCTAGAACGCTATGAAGAACAAAACATAGAGGAATTAACAGCCGAAAAAGCCAAGTTAGAAACCTTGGTTTCCACCATTGCTGATGGTGCAGTATTAATTGATAACAATATGCAGGTAATTTTAGTCAACCCCACAGCCAGGAGGATTTTTGCCTGGGAAGGCCTTGATGTCGTGGGCAAGAACATACTGCCTAACTTACCCCAAAGCGTACAAATGGAAATCACCCGCACCTTATATGAAATGGCCGCAGGTGAAAGTGAAAGTGCCGAGTTCCGTATTCCCCTCAACCAACCCACTAAACGCACTATCCGTATTCTCTTAACTACGGTTCTCAATCTGCAACGGGAAAGTATTAAGGGCATCGCCATTACAGTGCAAGATATCACCCGTGAGGTGGAACTCAATGAAGCCAAAAGCCAATTTATCAGTAATATTTCTCACGAACTACGCACTCCCCTATTTAACATCAAAACCTATATTGAAACTCTGCATGACTACGGTGAAGACTTAGGTATAGAAGAACGCCAGGAATTTCTCGAAACGGTTAATCATGAAACTGACAGACTTACCCGCTTAGTTAATGATGTTTTAGATTTATCAAAACTTGAATCCGGTCGTACTTACAACTTTGATGGTGTTGATTTAGCACAAGCATTAGAACAGACACTACGTACTTACCAACTCAATGCTAAAGATAAAGGAATTGAACTGGTTCAGGAACTGTCCTCTAACTTACCTCTAGTAATCGGAAATTACGATTTACTACTGCAAGTATTTGGTAATTTAATTGGCAACGCTCTCAAATTCACATCAGCAGGGGGCAAAGTAGTAATTCGTGCCTACCAGCTAAATCCTCAACCCGAATCTTCTTTACCCGGAAACCCCTCACCAGCAGAATATTACGCCAACGACATACTATACGAACACAATTATTGTTCTAAAGTACGAATTGAAATCAGTGATACAGGTATTGGGATTGCCACAGAAGACCAACAAGTAATATTTGACCGCTTTTTCCGAGTAGAAAACAGAGTTCACACCCTTGAAGGCACAGGTTTGGGTCTATCGATTGTCAGAAATATAATGGAAAGGCATCACAGTCAAGTTCATTTAGTCAGTGAAGTTGGTGTCGGTACTACTTTTTGGTTCGACTTAGACGTGTTTGATGAAGAAGCATCACCAACACTACTGGAAAATACCACTGAAACATCCGAAGTTACAACGCTTTGAGGCTTAACCATGTTGTTTAGTCCGTTAATACATTAATTAACAAACAGATAAATAATAAAGCCACTACCAACATTAGACCCTGATGACGGTTGACCCAGCTTTTTACCTTTACACCCAAACTACTCTTAATAGTTTGCTGTTCCAGTTCTAACTGGCTCTCTTCCCAGTTCTGGTAAAGAGTGCAATTTTGTGCATAGGGTCGTTGGGGGAAGTTACAGCTATCATCCTGATGATAAACACAGGTTTGGCACAGATACTCATTCTTAGCAGACAGATGCAACGGAATTCCCGGATGACCGTAAGCTTTGAGTGTTATACGGCAATGGGGACAAGATATAGCTTGACTATCAATAAGTTGATGGCAACGAGGACAAGATATAGTAGCCAAAACTTGACAGCAAATAGGTTCAACATTTTAATTCTAGCCATTTAGACCAGCAAAAGAGATCCAAACAACAAAGATAGTTGGGAACAATGCGAAAAACTGAAATTATAGCTAAATGAGCAGGGGGAGCAGAGATAGCAAAGTAAAATCCTTGCCCATTAAGGGATACAGGGTTTCCAAAAGAAAGTTGCCAAAATTTTAGAAAAAACAGTTGACACAGAAAGGAAGAGTTGCTATATTAAATGAGGTGAAGGGCAAGCGCCCCAACCACTGAACCGAGACAAGATAATACTTTGAAAGAATAAAGACGACCATTCCTCGTC
>RDYJ01000063.1 GCA_004293145.1 Nostocales cyanobacterium | reverse complement strand
GCTGATGCGAGTTGCCCAGAGGTAAACAATATCAAAACGTCAGGATTCAGGTATTTCCATAAATTGTGAGTAAGTAGGTGAACAGAAAAATTTAAAGGTGTGCGCGGCAGTTGTAATTGTTGATGTTGAAACCGTAAAATGTTACGATAAGAACGGTCTGGAGCAACTAAATAAATCGTACCATTATAAAAATCCCAAACTTTATCAGCAGCATTCCATTCAGCGGATTCTGAAACTAAAATTTGATTTAATCCTGCTCGAGAACGGTCGATAATTGTTAAACCTTTCATTTGCTTACCATCAAATTCGTCTGCATAAAACAAACGAGAAAGTAGTTTAGTTTTGCTACCATCTGTTTCTTTAACTTCCCGATATTCAGGATAGTAAATATTTTGTTGTTTGAATGATGGTTTGTCTGATTTTAGTGCTTGTTCTAGAGTCCGAGTTGCTTCATAATTCGCTGCTGGGGCGATTTGTTCATTAAAAATATAGGTCATACCTGTAACTAAACTACTTAATAAAACGGCAGTTAGTACCATGCGATAAACACTAACTCCACAACCCCGTAAAGCAATTAGTTCACTCTCACTAGATAACTTACTGTAAGTCATCAATGTAGCTAGTAAGGTGGACATGGGGAAGGAATAAACCATTACATAAGGCAATTTTAATAAAAAAACCTTCAAGGCAATGTTAATTGGTAATCCTGATTCTACGACTTTTCGTAATAATTCAAATAAGCTATCAATTGCTAAAACTACAGAAGTAAATGCCCCAACTCCGAATAGAAATAACGGCAACAACTGCATCGCCAAGTAACGATCCATGATGGAAAAAGGCAGCAGGGAACCGAGTGTGTAGAAAGATTTAATCTGCTTAGATACCATAATAGAAATTAAAAATTAAAAATTAAAAATTAAAAAACTAAAAAGATGCCTAAATTTTTTGGTTTCCCAATCCCTAATCCCCAATCCCTTATTTTAAGCGGAAAAGTTATCACCTAAATAATATTGTCGCACCAAGGGATTATTGTAAAGTTCATCAGCAATGCCAAAAGCGAGAATTTGCCCTTCGCGCATAATGTAGGCACGATCTGTAATAGCTAAGGTTTCGCGGACATTGTGATCTGTGATTAAAATTCCCATACCGCGATCGCGCAGTTGTCCGACAATTTGTTGAATTTCCGATACTGCAATGGGATCAACTCCCGCAAATGGTTCATCCAAAAATAAAAATTTGGGACCTTCTCTTCCTGCGGCCAAAGACCTTGCTAATTCTGTCCTCCGTCGTTCACCTCCAGAAAGTTGAATACCTTTACTGTAAGCTACTTTTTCTAAGCGAAATTCTCCTAATAAATCACGCAACCGTTTGGACCATTCCCAACGTGGTACGTTAGTTTGTTCTAGCACTAAAAGAATATTATCTCTAACGGAAAGTTGACGAAATACACTTGCTTCCTGTGCTAGATAGCCAATGCCTAATCTAGCTCTTCTGTGCATTGGCATTCCTGTAATATCTAAGTTATCTAACCACACTCTACCCTGATTGGGTTTTTCTAAGCCTGTGGCTATATAAAATGTGGTGGTTTTACCAGCCCCATTGGGACCGAGTAACCCGACAATCTCACCTTGGGAAACAGAAAGGTTAACGCGATTGACAATTACTCGTTTACCATAGGACTTGTGAATATTTTCTAAAACAATTTTCACTATGCGTCGGTTTGTGGTATTGGATACTAATTAGTTAGAACGTTTCAGGGCTGGTGTTTTAGGTGCCGGTTTAGCGGTTTGTCCATTCACATTAGTATCATCCACCATGTAGATAGATTCTACCTGACGGTTGGACTGGGGGAGAGCGATAAATCTGCCTTCATCAATTAAGTAAGTTACTTTTTCAGCCCTGATACTATTATTACCTTGTTGCAATATATAGACATTGCCACTGAAATCAATCCGTCGTTCTTTGCTGAAGTATTGTGCTTGGGCTGCGGTTGCTTGCAACTGACGAGCAGGATATAACATTTGTACATTACCGCGAGCAGTAATTACTTGGGTTTTAGCATCATATTCTTGGACATCAGAGCGAATAGTTAGCGGACGATTTCCCCCAGATGATTGGGCTGTAGCGGTGGGAAGTTGGTTAGAAAGGGAAACTGTACCTAAGAGGGCTACAGGCAGCATTAAAGCTAATCCTAGACGGCGCAGTTGTAATTTTGGTAATTGATAGGGAGGTATCATAGTAATTGGGGATAGATTTCAGGTGGTGACAGGTGACAGAGTTAAAAGCCTGTTTGTGTGTAAGTTTTATGATCTGTTGATGTCCTAACCACCTTGGCAGTTGTTTTATATTGTAATTTGGAGGTTTGACGATTTCCTGCACCGGAAGGTTTCTTGACTTCTATTTATTGATTCTTCATAATATAGATTTCGCGTAAAGGCCAGGTTATGTTTTCACCCGCATTACCACTGGCTATTTTTTCTGGATCTATTTGTTGGAGTACCTTTAAAAAAGACACACTCTCAATTAACAATTTTTCTACGTTGATACCGCAATCATTTTCTGGGTAACGACGCAGACGATTACTACCTTCTCCTAATAAAATCATTGCTCCCCGCAGGTTGCCATTACCCAGGTGATATAAGGCTACAGCAATTTGCAGAATACCCTGATACAAACTTTTTTCTGGCTCAGTTGCTTCAATCCAGAGGGCTTCCAGGGTATCATGACAAGCGTAGAACTGTCCAGAATTGAACTGTTCTACTCCCTGCCAAAACTCTTGGGGTAGGTTTTCACTCATCCCATGCTCTCGCGTACTTCTTTGATGGTTTCAAGAGAGATGTCTTGTCTTTCACAAGCAAACTCGTTATCACTGGTGAGAAACAGCATACAGTGACATTCTTTGCGTTCTCGCATGGGTACGCAAGGACAGTTCCAATAAGCTGCGCTGACTTCTGCTTCTTTATCTTCATAGTGACGACAGGGACACAAAGGCGCACCAAGTTCGTCTTTATGTTTGGCTAAACCTTCAATCACAACTGCTGTAACGGAAGATTCAGTACAGAAGTATGTTCCAGTCCGTTTGGCGTATTGTTCAGAAAAATGCCGCATTGCCTCTAGGCTCTTATCACTGGATTTTGTGTTAACTTCTGAATTGATCATGGGATCGGCGTTCATAATTTAAATATTTCTTTGCATTGTACAACAGGCAGGGGGCATTGGGCATCGGGCATTGGGCATCGGGCATTGGGCATTGGAAAAAATAAATTCTTGCTCCTGACTCCTCGATCTCCCTTTAAAAAGAACTTAATGGTTTTTGCAGTTGGAGTTGCAGTTCTTGTTCACTTTGCAGGATGATGCCGGGGTAATCTCGATTGATGATGACTGGTTCTGCGGATGAGTTTACATTTTCCCATAAAACCCAACGACTGCCCAGAGGTAATGCCGATAAAGTCAGGGGGTTTTGGGTAAGCCAAATGAGGGAGTAGTTTTCTGGTGGTGTATGCGTTTCTTCCCCTGGGTTGGTTGCGGCTAATGTTTCCAGAACGGTAATATCTCCTTTGACTAAACCTGTGGCTGCTGTCCAAAGTTCTACTTGTAATTGTTGTTTTTGGGCGTAAAAATACAAGGATGCAGCAGCGGTGACGGCTTGTTCAAATTGTTCTTCTTTCCAGTTGGCTGCACTATCAAGGGCAATAATCACTTCTTGACCACCTGTGATAATTTCTAATTCGCGTACTCGTAATTCTCCGTAACGGGCGCTGGTACGCCAATGGATCAGACGGGTAGGATCACCAATGCGGTAAGGACGGAGTGATCGCACTAATCCTGATGTGGCTAATTGTAAGGGTTTTCCTCGTGGATCATTTCTTTGGCTGTCGTCTTGGCCAATTTCATCCACTAATGGGCAGTTGGTGAGGGGTAAAACGGTGGGATAGACTATGGCTCTGGCTTTACATTCTCGCTGCCGACGACACCAAAATAAACCCCAAGGCGCACCTGTCGCTAATTCTGCCATTTCCCATCTGTATATTCCCCGGCGTTGGGTGGGGTAATAGTATTGCCAATGGTAACTATCTTTTGCTTCAATGATATGAATGGGCTGTTTGACTGGTTTACCTAAAATAAAAGGCAGTATATCTGCAATTTGTAATAATGTGACAGGTTTTGCAGTGGGATTATGGATTTCTATTTCCACGCTGATTTCATCGCCGACTCTGACTGGTAGAATGGGAGAGCGTTTGACGACTAGATTTTTGAGCGATCGCGGTGCTAAGAAGATTGATACACCTAATAAAGCCAGACATACGCCACTAATCACATATAGCCAGCCCGCCATTGTGTTGATAGCAGCGCCTAAATAACAAATAGCAACGCCGGCTAATACCCAACCGCCGTAGGTAGGAGATGAGGCGTGGGTTTCTAGCCAATTGGTGATGTTTTTGGTGATTTTCATAGTTTCTTTTGTAACTTAAAAATAGTTGAAATGTACAGGGTTTAGGGGTTTATATTGATAATTTTGTATTTGTCAGGACTTACGCAAGTGTCACCTTAAATATCTCGTGTAGGGTGTGTCAGATTGCATAAATCTTGTAACTAAACAAATTTTTGATGTTTGACGCACCCTACTAATATGCCAGTTGTGTAAGTTATATAGAGGTATGCACTTGAATGAGATACACAATTAGCGTCAAAAATCCAGACACTAAAAGACTTTCAACTCTGTTAAGAGTTCCCTGCTATATTTGTGTATGATTAAATTATGGAATATAGGGAGAATGGGAAAATATGAGAATTATTTATCTTGAAAAAATAAATAACAAAGCGAGCTTAAAGAATAAAAAATTAGAAAGTAAAAAATTAATGGTGGGTTATGACTAAACCACCTTCAAAACTAACAAATTGGGTTAATTAGATCATCTAATATCCTATCCTAACCTAGTTAATTATCTAATATTTTCCTCCGCAACAACCAATACAGGAGATGTTGCTGCCTTGATATTAACCCCGACATCCTGTTTGGAATTTTGAGCTTTGTGTTGGCTGATAAGTATTGCAGATAAAACAAAAGCTGCACCAATAAAACCATTTATTCCTAGTTGTTCACCAAGCAACAAAAAGGAAAATATAGCTGCGAATACTGGCTCTAATGTGTAGAGTAAAGCCGCTTCTTCAGATCCTATCCAGCGTTGAGCTATTGTTTGCAACCAGATGACAAGAGCAGTTGCAACTAGCCCCAGGTAAATAATCACACCCCAATTTTGATTGATGATCTTCCACTCTGTAATTAATTCTGTATTACTCCAGATTAAGCCCATAATTGCAATTACAAACAATTGAACACTGGTAAGAGATAAAGATGGGTGGCGGGATGCTACTTTTTCTAGTATTAGTGTGTAAATTGCATACAGAAAGGCATCGCCTAACATTAATAAATTGCCAATTCCTAATATTCCCTCCCCCCAACACATCACACCGATACCAATAACAGATAGTCCTGCTGCAAGGAAGGTTTTTAACGGTAAATACCGACCAAAAAGCCAACCCATTAAAGGTACTATAATTGCACTCAAACTAATAATAAATGATGCTTGGTTAGCATGAATACTCTCCAAAGCAATTGTTTCCGTAGCGAGATAGGCGAAAAATAAGATTCCTAAAATCAAACCATCGCGTAACAAAATTGCATTTAGCCGCCGCAAGTTGAAACTAAAAAATAATGCTGCTACAGCAAATCTCGTAGCAATTAATACGCTAGGAGCAAGGCTAACTACTATTTTTTCAATCAATGGGAAGGTTGTACCCCAAATGATGTTAATGATAACGAACAGTATAATTCCCTGAAGGTGCAAATTGTTTTGTGTAAGTTGATGGGTGGAATTACGGAGTCTGACACTAGCCGCCACCCAGCGGCTGAACATCTTACTCAAAAACAATATCATACTGATTTTCCAACTCTCCCTTCAATCATTAGGAACAGAGTGGGTAATATTATTATTACCATTTTTTTGTTAAACCAAGAGAACTCTAGTGTACATAACAAATACTATATTATAGTATTAAAATATGGAACAAAAATTGAGGATTCCTGTGATTGGCATATATCTCATCGGCATATAATATATTTTATATATTTTATCCAGAAATGGCTAATTATTTTGATTAGCAAAACGAGATTAAGGAACCAATAGCAGCATAAGATAAGTCGTGGGAGGGAGGTAGTTGAGAGAGTTACAAATTAGTGGTAGGTTGTCATAGTGGTTTAACTCAATTGTTTGCATAAATCAGAAATAAGGATGGGCGCTAAAACGCAAGTAATAGTAAAAAAGAAGTTTATTAAAAAATTCATGAAAATCATCACAATCAATATTCTTTTTAAACTTAATTATTGGACACAACGCAGACAATTATTAGTAGATGGACTCAAAGCCGAAAATCCTGATATCATTGCTTTACAAGAAGTGAGTTTATCAGAAGATACAGCTGCTTGGATAGCAGAACAATTAAATATTCCCCATATTTATAAAGCTATTCCTCAAGATGTAAATAATAGCGATTTACCCTTTGGGTTAGCTATTCTCAGTCGTTATCCGATTGAAAAAACAGCAGCACTAAATTTAGAACATCAGGGAAGAATAGCCCAATATGCACAAATTAAGTTAGATGATAATAAATCAATCGTAATTTGTAACGGTCATTATTATTGGTATCCAGGTTCACACAAAAAACGCAATAAACAAATACAAATGATGTTAAATTGGTTATCAGAGTTTTCTGATACAATGCCGATTATATCAGTGGGAGATTTTAACGGTACTCCTGAAACATCAGGAATTGCATTAGTTAAGGAAAAATATCAATCAGCATATCAAGTGTATCATGGAAAAGAGCCAGAATATACTTGTCCGACGATGTTAGATCAAATTAGTTGGAAAAAACGAATTAGGCAATTTTGGAGAACTTTGATTTTTAATAGGAGTTGGAAACCTTGGAAGGGAACTTTAGATTATATTTTTATTAATCAGCGTTTACAGGTCAAAGACTGTCGAGTTATTCTGAATCAACCAGCAGCAAATAACCGTTATCTTTATCCTTCCGATCATTTTGGGATTGTTGCTGATTTGGAGATTGTTGAATAAAATAAAATTTCTTTCTTTGCGTCTTTGCGCGAAATTAAATACAGAATGAACCACGAAGAAGCGAAGGACACGAAGAGAAGAGAGTTTTAGAGAGATTTTTCGTGAGTCCTGGAAATATCAAAGTTAGGTTTTTTTGTTGGTTTATCTCAAATCAACCTACGCAGCAATACTTGATTTATAATCTTTTGAACCAAGTTTCTAAAGCAATATCCACTAATAAATCTAGTGAGTTAGTTTTACTCTTGATGATTTTTTCATAACTTTGATAGCAAAGACGTACTCTATCATCTACTGATTCATCATTCATAAATGTTTGTATCAGGTCTATAAATGATGGATATTGATAAAATGAACCACCTTGACTTTTAAAAGCTAGACGACAGTTAATCATTCCCTGAAATTCATGCCAATCTTCATTAACTAAGATACGCATTCTCATTGTTTTTTGTTTATGATAAGGTTCTGGATCTGGTAGTCTTAAAAATAAATGAGGTCTTCCATAGTATACAGAACCAGGACTAGAAAAATTAAACTCTGCACATATATTATTTTTACCTTTCCCATATTCAATAACATTCCCATTCACATTTTCTTGCATTCGCTGGTCAAAAGTCAGAATCTTTTTACGAATTTTTAAAACAGCTTCTTTCTCTTTTTCACTCGACTTTTCACACTTAGCAAGTTTATTAATTAATGCTCTTGGAGGTGGGGGTATATCTTCATTACTATTTTGCTGCTGATAGGGAACATTGATTTTTAAAAACTTCTGATTATCTAAATCTTTCAACTCTAAAAAATAGCTAATACCATCTGCTAAAATAGAAAATTCAAAAAATCTAATAGCTAGATGATTATAAATTCTATCTGTGAAATTATCCCGATGAAAATTAGGTGTAATTGCTAACAGTTCAATTGGTTTTTGATAGTCAACCTCATCCCCAAAAGGTTTTTCTTCCTGTAGTGCGTGATAATATCGAGTTAGCTGCTGAATAATATATCTATCTTCAATATTTTTCAATTCTAAAACTACTAACCGCTTATTTTCTCGCAATGCTAAAATATCACAATATTGACCATTAACAAAATATTGACGCTTGAGGGGAGTTAGTCCTAAAAGTTGCTTTAAATTAGCCCAAATAAAATCTTCTAAATCTGCTTCAGTTGCAAATTCCCAACCTGTACCTGTTTGTTTTAAATTCACCAAATCCATAGTTTAAATCTGACTTGAGTAACTTCTTACTTACAGTATTCCCAAAGTCAGATACTCACTTATCATCATTGTCTATTTTTTTGTAAAAAGTTAACTTTTTTCTCTTTGCGCCTTTGCGTCTTTGCGTGAGAAAAGTCTTATATCAATCCTTTGGGATTTTAACTAAATTTACCAGAAACTCAAAACAATGTCAAGAGCGATCGCTCAAATAACCAAAAATCGTTAAATTAATAGAAATACTTAGCAATAATATTGATAATAGAGGGGGGTTTATTGACACAAAACTTTTTTTCAGGAATTGAGAATAGAACGCAGATGAACGCAGATGAACGCGGATAAACGCAGATAAAAAATTATTGATGTTCTTTCTCTGCGTCCTCTGCGTCTCTGCGGTTCGATAAAAAAAGAGTGGGGTTTACCCACCCCTACAGATTAGCGTTTAGCTAACTTCTTCGCCATTTTGCGGAGACGAATAGATTGTGGTGTAACTTCCACCAACTCATCTGGACCGATATATTCCAACGCACGTTCCAAGCTCATATCTATAGGTGCTTGCAACTGTACGAGTTCATCACCACCAGCAGCACGGTGGTTAGTTAGCTGCTTAGTTTTACAGATATTCAATTCCAAGTCTTGAGGACGGTTGTGTTCACCGACAATCATGCCTCTATAAACCTTGGTTCCAGGAGTGATAAAGAATGCGCCTCTATCTTCAGCGTTTTTCATGGCGTAGAAAGTTGAAACACCTTCTTCAAAGGAGATTAAAACGCCTTTATTGCGGGCTTCAATGTTGCCAGAAAGTTGACGGTATTCTAGGAAACTGTGGTTCATGATGCCTTCACCACGAGTCATCCGCATAAATTCACCCCGGAAACCAATCAAACCACGGGCAGGAATCACAAACTCTAATTGTGTGCGATCGCCAGCACCAGGCTGCATATCTTGCATTTCCCCTTTGCGTTGTCCCAGACGTTCAATACAGCTACCAACGGCATCACCGGGAACGTCTAAAACCAGAAGTTCGTAAGGTTCACAAGGTTGACCGTTAATTGTCCGGTAAATTACTTGAGGCTGAGATACTTGAAACTCAAAACCTTCACGACGCATGGTTTCAATTAAGATACCCAGGTGTAATTCACCCCGACCGGAAACCAGGAATTTATCAGGTGAGTCGGTTTCTTCAACCCGCAAAGCTACGTTGGTTTCTAATTCACGGAACAAGCGATCGCGCACTTGGCGAGATGTCACCAACTTACCTTCTTGACCAGCAAAAGGTGAATCATTCACCCAGAAGGTCATTTGCAATGTTGGTTCATCCACCTTAATCAGTGGTAACGCTTGAGGTTCGTTGGGATCTGTAATCGTTTCGCCGATATACGCATCAGCAAAACCAGCTACAGCCACAATATAACCTGCGGTGGCTTCTGCCATTTCCACCCGCTTCAAGCCTTCAAATCCCATCAATTTGGTAATTTTACCCTTGACAATGCTGCCATCTTCCACTACCAAAGCAGCTTGTTGTCCAGCGCGAATAGTCCCGTTGTGAATTCTACCAATGACAATCCGTCCTAAATATTCAGAATAATCTAGGGTGGTAACTTGCAATTGCAGAGGTTTGTTAGGATCGCCTACAGGTGCGGGAACATGACGGAGGATAGCCTCAAACAAAGGCTGCATATCTACAGCTTCTGCTTCCAAGCTTTCCTTGGCGTAACCACCCATACCGGAAGCAAACAGATAGGGAAAATCACATTGATCTTCATCTGCACCTAATTCCAAGAACAGATCCAAAACCTTATCTACCGCAACGTGAGGATCAGCTTGGCCACGGTCAATTTTGTTAACAACAACAATAGGACGCAGACCTTTTTCTAAAGCTTTTTTCAGCACAAAGCGGGTTTGGGGCATTGGGCCTTCATTGGCATCAACAATCAGTAGACAACCGTCCACCATGCCTAATACCCGTTCTACTTCTCCACCGAAGTCAGCGTGTCCAGGGGTATCAACAATATTAATCAGGGTTTCTTTGTAGCGAACCGCTGTATTTTTGGAAAGAATAGTAATTCCTCGTTCCCTCTCCAAAGCGTTGGAGTCCATGACACAATCCGGAACGTCTTCGCCTTCGCGGAAAATGCCGGACTGTTTCAGAAGAGCATCAACCAAGGTGGTTTTGCCGTGGTCAACGTGAGCGATAATGGCGACGTTACGAATTGGGAGCGTCATAGAGAGTTTAGGTGAACTTTAGTGTTTTTAGATTTAGAAGCTAAATGTTTGGCTGTAGTAACAGATTTGGGGATGATTTGCCAATTCTGTAACGAACCTTTAATAATTCTAGCGCAATTGTCACAAATATTGTTATTTTGACAAGAAATATCAAGAGTCAAACCAGCGTCAAAATTCCTGCTTTTCAATTGGTGCAGTATTTTGATTTAGCCAACCAGTCAAATCTTCACGTTTTAACTGGCCATCTGCTAACATCAGTACCATTTGTTCTTGCTCATCAATGGCAGATGCGATTTCCAAACCATTTAAAATCAAAAAAGTTTCCATCGCAGCATGACCAGTACGCTTGTTACCATCAACAAACGGATGATTTTTGATGATAGAGAATGCTAACGCAGCAGCTTTATCAATGACTCCAGGATACAAATCATCTCCCCCAAAAGTCATTTTAGGTTGAGCTACCGCAGATTCTAATAAACCTAAATCCCGTACACCCAAAGATCCTCCCGACTGGTTAATTACTTGACGGTGGAGATAAAGAACTTCTATTAATGTTAGGTAACGGATCATGCTAGACGACGGTACAACTCAGAATTTTTCTGGAGTACATAATTTGCTGCTTGCTCAAAATCGCTTTTTGGATAATTCAGCAAATCTTCTATGGTAGCACGTAATAATTCTTCAGGGGAGATATTATTTGCTTGTGCCATTACTTGCAGTTGTTGTAATTGTTCGTCGGGAATATTGATAGTAATTGCAGCCATAGTAATTGTTGATAAAAGCTAGTGTTTTTAATATTTTAAACCGCTAACAACCCGTAATTAGCACTTACACCTAAAATTGTGCCAAAATAAACCTATAACTCTACAATTCTACAGGTTATGGCTTGGGTATCAGGACAGCAATTACAAGATGGTAAATATACCATAGAAAAGAAGTTGGGACATGGTGGTTTTGGGATCACTTATCTTGCTAAAGATAAAAAGGGCAATCAATTTGTAATTAAAACCCTAAAAAATACAGATATAGATAGTGATGATTTTGATAAATTTCTACAAGATTTCATCAATGAAGCAATAAAACTAGCTAAATGTAGCCATCATACTCACATTGTCAAAGTTTATGAATGTATCAAAGAGGGTGATATTTGGGGAATGGTAATGGAATATATAAAAGGTGAAGAGTTAGGCAATTTAGGTATTTTATCAGAATCTCAAGCTTTAGATTATATTCAACAAATTGGTAATGCGTTAACAGTGGTTCACGAAAATGGTTTATTGCATCGAGATGTAACACCGAAAAATATTTTGGTAAGAAATAATAAAACAGAAGCAGTTTTAATTGATTTTGGTATTTCTCGTGACTTTACACCCAACTTAACACAAACACATACAACATATAAGACACCTTTTTATGCGCCCCCTGAGCAATATACTGTACGTGCTAAACGTGGTGCTTTTACTGATGTTTATGGACTAGCGGCAACTCTATATAAAGTATTGACAGGAAAAGAGCCAGAAAGTGCTATATCCAGAATGATGGGTGAACCACTAGCACCACCAAATGAACTCAATCTAAATATTAGTGATAGAGTCAATAAAGCAATTCTCCAAGGACTGGAATTGCAATCAGAAAAGCGTCCTCAGTCAGTGCAAGATTGGTTATATATTTTAGACATACCAGGAGAAAGAGTATCAGGTTTTGATAGTTCAGTAAATCAATTGTTAAGTCGCAATTTGTCATTTAAAGATTCCAAGATTTTGGATGAAAATATTTTAAAATTAATCTTTTCAAAATTTACAGAACAATCTATAAAAGCTATTATGTTAGCGCAAAAAGAACATCGGCAACTAAAACATAAATTTATCGGTTCGGAAGCACTCCTATTAGGTTTAATTGCAGAAGATAATGGTTTGGCGGCTAAGGTACTAAAATCAATGGGTATTACTCTAAAGAATGCTCGTGTTGAAGTCAAAAAAATAATTGGTGAAGGTTCATATTCTGGCACAATATTAGAAATGCCTTTAACTCCCAGTGCCAAAAAAGTTCTCATACTATCGTTGTTAACATCTAGTAAACAGGGTTCTAACAAAATTGATACTGAACATCTGTTGTTAGCTTTATTGTATGAAGGACAGGGAGTAGCTATAAGAGTTTTAAATATCTTAGGCGTTGAATTATCGGCACTTATCAAAATATTAGAAACAATTAATCAATAATAAGATGCTAAATGTATATTTACACATAGTGTAATTCATCACTCTCTCTTCTTCTTCTTCTCTTCTTCCTTCGTGTCCTTCGTGTCTACCCTTCGGGAACTGCTTCGCAGAACGTGGTTCATTCCTTCTAAACCTCTAAAAAAACCAAAATACCTATTTAAAAAAATGCTATCAGAAAAATTCACCCAAGCATTAACCTACGCGCACCAACTCCACGCAACCCAAAAACGCAAAGCTTCAGGTATTCCTTACATCAGCCATTTATTAGGAGTAGCCAGCATAGCATTAGAATATGGTGCAAACGAAGATGAAGCGATCGCTGCTCTTTTACATGATGCCATAGAAGACCAAGGAGGAGCAGCCACCAGAGCAGAAATTCGTCATCGGTTTGGGGATAATGTCACCGCAATAGTTGATGGATGTACAGACGCAGACACCACACCTAAACCCCCTTGGAAACAACGAAAAGAAGCTTATATTACCCATATTTCTACAGCTTCTACTTCAGTGCTGCTAGTTTCCGCATCTGATAAACTACATAATGCCAGATCAATTCTCAAAGATTATCGCATCATTGGTGATGGAGTTTGGCAACGTTTTCAAGGTGGTAAAAATGGTACTCTTTGGTATTATCGCGCCTTAGCAGATGCTTTCCAAAAAAATCAAGTTACACCCTTAGTCGCAGAACTAGAACGAGTAGTGACAGAATTAGAAACTTTAGCAAAGTAGGTGACAGGTGACAGTAAAAAGTTTCCAACTACCAATTACCAATTACCTAAAATAAAAAATGAAGTATGAACAGAAAAATTTCATCCTTCATACTTCATGATTTGATAAATCATCTTTTGGGATGATGTTTTTTGCAGATTAACGAAATAAACTACTGAGTGAGGTATCTTCGTGAATCCGCCAAATCGCTTCTCCCAGTAAATTAGCAACTGAAAGAGTGACTAATTGGGGGAAGTGATCGCTTTCAGGAATAGGAATAGTGTTAGTAACTATCACTTCCTCAAACAAGCCGCTTGATAAACGCTCAATTGCAGGTGGTGAAAATACCGCATGGGTAGCACAGGCGTATACCTGACTTGCTCCCTCTTGGCGGAGTAATTTAGCACCTTCGGAAATTGTACCGCCTGTATCAATCATGTCATCTACTAAAACCGCCGTTTTCCCTTTAACATCACCGATGACATTCAAAACCTCAGCAACATTGTGAGCTTGACGACGTTTATCAATAATTGCCAGTGGTGCATCATTGAGTTTTTTCGCAAATGCTCTGGCTCGTGCGACACCGCCGACATCAGGGGAAACCACTACAATGTCATGTAGTGCTTTACTCGTTAAGTAATCCAGCAAAACTGGGGAACCGTAAACATGATCAAAAGGTATATCAAAATACCCTTGTATTTGTGCAGCGTGCAAGTCCATTGCGAGAATGCGACTAGCACCGGCTTGAGTAATCAGGTTAGCAACCAGTTTGGCTGTGATAGATTCTCTACCGGCGGTTTTGCGATCGGCACGGGCATAACCATAATAGGGAATTACTGCTGTAATCTGCCGTGCGGAAGCGCGACGACAAGCATCAATCATGATCAGTAATTCCATTAAATGGTCGTTAACGGGTTGACAGGTTGGTTGGATTAAATAAACATCACAACCCCGAATTGATTCTTGGATTTGAACATACAGTTCTCCATCCGCGAATCTTTTGCGAATCATTGGACCCAAGTCCATCCCCAGGTAACGAGCGACTTCTTGGGATAGTTGTAAATTAGCAGAACCGGAAAACAGCCGCAGGCGGTGATTTTCAGTCATTCCTGTTGTGGCTGGTTGCACTGTTAAAGTTGCAGAACTTAGCACAGCAGATCCTCGATGTGCATTCATGGCAATATTATCATCAGAGATTTAGCAGATTTAACCGACATAGATAAACTAAATAAAACATCTGTAAGTTTTTTTGAAACTTCTATACAAATTTGCAATATTTCTCCATATATTTACATTCACGAATTGTCTAGTTCTTCTGGGAAAAAACCAATGAGGATTTTACTGACATCTATTCATTGGTGACAAATAGTTTCAGACATCCATTATTTGAAGTTGGGGTAAACCGCCCAAATATTTGAGCATTTGGTCTGGTAGATTACCTATTCTACCCGTTTCTTTTATAACTGAGATCAATTTATTCACAGATAAATTTACAATTAATTTAGCTCTTGAGCAAGATTAGTCTGTCAAAATGAAAATGACAGATAAAATTTTGCAGGGGAAGCAGGGGGTTAAAAGAACTTTTTTGCCTAGCAACTGCCAGAAAACCAATAATTAAGCTCTTAAGGTACAGCTAGTTATTTTATGATCCTAAGTAGAAAGGCGCAAAAAAACAGAAGTATGCAACGAAACGTAAAGTTGCCTCAAAACCTCTTCCCTCCAGCATAGCTGCCTTGTCATCACGATAATTTTTAACGCTGACCTAACTTAGCGCCAAATTAATAAACTAGCAGATTTTACCGTTACCATTTAGATATTGAAAGTGTCTTCACTACCCAGCTTATACTCTCTATGCTAAATTTTTATTTATTACTGCATAAGTAATAGTTTATATATTCTATCATCAGCCCTATACTTGTCGGTTAAGCTCAAAACAATAAAATTATGTAGGTTGGGTTGTTCGCTGTCTTCGTTGCGGAGCAATGGAACGTTTACCCAGTGTGCTGAAGGTATAACCCAACATTGACAAGGGTTTGTTGGGTTTCACTTTGTATCCTGGGATCTTGCTACAACCCAACCTACTAAAATCCTTAACCGAACAGTATTGAGTCCCCAGCCAAGGTGTAAAAATGGAGTGACACTGGTCTTTTTCGGCTGACGGGAGCATATAGTTCCCAAAAGCATAAACATTTATTTATGCTTTAGTTAATTTCTAGCTCAGTTGCTATTACACTAAATCAATTGATCATGCAACCACCCATTACAGTTGGTACTGTCCTACAAAATCGTTATCACATCATTCACGTGCTTGGACAGGGGGGATTTGGTAGAACCTATCTCGCAGAAGACCAAAGGCGCTTTAACGAACTCTGCGCCATTAAGGAATTAATGCTTACAGAACCGGGAGCTTATGGTGGAAAAAAGGCAAAAGAATTGTTTGAGCGAGAAGCTGCTACATTATATCAAATCCAGCATCCGCAAATCCCCAAGTTTCGAGAAAAATTTTCACAAGACCAACGCTTGTTTTTAGTACAGGATTACGTTGCTGGAAAGACATACCACACTCTGTTAAATGAGCGTCGCACTGTTGGTAAAACCTTTACAGAGACAGAAGTATTACATTTGTTGCAGTCTTTGTTGCCTGTTTTAGAGCATATTCACAAAGGGGGTATTATTCACCGCGATATTTCGCCGGATAATCTGATTTTACGGGATCTTGATCAAAAACCTGTCTTAATTGACTTTGGGGTGGTGAAAGAATTTGCTACGCGGTTATCTGCCCCAGATCAAAAGCAGGTGACAACGGTGGGTAAACCGGGTTATTCTCCCAGTGAGCAAATGCAGTCTGGTAAAGCTTATCCCAATAGTGATTTGTATGCACTGGCTGTAACGGCAATAGTTTTGCTGACTGGAAAAGAACCAGCAGATTTATTTAATGAAACCAATTTGACTTGGAACTGGCAGCAGTGGGTAGAGGTAGAGGTAAATCCCCAATTTGCTAACATCCTCAATCGGATGCTAAATTATGTCCCAGGCGATCGCTACCAAAGTGTCAAGGAAGTATTATCAGCCGTAAAAGCTCTAGAACAAGGCAATGCTGCTTTGTCAAACGTCTCCCATCTGCAAACCATTGCTGTTGGTCATCGTCCCGATCCTTTACCACCAAGATCCAATATACCCGAACCAGCAATTACCCCGCAACAAAGTAACTCAATCTTAGATAGTCCCTTAGCTATTGGTGCGATTGGCTGTGCCGTGGTGATCTTAGCAGGATTCGGTTCTTGGGCAGTGGTGAATTCCCTCCGCAGTCAATCACAAAAACCATCGGCACAAACAGGCACACCCCAAAGTTTTCCTTCTCCAGTGATTCCTGGTGGTACATCCACACCAATGTTTGAATTTACACCCTCACCAACACCAACTAATACTGAATCTATTGTATATAAAAAACGGTTGAGATTAGATACATCCAACACAGCTAAGGTAAATGGTACTCTCAAGGCTAATGAAATAATTCAATACAGTTTTACGGGTGATGTAGGACAGAAGTTAACTTTGGCTGTTGACAAAGGTAGCCGAGTTTTGGTAACAGTGCTAAAACCTGATGGTCAACCTATTAGTTATGACTCTGAGCAAGTGATTTCATATCAAGGGTTATTATCGAATAGTGGTCAATACATAGTTCAATTAAGTTTGTCTGAGGGTGTGGCTGAAAGTGATTACAGTTTGAGTGTGGCTTTAGAAAACCCAGTCGAACCAACGCCCACAGAAACCCCAACTCCTACAGAAACTCCGACTCCTACAGAAACTCCGACTCCTACAGAAACCCCAACTCCTACAGAAACTCCGACTCCCACAGAAACCCCAACTACAGACTCACAAGAAAATAATCCCATCCTAGAAACAACGCCAACACCAGAAATTACTCTCAATCCCAGTAATTAACGTTAAATTAAAGATAGCCCAGTAAGGAAATTGCTGGGCAAATTTTGCTCAATTTACAGTAATTATTCCCAAGTACATTGTTAAAAACACTACTAATTGCAGGAACTGATACAGGGGCTGGTAAAACCTTTTTGACAACAGCCCTAGCAGCCTATAGGCTTAAATACCACCCTCAAAGCAGCTTGGGGATTATGAAACCGATTCAATCAGGGGTAGGAGATAGGGAACTGTATCAGAATCTTTTTCCACTCGATCAGTTACCAGAAGAAACTACACCTTTGTATTTTAAAGCACCTCTAGCGCCACCGATTGCCGCAGCTAAAGAAAATCGCACCATAGATTTAGCTTTAGTTTGGCAGACTTTATTGAAGTTGCAAAAACAGCGTGATTTCTTGTTAATTGAATCTTTGGGTGGGTTAGGTTCACCGATTACTGATGAATTAACGGTAGCAAATTTAGCTAGTGAATGGCGGTTGCCAACGATTTTGGTTGTACCTGTGAGATTGGGTGCGATCGCACAAGCTGTAGCTAATGTAGCATTGGCAAGACAAGCTAAGGTAAATCTGCGTGGTATTGTCCTTAATTGTACAAAACCCCGGTTTGATGAGGAAATAGCAGATTTAACACCACCGGAGTTAATTCAATCATTTACTCACATCCCCATTTTAGGTTGTTTACCTTATTTAGAAGAACCTAATAACTTAGAAAAACTAGCCGAAGTAGGATCTAATTTAGATTGGGAAATATTATCTTTGTAGGGAACTCTTAACAGGGAACTCTTAACAGGGGGATAATCATAACTTATCAATTACCAATTACTAATTACCAATTATGGTTTCTACTATCCCACATTCTGCTACTGAAAATCTTGCTAATGTACGGTTGCAAATTCGCGCTTTACAACCGCAATTAGTGGAATGGAGACGAAGAATACATCAAAAACCAGAGTTAGGTTTTCAAGAAAAATTAACGGCTGAGTTTATTTCCCAAAAATTGCAAAGTTGGGGAATAGAACATCAAACAGGTATAGCTGAAACTGGTATTGTTGCTATGATCAAAGGTGCAAAATCTGAGCATGGTAAAGTATTAGGTATCCGTGCTGATATGGATGCTTTACCTATAAAAGAAGAAAATGAAGTTCCCTATTGTTCCCAGCATGATGGAGTGATGCACGCTTGCGGACATGATGGACATACAGCGATCGCTCTAGGTACAGCATACTACCTCCAGCACCATCGTCAAGACTTCAGCGGAACAGTAAAAATTATCTTCCAACCAGCAGAAGAAAGTCCTGGTGGTGCAAAACCGATGATAGCAGCAGGGGTACTCAAAAACCCGGATGTTGATGCCATCATCGGCTTACATCTATGGAATAATTTACCCTTGGGAACAGTGGGAGTGCGTGCAGGTGCATTAATGGCAGCTGTAGAATTATTCCGTTGCACTATTTTCGGCAAAGGTGGACATGGGGCGATACCTCAACAAACCATAGACTCTATTGTAGTAGCAGCCCAAATTGTTAACGCCTTACAAACTATCGTATCACGTAACGTTAATCCCATTGATTCAGCAGTAGTGACAGTGGGAGAATTACACGCAGGTACAGCAGTAAATATCATCGCCGATACCGCCAGAATGGGTGGTACTGTCAGATATTTTCATCCTGAGTTAGCAGGTTTTTTTAAACAACGAATTGAGCAAATTATCGCTGGAGTTTGTCAAAGTCATGGCGCTAATTTTGAATTAGATTATATTAATCTTTATCCCCCAGTAATTAATGATTCAGTAATAGCAGAATTAGTACGTTCTGTTGCCCAAGAAGTTATAGAAACACCCTTGGGTATTGTCCCAGAATGCCAAACAATGGGAGGTGAAGATATGTCATTTTTCCTGCAAGAAGTTCCTGGTTGTTATTTCTTTTTAGGTTCGGCAAATGCAGCGAAAAAGTTAAATTATCCTCATCATCATCCAAAATTTGATTTTGATGAAACAGCTTTAGTCATGGGTGTAGAAATGTTTGTGAGATGTGTAGAGAAATTTTTGATCTAGCAGGAGTGAGTAGGGGTTTATCTCGTTCCCAGTCTCTGACTGGGAATGCTATCACAGAGACTCTGACTCTGCTATCAATAAAGGCAGATCCTTTACAATTCATTCCCATACAGAGTATGGGAACGAGAAACGAGAAAAACATAAATTATCAGGTAAGTTGGGTATTTATGGCATAGGAAAAGTTCCTAGAATTTGATCAACTCCAGCACCTCTAGTTGCTTCTCCATCGGATACCCAATCATTATTAACATCCATGAAATTTACACCAGCTTGAAAATAACACTGTAATTGAATAGTTTTTTGAGCTTCTGATGTTAAGACCTTAAAGTTTCCACTATTGGTAGCACATCTAAATTGTGCTTTTTTCAATTCGTTGGCATAGTTTTTTTGTAGATATTGATGATATTGATTATCAGGTGAATTGGTAGGTAAGGGAGTTAAAAATTTTTTTTCGTTTCCTGGAGTTGGTAAACTGCCTAAATATGAACCATAACGATTACCATCCTTTTCTTTTTTAGAATTCCAACAGGTAAAATAAATTTTTTTATCTTGATCATCTTTATATATTGCTAACCCTAGAATTTGATTTGTTGGACATTCTTTTGCATATTTATTTGTATATTCTGGATATAGGTTGTTTAATTTTTGAAATAATGTTTCACATTTTTCTTTGCCGCAACTGCCTTTGATGATTTGTTTTTTATCTGTCTTTCCTAAGGCAATTCCTGAATTAAATAATTCCCAGTCAAGTAAGGGGCTAACCAATGATGTAACTAGGGGTAATAAGAAAATTAAGTTTTTCAATTTCATGGTTTTATGAATTGTTTGAGCAAGATATTAAAAAATATTTTCTCATATTTTTCTCTCATGTTTTTACTTTGATTATTAATAAAACCTATAACTTGTAGGATTTGTATAATTATCAACTTATTTTTACTACTAAATGGACGGGCAGTATGTACAGCCCACAAAATTGCATCATTTGTAGTATAATTTTTTATGGGGATAAACTGGGTAATAAATATGTAATATTGTAATATATGGAATATAATAATGTATTAGTCACCATTGGCACGGTGAATTTTGATAAGTTGGTAAATTTCTATATTCAGCTACTAGAACAAGAACCAAAAAACCTGATTCCCGATGTCTATGCTGAGTTTCAAATCTCTAACCTCAGTTTAGGTATATTTAAACCAAAGAAAAATAATGAATCAGAATTTGCAGTCAATACCAAAAGTCCGCTAAGTTTATGTTTAGAAGTGAGTAATTTAGAAAATGCCATAACTCACCTGCAATCTTTAGGCTATCCCCCACCAGGAGAAATTTCCACCGCTTCCCACGGTAGAGAAATTTACGCTTATGATCCCGATGGCAACCGTTTAATTTTACATCAAGGTTATTAGTTTTTAGCAACTGATAACTGACTCATCTTCCCAGTCCCCAGTCCCCAGTCCCCAGTCCCCAGTCCCCAGTCTCCAATGTCCATAACACAAAACTACAAATTAAACTTAATTCAATGGTATCCCGGTCACATTGCCAAAGCTGAAAAAAATCTCAAAGAACAGCTAAAACGGGTCGATGTGGTATTAGAAGTGCGGGATGCACGTATTCCTTTGACTACAAACCATCCGCAGATGAATGAATGGGTGGGGAATAAGTCACGGGTGTTAGTAATTAACCGTTTAGATATGATTTCGCCTCAAGTGCGATCGCTGTGGGAAAATTGGTTTAAAAGCCAAGAACAAGTCCCTTATTTTACCAATGCTCAACATGGCCAAGGTATCACAGCCATAGCCAAAGCAGCGCAAGCAGCAGGGGTAGAACTCAATCAACGCAGAAAAGATCGGGGAATGTTACCCCGTCCAGTTCGTGCGGTAGTCATTGGTTTTCCCAACGTGGGAAAATCAGCATTAATTAACCGTCTAATTGGTAAGCGAGTTGTTGAAAGTGCAGCGCGTCCCGGTGTGACTCGTCAACTACGTTGGGTGCGAATTTCTGAACAGTTACAATTACTAGATGCACCTGGTGTTATTCCCTCTAGATTAGATAATCAAGCCGCAGCCATCAAATTAGCGATTTGTGATGATATCGGGGAAGCATCTTATGATAATCAATTGGTAGCCGCAGCTTTTGTAGATATCTTCAATGAACTGCAAGAAAAACATCCTCATTTATTACCAGCAAACCCTTTACTTTCACGCTATGAAGTTGACTCCATCATCCATACAGGGGAAGCATATTTACAAGTATTAGCAGAACATCGTTATCAAGGAGACGTAGAACGTACTGCGAGAACTTTAATTACTGATTTCCGTAAAGGATTCTTAGGTACTATACCTCTAGAAATTCCACCCCAATACAGCAGAATTCAGGAGTCAGGAGTCAGGAGTCAGGAGTGAAACTGGCGAATGTGTATAGGTTTCAATTTTGGTGCTGTACCTCATTGATCTGCAATCTGCTGTAATTAAGTTCTAGCCTTTAAATATTCCCCTCTGATTCTGAAAATCAATATTGTCCCTGCTGTAAATAATATTCCTAATAAGAGGTTTTTCCAACTGAGACTTTTATGATTTTCACTAATCAACATAGTTTCTAAGATGATCGAAGGTAATAAAATACCACTCCCAATCATTAATCTAGAGAATATGACCCGATTTTTAGCAAAAAGACTAAGAATAGCTAAACTTGCACCTAAAGGAATAAAAGTTAGCGCGTAGTAAAATACTTTCTGATTTAAGGGAATTAAATCTAGTAAATTAAATGAGTAAGCTCGTTTTACTGTGTCGATATAAAATTGAACAGTCCCTCTGGCATAAGTGATGATAATTTGATGGAATTTCTTGTCTGTAAAAACATTAGGGATCATGATTTGTATATCTGAGCCATTTTCCCCTGTTAGCGGTGTTCTCAATCTTAAATCTAGTGAATTACCCTCTTGTGATAGGGTTAAATTACGACGCAAATAATCACCAGAAATTGAAATAATCCGTGCTGGTCCAGTCTGTTGGGTATTGTTAGTAGCGACATGAGTAATTAGGGTAAATTCAGAGCTTCGGCTGATTTTTTGGCTGAGGTTTTTCACAGAGGTTGCTGTTATTAGCCACTGGCTAGAATTCAAAAAAACTCCCTCATGATTTTGGATATTTGTAGGTGTTCCCTGCCATAATAATTCTGGTAAATTTCCTGTTTGTTCTTGTTGACAACAGTTCCCATTTAATTGATAATTAGCCACCAGAGAATTCCCAAGATTTTGCCAATAATTAGCATCATCTAAAGCTTTTCTAGCTTCATAATTGGATATGGCTCTATCAGTGATATAAACTTCAGAAATATATCCTTGCCAGGGTCTATTTCCATCGCGTTCATTACCAAGTAAAAGTGGATAGTTTAAATTCCAATTACTTAAATTTGTTGTACTTTGCCAAAATAGAGAAATAACCAAAGTGAAAGATAAATAAGCGAGAATAAATCCTGTAATTTTTTGATTTGATAATCTTGAACTATTGCCTGTAATTTCTAAACCCATGCGAGTTAAGCTTTGATAATTCCAGAAATAAAATCCAAAAAGACCTAAACATCCACCCAAGGTATTGTTAAAAATATCTGCTGGAGTAGGACTTCTAGAAGGGAGAAATATTTGTAATGTTTCCACCGTCAATGAGAAGCCAGCACTCAGCAGCAACACTATGATAATTTGGAATATGAGTCTAACTTGAAGTTTCTGCAATAAATTGGCACAGTAGAAGCCTAAAGGCATGAATAATAAAACATTATTTACCTGATCTTGAAAAGAACTAGTATTGTTAAAACTGGCAAAAAAATCAGCCGCAGAAAAACTATGAGGTAATAAAAACTTAAATGGATAAAGTGTGGCTATGGCTATTACCAAAATAGTTCCTAAAACTAACAGCCAATTCAGTAGATATAATTTTACTCTTTGAGATTTCTGATAAATATTTGGGCGGTGATTCATAATTACCTGATATTAAGTCGCTGACTGTGAATATGGGAAACTCAACTAAGAATCAATAGTATTTACTCGTAAAGTCAACTCACAAGATTATTATTTAATCATGAATTATGATAGATTGCTAACTTGAACAATTATTGATTTTAAATAATTATATTATAAACTCTTAGTCTGTGTAGACAACTATTCTTACTGTTAAGAATTCATCAATCATTTATAAATTTATTGTCAAGATTAGCTTTTTATAACTAAACTTAGTTTAGTGAAAATTATTGAACATATCTCTAAGTAATTAGAGTAATTATAAAATTTAAACTTGAGTTTAATTGTTGCCATATATACAAATAGTTAGGGCTTGCTGAATAAACCGGAAATCCTGAATCCTTTTCCTGATAGCTGGCGTGACTTAAAGCCCTGTGGGCATAGCTACGCTTACCACGGTAGCGTGTCGGCGGCATCAGCCATCATCGTTTGTGCCGGCAGGTAAGAGGCAAAAGGCAAGACAATTCTAGACCATTCAGGTGTACCGAGTTTTTTGAGCGCAAAGCGCACAGCTTCGTCAACAAAAATCAAATCGGATTCCTATATATGCTAATTGTTTTACTGGTTAATGATTTCTGTCATACTAAGCCAGTAATACTTGGTGTATGCTACGGATTAAATTTAGTAAAATTTCATACAACCGCATTACTTCTAATGCTCTTAACAGTATCATAAATAAAAGCTAACGTGAAGACTTACGCAAACAAACAGATATATATTGAGTAAATATATGTATTTTATTTAATGCGTAAGTTGGCAAAAGGTTGGTTTTGATACTTGTGTTCTTCACCTTCAGTATAGATGTATTACACTTATGACTGAACTCAAACTACTCTTAACAGAGGGTAACACGGAAACAGAGGTTTCCGTGACGCAAGATGTCTTTATTATCGGTCGTCTACCAGAATGCGACTTGTTTTTACCTTTTGGAGGAGTTTCCCGCAAACACGCCCGCATCATCAAAACCATGCTTGGTAAATGGACTA